>NZ_CP030850.1:2862692-3180769 GCF_003325355.1 Runella rosea
AAGGTAGCTGCTTCAGCAGCGCTTTCAGCTAGAATGCGAATCGTTATCATCCAAGCTAACTCCCTCCGCAATGCCCGTCAGGCGGCTGTAGATTTCTCCGATTACAATGCGGTGAAGGAGTTTTATGGTCTGAAAGATTAATAAATAGAATCCTGCAACAAAGCAGGAAGATTTATTAAAAAACGCATAAATTCACCTTTATTTTCAATCATTTTGATGGTAAAGGTGAATTTATGTTTTCCTGTTATCCAAGCAATCATGCTCAACAGCCTTCTTAAAATATCAATTTTATTCATCACGACTTATGCTACGTCAGTATTTGCACAGCCGCTTAGTCTGCCCACGAAAGAGGTCGATAGATTGAAACAAAATCTGACGGTTTTTAAAGAAGACACCAATAGAGTCATTAGCTTATGGTGTTTGGCAAGGTATCATACCATGACAGAGCCTCGTCAGGCGGTGTTGTATGCAACTGAGGCAATTACGCTCGCCCGAAAACTCAAATACACCTACGGCGAATTGGTCTCTATGCAGGCGTTAAGCTTTGTATCAACCATTACAGGCGACTGGCAAAATGGTATGCAGGCTGCTTACGAAGGTTTGAAAATAAGTCAAACCAAATACCCCAAATTAGAAGTCGTATTTTATAATTTGATAGCACTCGTTTATGAAAAACAACAAGATAGTAAACAGCGGCTGGAATGGCTATTGAAAGCCTATAATCACCCCGAAATTGATTCTTTGCCCAATAACGGAAAATGGCTGATTTACCATAATATTGGTGAGGTTTACGAAAACCTAAATGAATACGATTCTGCAATGAAATATTCGAAAATAATAGATATTAATTGCCGAAAACTGAATATCCCCATAGAGGTATCGTATGCAAATGCAATAATGGGCAGAGTAGAAAAAAAACGAAAAAACTATGCAGAAGCATTGCAATACTTAAAAATCGCAATGAGTTTTTCGAACAAATTTGGGAATCCTTTTTTAGAATCAGAACAATCGGTTGATTTAGCAGGCGTTTTTCATGAAATCAATCAACCAGACTCAGCTATTTTTTATGCCGAAAAAGCCTTAAATGGGGGTAAAAAATTTAAAAATTTAGTACTGACGGCAAGTGCCGCAAAACTTTTAGCTGAGATATATGAACATAAAAATCCATCAAAGGCCATCAGTTATTTAAAAATTTTGAATGCTACTAATGATAGCCTTTATACGGCTACAAGAATTATTCAGACACAAAATATTGTAAACACTATACAACAACGTGAGCGAGATTTAAAAGAAGCAAAAAAAGATTACGATAACTCAATAAGGCAGAATGCACTCATCGGATTTCTCATTTCTTTAGGCTTGCTGACATTGATTTTGATACGAAACAACCGTCAAAAACAAAAAGGTGTGGCTATTTTGAAGGATAAAAACAGAGAAATAAGCCTTCAAAAAGATGAAATTGAAAAAACAATGGAGCAGAAGCAAATGCTGCTTTCTGAGTTGCAACACCGAGTAAAAAATAACTTGCAGTACGTTATCAGTATCTTAGAAATCCAGAAAGAATCAGTTAATTATAGCAATATTGACGACTTGATTAAGAGCAACCAAAATCGGATTCATTCGATAGCTCTGCTTCATAAAAAATTAAATTTAACCGATAGTGTCAATGATGTTGATTTGAAAAGATACATAACAGACCTCTCCGAACTCGTCAAAGACTCGTATGATAACAAATTTAAAAATGTGAATTTGTTTATCACTTGCGAAGTTGAAATTTTATCTATTACAAAGGCTTTGCCTCTAGGTCTGATAATCGTCGAATTGGTCAGCAATAGCATGAAACATGCCTTCAAAAACCAGCAAAATGGCATCATCGATATCGAAATTAGGTATGACACACATTCAAAAAAGAATTGCCTACAATACATTGACAATGGCGAAGGTTTTGATTTTGTAAATGTAGAAACCAAAGGGCTTGGCGTAGAAATAATGAAAGGTTTGATTGACCAACTCAATGGTAAAATAGAAACATACCTCAAAAAAGGCTTCGAACTGAAAATCTATTTTTAAAGATGAATCCAAAGGTAATTTTAGTCGTAGAAGACGATTATCTGAATAGAAGACTCACCAAGAAGATTCTTCAAGAAAATGGTTATCAGGTTTTGGAAGCAAAAAATGCCGATGAAGCCTTGAAGATTCTCAATAAAGAATTGGTTGACCTCACCATTCTCGACATCAACCTTGGCGATGGCGAAATGGACGGTATCAGCTTGGGAAAGCTCATTCAAAACAAACAAAAAGTACCATTTATTTATCTGACCGCCTACGAAAACGCAAAAGTTATCAGCGAAGCCGTAGCAACTTCACCCTATTCATACTTAACAAAACCCTTCAAAAACAGCGACTTGGTTGCCTCTGTCGAATTGGCAATTATCAAATCTGCCAAAGAAGACAAACCCAAACCTACAATTTTGGTAAAAGATGGTGAATACAAGGTGGCATTGCCAATAGAAGACATCAACTATATCACATCTGAAGGTAACTATTTGCTATTTCACACCGATAAAAAGACCTATAAATGTCGCTCGACCATTGAGCAGATTCTTAAAGTTCTTCCGTCATTATCATTTATACAAATCCACCGAGCTTTTATTGTCAATAAAAACAAAGTTGAGAAATTCAATTCTAAAAGTGTGATAGTAGGCAATGTAGAAATTCCGTTGTCGAAAAAAGATTTTCCAAATAATTTGTCGAACATGAGTTAATACTGCTAAAATCTGAAACGATAGCCCGGGCTAAGGGGGTGGAGTAATTCCTGCGGTGTGGGCGGTTATTGCGTTTTGCTTGAATAATAGGTTTTACTGAGACCGCAAAAGACCTTCTCAGTAAAACCCTTTGCTGATTACTTCGCTTTCACGTCATCGTTGTAAATATCGCGTACGCACAGGTATTTTCCGTCACGCTTTTCCCAGATTGCCATGTACTTACCCGTGGAAATCACCTTTCCAGAGGCATCTTTGACCGTCGATTTGCCCACCTCCGTCACAGTATTTTCATTGCCGAATACATCCAAAACTTCATAGATACTCGTGGCACCTTTGGCTTTTTTGGCAAAGTTTGCCTCAATGTCTTTTTGAAGGGCCGCTTTGCCTACGACCATTGGCGCATTATTGGACAAACTCGCGGCATCATCGGCATAAAAAGCCAGCAGTGCCTGCACATCACGGGCATTGTCGGCGGCAGCCCAAGCCGTTTCTAAGGCTTGTATTTCGGTTTTTATGACTGCCATGTCTGGCTTGGTCACTGCTTGTTCGGTAGTCTCCGCAACAGATTTGGTTGTGGTGTCAGTAGCGGGCGAATTACACCCGATTGTTAAAAAAGAAATAGCAACTGCTACGGTTGCAGAAAGGAAAAAGTTACTGTTTTTCATTGTTTTGAGTTATTTATTTTTTGCCTGTGCTGACCGGTCGCTTCGGCAATACGATTTCGACAGCTCCGTTTTAAAGTTGATATGGCCTTAGCAGGGTGGCTACCCTTTCCAATACTCTATCGTTCCTTTTTGATTGTTTTCGTACATAAAATTCAATGTACATTTAACGCCTCCCGCCCCTAATAGCTCAAAAGTGTAGGTTTCAAACATTCCTTTGGGCATTCCTGCGTAGTCGAACGTATTATTGCCAATGTAGCGGTATTCTTCACCGAACACTTCATTTTTTAGCCAAAGCGCGTTGTTCTTTTTGAAAAATTCTCTGCTTTTGGTTTTATCTTCTTTGTTTACATAAGTACCTAATAATCTATCAATTGACACTGGGTCAGCCATCATGATTTTTGCCATTGAAACATCGTAAAACACCTTCTTTGCATTGCCCGAATCAGTTACTTTCAGGATTCTTTTTTTGGCAAAATCGGAGTTGGCGTAAGCGTCTTTCTCGATGTGCTTGTCGCCATTGAAGTAGAGCTGCGTCACCAAAGATTGGTAACCTTCGGCGGTAATCATCATGTGGTAATGGGCAGGTCTGATTTGGCCCCCACCCGCATCATACGCAACGGGCAAAATCGTTTGGAAGGAATAATTGCCGTTTTCGTCAGAAAAGGCTGTGCCACGGTATCTGAACTCCGAGGTAGCGTTGTCGTAAACCCCATTTCCATCGCAATGCCACAGTTCAATTTTGGCGTTTTTGTAGGGAGTTGTGCAATCTTGGTGCTTGATTTTACCCACCAATTCCACCAACTCTCCCTTTTCTCCTTTAACGACCAAATTGCTACGGACAGGGCTATCGGGCCGATAAAAAGGCCCTAAAATGTCGGAGGTAGTTTCGCAATCGCCCACGTATCGGTCGCCTTCTGGACGTACAAAACCAGTGGCTGATACTGCAATAGCTGATAAAGCTGTACTTTTTAAAAATGTTCTTCTTTTCATGGTAGAGGAGGTAGTAAAATTAGGGTAAAAGAATGTTTGTAGGTCATGGGTACACACTTACTCCACGCGCGCTTTCTCTTCTGCTTCTGCTCTTTTGGCGGCGGCTTTCATTTTCTGGTTACCAAAATTTTGTGACCAAGATATTTTGAATTTGGGCTGGGTAAATTGCAGTCTTGTTTCAAAATACTGCTGCTGTTCGGGCAAATTCAAGTTAATCCGATAGATTGATGAATTGAAAATGTTATCGTAGCCGATGCTCAGTTTCCCCCCATCCTTACCCATTCTCTTTTGTAAACCGACATTTAATTCTCCAAATGCTTTCATTTTAGAAATGCCCCACAACCCACCTGAATTGTAATAACCAGATACTTCCAAAGTGACTTTTTTGGTCAAACTAAACGTCTGTACGTTGTATAAAGTCACATTCGGAAATTTGACCGTTACCAAATATCCGTTGTTATAAGCATTTACTACGCTGAATACTCCCGCAAGATTGGTGTACGTTGTCCACCATTTAACGGGGCTGTAAGGCTGCCCGATGGTCAACGAATACGTTTGCAAGTTTTTTTGATTTTCAGCCACATAATAGAGTTTGTTGCTGCCCGGTTTTAAGCGCGCCTGAAAACCCGCAATAGGACTCGAAGTGTAGCTATATTGCAAACTAAACAAGGTGCTTTTGAAACGATAATCGGCTTTTAAGTTGTCGGAGATGGCAGGTTGCAAAGCCGCATTACCCGACAGAAAAGTATTAGGGTCAATAAAAAAAGTAAACGGTGCCAAATCCTTGAACGTAGGGCGCGTAATGCGGCGGCTGTACGAGAAGCTCAACGTTTTATTTTTATTGTAATCATGCGTCAGAAACAGGCTTGGAAATAATCGTCCGTATTTACGGTCAACGATATTGGGGACTTCTTCTGAGCCCAAATTCGATTGCGTGTATTCAAAACGCAGGCCACCCTTCACCGTGGTTTTGGGGCCCCATTTCGTTTCATACGAAGTATATGCGGCGCCGATACTTTCTTTCAATCTGTATTTAGCCGTGAAATCAGGGTCGGCTTTCCACGCATTAAACATGAGCGTTTCAACGCCTACATTGTTTTTAAATTGAGACATTACGGCCTTCACGCCCATCTCTAACTTCCCTTTTTTGCCAAAATCTCGGCTATAATCCATTTTCACAATCCCAAAATTGATGGGTGTGATTTTGGTACTGCGCACCGTTTGATTGAATAGTAAATTGTTTTTACCATCAAACCACGTATTGTTGTAATTGACGGGTTGATCGTTGTCATAATGCAAATAATCGACCCCAAATGACAGTGCCTCATTTTCACGTAAAATACGCTGAACCCCAAAACTTGCGCCAACGTGTTTCCAAAGATTAACCTCATTGATTTTGAGACGAATCAGTGTATCTACCACGTTATTTCGTGAAAGGGTTGATTCGTTGAGCGTGTTATTCATGGCGTATTTTTTAGAAAAACCCGACACTGCAAGGCTCACCATTGTCTTGGCATCTAGCTGATAATCAAGCCCAATCCGCACATTATGGTTATTATCGCTGGGATGCCGCAGGGCAGAAGTCTCCGTTTCCAGTAAATTATTTCCCAACATAATGCGCCGATACGTCCGACTGTTTTGCTCCTGACCCAAATGCACGTAGTCGTAGGAGCCATAAATCGTTATTTTTTTGTGTCTATAGTTCAGGTTGAAACTACCGTTTCCGACAGTGCCCCTGCCATAACCCGCCGTAAATGCATACGAGCCACTAAAACCCTCATTTTGATTTTTTTTCAGAAGGATATTGATGTACCCAGCATTGCCCTCGGCGTCTAAATTGGAAGGCGGCGTAGACAATAATTCGATTTTCTCAATGCTCCCAGCACTCATTCCGCTCAACATTTGTACCGCAGCATCGGAGCTCATGTAATTGAGTTTACCATTGATCATGACCACCACGCCACTCTTGCCAGAAAGAGAAATTGTGTTGTCCTGACGATTCACCATCACGCCCGGAGAGCGTTCGAGAACATCCAGTGCAGTACTGCCTGCAGAGGTGATTGAATTTTCAACATTTATCACAAGGCGGTCAATTTTTTGCTCAAACAGCGGCTTTTTGGCAACGATTTCAACGGTGTTTAATTCCGTATTTTCTGTTAAAGCAACCACTCCTAAATCCATCGTTGGGGCCTGTGGAATCAGTTGAAAGAAAGTTGTATTTTTTTTAGAAAAACCAAGCATGCTCACTTCACAGAAATAAGCACCTTCTTTGATATTTTGAATCGTGAATGAACCGTCTTCTTTGGCAATATCTCCTTTTACAAAAGAAGAATCTTGAACATTAAAGACTAAAATATTGGCAAAGGACAGCGGTTTGCCTACCTTATCGGCAACTTTTCCTAAAATTTGCATTTGCCCAGAAACAGGTTTGCTTATAAAAAACAAAACCGATACAATGCAAATAACTTGAAGAATAGAGGTTTTCATTTTTGTAAGGGCTTCAATAAGTGAATAATGAAATTCTGTACGCTCCCGAGGGGCGAAATTCAAACTGAAACCTTCGAAACCAACGACGACTTTTAGCATTTTCGTTGGCCCGATTACGTATTTTGAGTAACCTTGGGCATCATTTGTGCATCAAAATTTGACGACAAACAATGCCCAATGAATAAACTTGATGTTCAACCGATTAGCGTGCAGAATCTAGCAACTCCCACAACTCCTGCCCTACCATACTCCGGGCGTCAAAAATCTTTTTTTCGTAGGCTTTGGCGGTCATACCGGGATGTACTTTTGCTAAGATTTTTTGAAAATCGGAAGCAGCAGCCATGTCTTCCCACTTGTTATAAAAATCAGAAGTGACGTAGTTAAAAGGTTGCCCTTCTCCGCCCAAAACGCGGCTGTAAAGCCCCCACGCCGCGCGTCCACCCGTTTTCATCATTTCGACGTGCATCGGTTTCACCAATTTGGTTTCCATGTTGTAATACTCCTCGGCCTTTTCATCTTTTACTTTCATGAAATTGATCATTTGATACTTGGCGAGTGTAGTGGCTTTAGGGTCGGCGGCTACAAAATCAACGCCGTAAAACACGTTGCTTTGGGTCAGATTACGCAGTTTTCCAGTTTCGTTCGCAATGGCAAGCTGTTCTTTGGTCAACAACTTCTCGACATCTCCAGCGAGCATATTTCCGTATGGGTTTTCCACCTTTTTCCATCCCTGAACCACCGTTACGGTGACATAATCATAAAGACGGTCGGTGCCGCTTGGCATCCTGACGGCATACAAGCTCCACGAAGTAATCAGGCCAAGTTTGATGCGCTCCTGGTGAATGCGTTTCCATACCTCGCGTTCGGCTTTGAGGTATTGGGCATCCATACCAGGAGTGACTTTCATTGTTTCGACAATAAAAAAGGAAGGCTCTTGATTTTGAGCCAGCAGCGAAAGGTTGCTCAATAAAACGGCAACAAAGAGCACAAAATGTTTAACATTTTTCATTGGTAGAGGAAGATTTAGGGTAAAGTGATAGACTTAAAAGCTGACTCAAAGATAGTGGGCTTACAATTGACGGCTTTAGTCTATTGTTGCAGAAACTTAGTGTATTGTTGCAAAAAGTTAGTGTATTGTTCCATCGACCTAAAAAAGCCCTATAATATCCCCCAATTTATCTATTTTTATCTCTGATTATCAATCTTTTGCAATACACTGAAAAGCCTATTTTTTGCACATTTTTCAACAAAAACACCTCCTTTTGGAGGTATTTTCAGCGTGGTTCTGCGCCCATAATAAACGTAATAAATTGCTCCCACCAAACCATGTCCTGTACAATATAATACAGCCCTTGGCTGATGAAATAAATGACGAGGCAAATCTCAAGCGTTTTGGTGTTGCGCCCCGCCTTGTAGTCGAGCCACAGAAGATAAATTAAAATGATGATAATCAGCGCATAGGCTAAGGTTTCGACAGGTATTCCCAAAGGAAAGACGGAAATGCCTACCACCATAAACCAAATCCGGTCTACCGTAGGCCCAAGCACGGTCAAAGCTGCCGCTAACATGTAACGGGCATGCACATACGTGCTTTTGCGATTGATAATGGCCAAAGTATAAAATAAGCCTAACCAAAACATATAAAACATGGACAAAGCTTGGTATTTGGCCGACAGATGCAGTAACTCTTCTTGGGTGTATTTCGGAATTCCCTTGACGGCCTCTTTCGCAATCGTGTCCATGTACACGAAATAGCCGTGTTTGGCCATCAAAAAAGCCGAAATCAAGAGAAGTGGGAGCAGCACATAACTGGCTTTCCCCACCCTCCGATGCAACACTTTTTTTTTGTATTTAATCAAAAACGGCTGAACGATAAGCATGATGACCCACACCGCCATCAGTCCAAAATGAACGTGGATAATAGTGGCCTTGGGTTCAAAAAATACCGAAAAATACGTGTGATAAAAGCCCCCGAAAACTAACAGAATGATGAGCAAAAACCAATAACCGAGGTTGGGATACAGGGGATAGGATTTAGGGGTTGTTTTCATCAAATGGATTTGATTAATTGTTCAATTCCCAACACTTTATCTCACACTGATTCTTAGTTTGCAAAGGGCAACCATCAGCTCTTCTTACTTGCTATCATCGTTGTACATCTCTCGGATGCACAAGTACTCCCGGCCGCGTTTTTCAAAGAGGGCCATGTATTTGCCACTGCCTACCACTTTCCCCGTCGAGTCTTTCATGGTGGTTTTACCTACTTCCAACACTTGCTTTCCTTCCGAAAATACCTCGATGGTTTCGAACGAATGGGTCAATTTTTGGGTGAGGTTTTGCTTTTCCTGAAACTGGCGGATGGCCTCTTTCCCAACCAGCATGGGCGAATCGTCGGGCATCGACACGGCATCGTCGGCGTAGAAAGCCATGAGCTCGGGGATATTCTTGGTATTAACCGCTATAGCCCAATTGTTTTCTAGGGTTTCAATATCGGTACGGATTTGGGCTAAGTCAGGCTGGGCGTTTTCATCCGTATTTTCACCCTGCGATGCAGTACATGCGCTGAGCATAACAAATATACAGCCGATTTGGAGAAGATATTTCATTTTGTTAAACTTTTTAAAAAACAACCCACTCATACATAGCGGGTTAAACATTAAAGTATTCTCCGAAAGCGCTTTTGCTTCCGGAGAATACAATGAATTGTTTTACAACTTATTGACTTTTACGACTGCTTCGTGGTTTTGGCTGTCGCGGCAACGAATCAGGTATAGCCCGTCGGGCAGGTGCTTGAAATCAAAGGAGAGTTGGTTGGCTCCTTCGTTCATCTGCTCGGTCTTTTGCACCAATGGCCGACCAATCAAATCTACCACTTCAATCCGTGCCAATCCCTTGCTGACATTGCGCAAATCAACCGTTACCAAACCTGCGGTCGGATTGGGATACACTTGCATCATCAGGACCGTTGGGCGCGTTGCTTCGTCAGACTCCACGCCGATGCGGGCGTTGCTTTGGGTGCCACAAGGCGTGATACCGCAGGCTCCCAACGTGGCTCCATTGGCCAGAAGGGCAGGTACGGCCGTGGGAGCTACGCAGAGCGACTTGCCTCCAAAACAAACCAGCACTTTTTCGACGGCATTGGAATTGCCACAACGTACGTCAATCACTTCTACCGTCACCTCGTCGGTGGAGGTACAGCCGTTGGCATCGGTCACCGTAACGGTGTAAGTGGTTGTAACCGTAGGACATACCTGAACCGTAGCACCCGATAGATTTCCAGGCGACCAACTGTACGTAAATCCACCCGCGACACCCGTGGCCGAGGCGGTTAGATTGGTACAATTGCTGCCGTAGCCATTGTACACAAATTTGCAGCTACCCGCATCCACCGAAGGAGGAGTCTTCAGGGTAATCACCACGGGGTTGCTGGCGTATGTCGTTGTGCACGTAGGAAAAGCCTGAGAACGTACTTTGATGTTGTAATTGCCAGCGGCAAGGTCGCCGAAAGTGGCACTGCTTTGCCAATTGCTGCCGTTGTCGATGCTGTACTCCAACGTGCCGCTACCCGTGGCGTTGACCATAATGGTCCCCGTAGGAGTGGTGCAGGTGGATTGCGTAAGGCTAGGTGCATTGATGACAATGGCAGGGCAAACAGCATTGCCGGTTACGGCAAAATCATACACCGCTTCGTCGCAATCATTGTTGTTGACAGTGATGGTGGCATTCTGGACGCCCGTTGCGGTGGGCGAAAAGGTAACCGTGAAAGTAGCCGAACCGCCTGCCGTTATAGTTGCGGGGAGCGTTAAGCCGCTCACGACGAACAGCCCATTGTTGGAAACAATGCTGCTGATATTGAGGGGAGAGCTACCTGTATTTTGTACGGTAAATGTTTTTATTACATTACCAATCACCTCAAAACTTCCAAAATCAGTCCCTTTGGCCGCCGTAGGCGTGTTGTCACCATCGGGGATATTGGTGAGGGGAGAACCTCCTTGGAGATTGATTTCCTGCTGGTTGACCGTAATCAAAACTGCTTCGGAATTAACTTCGTCACACACCCCGTTTTTGACCACAGCGCGGAAGTACGTATTGGCCGTTAGGTTACCGATGGTGGCACCCGTGAGGGTTGTGCTCGTACCCGCGATGTCAGTCGGTGAAGTGAAGGCCAAATCGGTTGATTTTTGCCATTTGACCACGTTGCCCGCATTGCCCGTGAGGGTCAAATCAGCGGGCGATGTACCTGCACAAATAGTTTGGGCGGCACCCACCGTTCCGCCGACGCTGGCGGGATTGACCGTCACATTAATCCCTACCGTTCGCGGACACGCATTGGCGGGGTCGGTCACGGTGAAATAAAGCGTATGAGCGCCCACAGTCAGGTCGGTGACCGTAAATGTATTGCCGCTGTAAGTACCTGCCGTAGCCATCATACTGGCATCTTTGTACCACGTACCGCCCACGGTAAAGCTATTAGAACCCCCAATTTGTAGGGCAGGCGTCAGTACGCCACAGGTACTGATGGGCGCTATAATCACATCATTATTGGTGACATTGGGGATGGGATTACCTTGTGGGTATTCGATGATGCCGTTGTTGGTGAGGGCTGAGTTAGTATGTACTTGCGCCGTTTTGACCGTAAAAAAGCCTGCGTTGGTAAAAGTGCTGCTGTTGTTGAGGTTATCAAATACCGTCAAGATAGCGCAGGCATTGTTGGAGAATGTACCCGCATTGTTTATTCCATGGCCCCCAATGCTACCCAACGTACCGATACTGACGGTGCCTGCGTTGGTAAAGGTGGTCAGCAATTCGTTAATAATGCCGTCTTGGTTAGCTGGTGTTTGGTCTATTTGAAGCAAGCCCCCAGCCAGATTATTAAACACCGCTGCCACCATACCTGAGCCATTACCATTCAAAAGACCTTGCGACGATCTTAACGGCACATTGTTGCCCATCTTGATTTGACCCGCATTGTTAAACGTACTCGTATTGGTCATGCCCCGAGTTACCCGATCTAATTGAATGCTACCCAAAGCATTGTTGGAGAAAGTCCCCGTATTCAAAATCGCTACGCCCATATTGGCAATAGATCCTACGGTGATTTCACCACTATTTTGAAAGCTGTTTCCGGAAGTCCAAATGCCGTTACCCCATGCACGATCGAGGTAAATTTTACCACCAGAGTGATTTATAAATGAGTTTGTATTTCTAATGCAATCCTGAGCCGTTATCGCAGTTGCACCAATTCGTATTTCCCCTGTATTTGAAAAGGGATTGTTATTTTGAATACCTCGAGAAGTTACTCTATCAATCGTAATTTGCCCACCAGTATTATTATTGAAAGTGGCATCATTTGTGAGGCCATTCGAGGCCATCCCTGCGCTTACTGTCGCACCGATAGTGATTTTAGCGGTATTGTTAAAGGTGCCACTCTCGTTGTATAGACCGATGGCGGAGGCATTGTCAATTTTAATTTCTCCGCCTGTGTTGTTATTGAACATGGCTGTGCTGCCAAAGTTATTTAAGCCACGCTGTCCTACACTCGCCAAAGCCCCAATGGTGATAAGGCCCGAGTTATTGAAGGTTGCCGTATGGTTCAAAAGACCACGGCCAGTTCGGTCAATCTTAATGTCTCCCCCCGTATTGTTATTGAAAGTACCTCTGTTATCAATTCCTTCGCCTCCTATACTTGTGGTTGAACCGATGGTGATGGTAGCCGAGTTGGTGAATGTGGAGCCGGTTCGATTGGCTAATCCCGCCGCGCCCGTGCGGTCGATGCTGATGGTCCCCGCCCCCGAATTGACGAACGTGGCCGAAGCCCCCGTACTGACAACTCCCGAATTACCCAATGAAGCCGACGCGCCGATGGTGATCTGCCCTGTATTGGTGAAGCTGCTCGTCGAGACTACACCATTAACGCAGCGGTCCACCCGAATCTCGCCCGTATTGGTGAAAGGAGCATAAGCCAGAATACCCGAACTGGGGCCAGCGATGGCCCCCACAATGATCTTGCCCGCATTCTGAATGGTGCTGCCTAAGTGCCAGATTCCATTAAAAATGGCCCGGTCGAGACGGATTTCGCCGGTAGCATTGTTGACAAACGGCCCGGTGTTGTAGATGCAATCCTGTGACGAAAAGGCCACATTGCCAATGGTGACCGAGGCCGAGTTAACAAAGGTGCCATCATTGACCAGCCCCTGACCACTTCGGTTGATGATGATATTCCCCCCCGCGTTGTTGCTGAAACTGCCCGACGGACTTACCCAGACGCCGTTGCCGGTAACGGTACTCAGGCTTCCCACGTTGATAGTGGCGGCATTGATGAACGTGGCTGTGTTGGCAATGCCCCGGCCCCCCGTTTGGTCAATCTGAATCAGCCCTCCCGTCGTGTTGGTGAAACTGGCTTCGTTGGTCAGCCCATTGCCCGTCACCGAGGCCGAGGCCCCAATGGTGATGGTGGCCGAATTGACAAAATTGCTACCTGTATTGTACAAGGCTGAGTTATTGGCCCGATCAATGGTGATGCGCCCCCCCGCCGAGTTGCTGAATGATGCCTGATTCCACAGGGCGTTGAATCCCCCACTGACCAGTGACCCGATGGCAATGGTGCCAGTATTGGCAAACACATTCCCATTGATAAGGGCCTCATTGGTGACCCGGTCGATCTGGAGGGTGCCGGTGTTCGTAAATGTTCCAGTGTTGCGAATACCAATCTGACCCACCGGGGCCGTGTTACCCAGTATCACCGTCCCGCCGTTGGTGACTGTCCCCTGATTATAAAACGCATTGTTGAAGCCACCGAGGGTTGCAAAATTGTTGATGGTTAAACTTCCCGCGCTGCTGATACTGAGCGAAGCTCCTGTCCGTACCTCCACCGATTTGGCCGTCGCCGTGGTACTGAGGGTAGGTTGATTAGTTGGGGCAGATGGAATCACTACATCGTCTGCGGCGGTAGGAACGGTGCCATCCGCCCAGTTGCCGGCCACAGCCCAGTCTGTAGAGACGCAACCCGTCCAAGTATCAGTAGTGGTGGAGGCGGTAAAAGGAGAGGCAAGCACCACGGGATTGCTGGCGTAAGTAGCCTCACAAGTGGGGCTGGCCTGCAAGCGTACTTTGATGGTATAATTTCCTACGGCAAGGCCACTGAACGTAGCATTGCTTTGCCAAGTGCTGCCATTGTTGACGCTGTATTCTAACGTACCACCACCCGCAACGCTGGCGTTGACCACGATGGTTCCCGTAGGGGTGGTACAGGTGGGTTGCGTGACGGTAGGGGCATTGATGGTTATAGATGCAGATGCAATTGTCCCAAACAAATTGTCATTGTTGGTCGCACTATTCGGGTCATCCGAAGCGCTGTTGCTGGTAAACGTCACATTGCAGCCAACTACTTGCGGGTCATTGGTTGTACCTGGAGCGGCTGTACCGCCATCGTCCGCTTTATTAAAAATGAAGAGCGCACCGCCGTAACCCTTGCCTTTACCTTTGTCTTGTATGCCTGAACCACCAGTAGCCGTGTTGCCATCAAAAGTCACTCCTTGCAAAGTGAGCTTGCCGCTGGCAACGAAAATTGCACCACCGAAGCCAGCGCCGGCACCACCTTCGGCGCCACCGCCGCCGAAGCCGCCAAAGCCGCCAGAACCCAAGAAGCTGCCACTGCCGCCGCCGAAACCGCCGATCACACCACTGCCAACGGGGCTTGAGCCGCCGCCGCCGCCAAAGCCACCTTTACTGCCGATGCCGCCACCGCCGCCAAAGCCACCGATGCCGCCGCTGCCGCCGCTGCCGCCGCCGCCAAAGCCCGGAGGGGTTCTGGGGATGGTATTTGTGCCGTCGAAGCCAGGGCCGCCGCCGGGGCCGAAGATTGCAATACCGCCGTTGGTCCCTGGAATATATCCACCAAATCCAACATTTCCACTAGCATTTGTTACACTTCCTCCCGCCTGGATTCCATTGCCCAAGACGCCGCCAGCACCGGTGCCACCATTGCCGCCGAGACCGCCACCGCCGACGCCACCGGTGCCGCCGGTGCCGCCAATTGCTTGATTATTTTTGAGCGTCACATTGAGCAGGCGTAAGTCTATACTGCCGCTCAGCACACCGGTAGCGGTAGTTGGGTCTTGTTTACCTTCATGCATAAAAATGGCGCCGCCAGCGCCCATACCACCGCCAGCGCCACCGCCACCTCTGGCGTAGCCGTTGGCGAGTGTGAGGTCTTGGAGGGTAATGGTGCCGTTTTGAACCCAGAAGATGCGGTTGGTACCATTGCCACTGATGGTAAGGTTTGCGGCTCCCGAGCCTTTGATGGTCATGTGGTTGGTGATCACCAAGAAGAATAGGCTATTGGCGGGGTCGATGGTCACAGAGATGGTGCCCGTCACGCCAATGGCATCTATGATATGCGGATTGGCCGCAGTGGCCGTGTTGTCAGCATTGGCATCGTCAATGGCTTTGCGCAGAGAGCCCGCACCGCTATTGTTGGTGTTGCTGACGGTGAAAGTAGTTCCATACGAGGAGGTGAACCCTACGCACAGAACGGTTAGGATCAGGAGTAAATGTTTCATGAGGGTGATTGATGAGAAGAATTTTCTCATGGAATGAAAAACAGTAGGGTAAAAGACCTTCATAAATAGATAGGATTGGAAAAATAATAGAGAGTTTTTCATACGAAACGTGTGTTAAAAAAAGTGGGGTAAAGTGTAATTGTAAACGTGTAAAAAGTGTAAAATCCCAAGCGTGAAAACGCATCCGCAAAAGCCGCCAAAGGCTGGCGTTTCGAGCACCGAATCAAGAAGGTATGGGAGTGATAAGCACAGGTGAGCACCTGCCAAAACAGCAAAGAGTTTTCATCTAATTTTGATTTAAGGGTTTAGAGAATAGGCGTTAAGCCATTGTGTTTGACAAAAGTAAAGAGCTGTACTTTGAAGATGTTGGTCTATTTGGGCAATTAGTTAGTCTATCGTTCCAGGCTTAGTGTATTGTTCCAAAAACTTAGTTTATTGTTCCAGAAGCCTTTTTGAAGGCCAAAAAGGGGCACTAAACCGAAAATAAAAATCGGCCATGAGATAAAAAAAACGGAGGTCTGTTTCAGATTTATTGAGGCAGAGATTTAGGTTCCATTAAGCCAAACTTGCGAAGAATAGCCTCAAAACGGGGGTCTTTTCGGTGGATTTTAAACGTTGGGTTTACCAGAATATCGGAGTGAATAACGTCCAAATCGGCCGCTTTTTGTAAATAAACCATGCTGCTGTCTTTCTCCCCCATACCCGCATACACCATCGACTTAGAAATATAATCCTGCGGGTGATTTTTCAACGATTTTAGGTACGACATCGACGAAGTTTTATTGCCCAGACGAGCCTCACAATAGTAGATGAGCGTTCCGAAATATTTCATGTTTGGATTCAACTCCTGCACTTTTTTGAATTCTTTCAGTGCCTGCGCGTAGTTCTCACGAATCAAATAATAGTAACCCGTCGCCATGTAATACACAAAGGAATCATCGAAAATCAAGCGCCCATCCTTGATGCTTTTTTCGGCCAAATTATACTGTCCAGCGTAGGCACAATTTAAGATATGCCCACCCAAAATAACGGGGTACAACGGGTCGATGGCCATGGCTTTGGCGCTGTATTGGAGAGCTTCATCTGGGCGGCCCATTGAGCGCATCAACAAGCTGTACCAATAAATGGTTTGGGCGTCGTTGGGTCGGTATTTCAAGGCAATAGTATACGATGTCTTGGCTTGCTGCCACTTAAACTGATCTCGGTAAACATTCCCCAAGGTGGCGTAAGCCGTTGCATTTTGCGCATCCAACTCAATGGCTTTCAGCGCGTTTTGTTCAGCGGCATTGCCGCTAGCCTCCATTTCGGCATAGCCCATATTTCCCGTAAGATGACTGGCAATCGCTTTGTAAGCGTAGGCTTCCGCAAAATCGGGGTCGAGCGCTAGCGCACGTTCAAACTTTTGGATACTCGCCGCCAATTTTTCTTGGGTACGGGCAATCATCAGCAGGCGCCCCTGCAAAAATTCGTTGTAAGCCTCGACGTTTTTTGTAGGAATCCGTTCCAACTTATACACCAATTCGGGCGTAATCTTCAGGTTAAGTTCTAAGGCAAGTTCTCGAACAACCTCGTTCATCAGGTTGAAAAAATTCTTCAAATCACCTTCCTGATTTTTGGTCCAAACCGTGGTGCCATCTTGGGTACGGACCAATTCTAGCGCCATTTGCGCCTTGTTGTACTTTTCGCTGACGCGCCCCTGCAAAATATACGCCACCTGAAGTTCGGCTCCAATCTGCCGAACCGTCTTTTGACTGTCTTTGAATTCATTGGAAGACCGCCGGGCAATCACTTTAAGATTTTGGATGAGCGACAATGAACCGTGGATTTCTTCCATTACCCCTTCGGCCAACGACTCGCCGTTAGCATCGCTTTTGAAGGGTAAAATGGCAATGGAGTTATCAAAAAGCTCGTTGTAATTAGCCACGCCGAACGCATTGACCGAGCGTGAACTCCCCTGACTTTTCCAAAAATACACCCCAATCACAAACCATATCGCCAGAAAAATCCCCCCCCATATGTACCTGTAATTTTTGTCTGAATGGTGCACCAGAGGACCCTGAACCATGGGCCCACTCACGGTAAAAGTGCTGCTCGTTGGCGCAGGGATATTTTTTTGTTTTCTGAATTCGGTCGGGCTAACCGCAAATTCTTCAAAGAAATATTTACTAAAATTTTGGGGGCTGTCTATTCCAATCAAATCTGCAATTTCGGCAATGCGCCGGTCGGTTGTTGCCAGTAGCTCTTTTGCCTTGTGCAATCTTATCTTTCGGATGTACAGCGTGGTTGAGAGTTGGGTTTGGTCTTTGATAATCCGGTGCAGGTGCGTCCGGCTGATACCCAATTCTTTATAGACTTGGTCCAATGAAAACGTAGGATTATCGAGGTTTTCCTCAACAATTCGAGTCAATTTTTCAATAATTACATTTTCTGGTACACTCATACGACCAACTTGGGAATCAAATACTGGGGCCATGTTTGGGTATAAAGTTAAGGTCTTTAATGATATTTTTGGAATATTTTATTGGACAATAAATATCCTTGATTATGAGGCCAATTCTATTGACCTGTATTTTGGATTTATGAGCTGACTAACCGTCGCGGTACACTTACCGAAAATACTTACATCAATAACTTCCGAAAACCGTAGAAGGCACGTTCAATCAGGCGAAGATCGGCCGTTACGATTTCTGCCGTACCTGTCATTTCAGATTTACAAACAAAGGTCTGGTTGTAGGTGCTTTTGAGTGCCTTGGGGAGCGCCACCATGACGCGGTAATAGCGCACATTCAACGAAGGAGCCAGACTCAGCACCCGTCCCTCCAGCATCCCAAATTCCTGATAGGGATAATCGTCTAGTTTGATGATGACTTTTTGGCCCACCTCGGCCTTTCCCATGCCGTGAACGGGGATGTCCATCATGGCAACAAACTGCGCCTTGGTAGGCATCACAGCAAAGAGCGTATCCGAAACGTTGAGGTGCTGATTTTCGGTCAAGTTCTTCAAAAACACCAGCTTACCGTCAGCGGGAGCCGTAATGAGATAATTTTGTTGCCAGTTGCGCAGGCTGTTTTCAATGTTATGAACACTGCGTTCGATGTTGTCGAGATAAAGACGTTTTCTTTCCAAGAAAGTCTGATCAAACACCCGCAACTCCGCTTCCAATTCGTTGATTTTTAAATTATTATCAAGCGTATTTTTAAGAAACTCTTCCCGCTCTCGTTGCTTTTTTAAATGTTTATTCTTGCTCGCGATGTACTCAAATTTACTGTAAATGCCTTCTTTAAACAGCTTTTCGTCACTTAGAAAATGTTCTTGTTCATTGGCAAACTCCTCTTCATTGAGCATTTTCTGACGCTCGTTGAGGGCCGCCAACGCACGAAGCTGCTCCGCTTGTTGTTGCATCGTATGCCCCTGCGCTGCTTGATAGGTATCTGACTGAATGCGTTTGAAATCTCGGTAATTTTGGCGAAGTGCGTTAAAATCTTCCTGCAAATCTCCCCATACAAAGTTGTTGCTTGGAAAAATAATTTCGCGTTGGGGATTTTGTAAAAAAGACTGCGCATCGCTGATTAATTGCTGCATGGTTGGGATATTTTCCAGCCGCGTTGTATTCTCAGTTTCGGCCAAAACATCTCCTTTTTTTACCATCATTTCGTCCTTGGCCAATAGCCGCACCATGCGTCCGCCCATCGGTGCCACCACCCGAATGGGCGGCACCTGCGTGGTGACGATGGCGTTTCCTTTCAACACTTCGGGGTATTTAATGACCCACGTACCAACAAAAAACAATAGCACAATTCCCGACATCACCCCCGCTCCCGTGCGAATAACCCAACTGGGGGTTTCGCTCAAAATACTGAGCATTTCTTCGCCTAACTGATTATCTGAGTACTTTTTCATGTTAGAGTTTAAGTTACTGGATTGACTAAAATCGACGATTAAATAATTTTGGACAATTTCTATTTCGGGCAGAGGTATGAACTCTACGCCGGGCAGAGGTATGAACTCTACGCCGGGCAGAGGCAAGCCCTGCCCCTACTAGGCGGCGGCTTCTAACTGCGTGGTGAGCAGTTCATAATAGCGACCTTCCAAGGCAAGAAGCTCTTCATGGGTACCTTTTTCTTTAATTTGTCCTTCTTCAATGACCACAATTTGATCGGCATTACGAATCGTGCTGAGGCGGTGAGCCACTACCACCACGGTGCGACCGCTGAAAAACTCGTCCAGATTTTTCATTATTATCTGTTGATTCTGAACGTCTAGAGCGCTGGTACCTTCGTCAAAAAATAAGAATTCAGGGTCTTTGTAAACTGCACGGGCAATGAGTATACGTTGCTTCTGTCCTTGGCTGATGCTGCCGTGTTCGCTGCCGATGGTGGTGTGATAACCCAGCGGCGTAGACTCAATCCATTCGTGGATATTGGCCACCCGAGCAGCATTGTGCAAACGCTCCATGTCGGGGTCGTTATCTCCAAGGGCGATGTTGTTCAGAATCGAATCCGAAAATATCACCCCGTCCGACATCACCACTCCACATTCACTCCGCCAAGCCCGTGTTGAGATATTGTTGAGGCTGAGTTTTCCGAGCGACAATTCCCCAGAAGTGGGTGCGTAATGTTTCATCAACAATTTGAGAAGAGTGGTTTTGCCGCTACCGCTCGAACCCACGATGGCCGTTGTTTTACCCGCAGGAATGTAGAGCCGAATATCGTGGAGAGTACTATTTTTTGCATTTGGATAGTGGAAATTTACATTGCGCAAAACCAAGGGCTGCTTCTCCGACAACTGCGTCACTTTTGTAAAATCATCCCCTTCTTCTTCGGGCATTTGATGCACCGCGTTGATGCGCTCGGTGCTGATGCGGGCATCCTGAATCTGCTGAAGGTAGGCAAAAAGCTGTTCGGTGGGGCCGTTGGTTTGACCCAACATTTGCTGCACGGCTAGCATGGCTCCCAGCGAAAGGTCACCGTCAAGAACGGCCTTGGCCGACAGAAACGTGATGATCAATATCTTGGTTTCGTTGATGAGCAAGCCGCCTATTTGCTGAACCTGCGAGAGCTTAAGGAGTTTGATATTTTGCCGAAAAAGCTTGGCCCGAATCTGCTCCCAGTCCCAACGTTTGAGCATTTCGGCATTGGCCAGCTTGATGTCGGGCATTCCCTGAACGAGTTGAACCAGTTTATTTTGTTCCTGTTCGGCAATTTTCGCCCGCTTGAAATCATGCTCGCGGCGTTTTTTCATGAAAATCGAAATCCAACTGATATAGAGCAGCGTAGCTCCCAGAAAAATGCCAAAGATGGTCAAATCATAGAGGGCAAAAATGAGGGTGTAAATAACCAAATTCAGTACCGAAAACAAGATGGATATCAGGTGCGTAGAAAGAAAAGTTTCGATGCGTTTTTGGTCTTCGATGCGCTGCATCACCTCCCCCACGGCTTTCTCGTTGAAATAACTGATGGGCAAACGCATGATTTTGGCAATAAAATCGGTCAATAACGACACTCCGACCCGGGTACTTACGTAGAGCAAAAGCCAACCTCGAATGGCTTCGAGCGAATTTCGCCCCACCATCAGCATCAATTGTCCCGCCAGAAAAATGTAGATAAAGTTTAGGTTATGGTTCATCACCCCCACATCCACAATAGACTGGGTAAGAAAAGGAAAAATGAGTTTAAGGATGGTTCCGACAATCATGCCCAACCACAACTGCCACATCAATTTGGGGTATTTTTTTAAGTACGCCGTCAAAGAACGTAATCCCTGCGGCTTGGCGTCGGTGGGCGCTTCGGATTCTTGAAAAAACGCGGGTGTCGGGTCGAGCAACAATACGGTTCCTTCCTCTGCACCTGCTGGTAGCCAATGTTTGCAAAATTCATCGGCCGACACCGTCAGCGGAGTTTTGTCGGTGCTAATAGAAACCTGATTTTGAACGATGTTGGAAACTACCACAAACCCGTGATTATCCCATTTTATAATGCAGGGCAGCGGAATTTCCCGTTTGAGGGTTGAAAAAGAAATACTGATGCAACGGGCTCTGAAACCGATAGCCTCGGCGGTTTCGGCAATGTCTCTCAAGCTACCGAAACCGTGGTTTTTTTTAGCCCGAAGGGTACTTAACGAGAGGATTTTGCCATGGTGTTGCGCCACGCTTCCCAGGCATTTGAGCGCGGAATCATTGTGGTCTTTTTGACGTACAAAAGCCGATACAGACGAAAAATGTTGAGTTTCCATACGCAGAACAATCTTAAATAATTACGGTTAGACCCTTGTTTATCATTAATAAATGATAAACCAAAAGTATAACCGCCCCAACAAAAGCCGTTGGTACGATGTTCTGAAAACTTAGTCTATTGTTTCAAATATTTAGCTTATTGTTCCACACCCTCGGCAATAGAAGAAGAAACGGATTGGATGTGAAAGGCTAGCGTGGTGGGTGCATTTTACCGGGCTTTAAGGATTGTCTTTTCCAATAGCGTTTTGTAGCGGGAATCTTCTTTGAAATGAGCCAACCAATCCCGTACAATAAATGGAAAAAACAGCATCGGGGGCTCGCGCAAGGCAATAGCCTTTTCAAAGAAATCATACGCCGTATCTTTATCACCCAGACAGGCGTGTACGATACCCATGTCATAGTTGGCCACGGGTTGGGTTTGGTGCAAGACTTCCATTTTCTGGATTACCTCCCTTGCTTTCTCTTGGTGGCCCATCAGCGCCAACAGGCTGCCATAGCCGCTCAGGGTTAGGCCACTATAATTTTGATGGAGGGCCTTTTCTAGTTCGGCGAGGGCTTCATTAAATTGCTTGGATTTTATCAAATTGAACCCCATGATGATGTGCCCGCCCCAAAAATTGGGTTCGAGTTCCAGCAGCCTTCTTCCCTGTACAAGGGCTTTCCGAAAATCACCCGCAATCCAGTAAATATACCCTGTGTAGAAATTATTAATCAATGAAAAAGGGTCGAGGTCAAAGGCAGTCTGGGCATGGTCGATGGCGCTGGGAACGTCGCCCAAAATACTGAGACACAGGGCATATTGACCGTGGGCTTCAGCCATGTTATGATTCTGTTCGAGGGCTTTTTGGAACGAGCGCAACGCCCCCACCAAATCCCATTCATGATACATCTTTAAGCGAGCGATGGCCAGATGACTTTCGGCAATTTGGTCATCCAATTCAAGCGAATATTGGGCGCACTGCTGCATTTGAGGTAGGCACTGGCCAGCCGAAGCGTACCGATAAAACCACAGATTGAGAAAACAGGACGCCATTCCAGAATAGGCGATAGCATAGCTGGGCTCGATTGCTATTGCTGCCTGATAATAGTCAATGGCTTTGTAAAAATTGTCGGCTCCCGCAAATTTATTGTAATAAAAACGCCCGTACAGATACAGCCGATACGCCTCGGGATTGTTGGTGTACCTCTTCAAGACAGCGACTTTTTCGGTAACTAATACATTGCTCTTAATCCGGTTGAGAATGGATAGTGAAATTTCATCCTGAATATCAAATACATCTTCCGCTTCGCGGTCATATTTTTCCGACCATACATTAAATCCGTCGGCCACTTTGTTAAGTTGGGCGGTGATACGTAGCTTATTGCCTGATTTTCGGAGGCTTCCTTCCAAAACAAAGCTAACATTGAGCCGCTGACCGATTTGTCTTACGTCCAGGCTTTGGCCTTTAAACGCAAAACTGGAGGTACGTCCCGCTATTTTCAAGCCCGAGACCTGCGCAAGTCGGTTGATGATCTCTTCGGTCATGCCGTCACAGAAAAAATCCTGCTCGGGGTCGCTGCTCATATTTACGAAGGGCAATACGGCAATCGACACTTCCAAATCGGTCACCGTAGAAACTTCTTCCGTTTGGGAATGTTTTCTGAATTCAGTAGGATTTACGTTGAACTCCTGCGTAAAGTATTTGCTAAAGTTTTGCGGACTGTCAATTCCTACTTCGTAGGTAATTTCAGACACTCGCATGTCTGTGTTGAGCAATAAGTCTTTGGCTTTCAACATTTTTACTTTCCGGATGTAAAGAGTGATAGGGAGTTGGCTGTGGGCAGTTACGATTCGGTGCAGCTGCGTTCTGCTTACTCCCAACTCCTTACAAATGCTACTTAGCGAGAAGGCCGGATTGGTAATGTTCTGCTGGATTAAATAGGTTAGTTTTTCAAAAGTTTCTTTTTCTGAACTATGCATAATACCCTTATCGCAAATAAAGACTAGATTGAATTTTGTAAAATTCCCTGAATGTAGTCAATAAATACATTTTTTGGGCAATGGAAAAAATTATTATCATAGGTGTTTCATTTTTTGCCGAGAAACATCGTTAAGGGAAACATTACAACAAATAATCGTTCAAAATATCTGAGAGATTAATGAGTCAAAAAATAATTTACAACTCCCGAATCCGAATATTTCGGAAAGCCGCTTCGTCGCCGTGGTCTTGAAGAAGGATATGCCCAGGGGCAGTTCCAAAATCCTTTACGTCTTTAAACTTACTTTCGGCTTTGGCTTTCATAAATTCGGGGCTGCCGATGGTGTACTCAACCACTTTCACGCCGTTGAGCCAATGCGTTACGCGCGTACCTTCTACCCTGATACGGCCTTTGTTCCACTCACCAATGGGCTTTAATTGGCGCGAAACGGGCGCAAACAACTCGTACAATCCAGCGGTGCGGCGTTTGTCGTTGGTATCGTTGGCAATGTCTTTGTTGCCAGTATCGTCGATTAGCTGATATTCACAGCCTAGAATAGCACCGTCGGGGTATTTTTTGGCGAAATACTTCAACCCTGTATTCGCTCCTGGGGCTAGTTTGAATTCAAATTCCAAGTCAAACTGCGAAAACATCTTTTTGGCAATAATGTCACCCCCACGCACTACTGCTTTGCTTTCGCCTTTCCCTTGATTAACCACCAACACTTTATTGTCAATCGCCCAACCTTCCTTGGGAAATTGGTCCGACTTGGCCGAAATCCATTGCTCAGTAGAGGTACCGTTAAAAAGCGGAATCCAGTCGTTTGGAAAATAGACATTTACCTCAGGGTGCATCGTATACATGCGGTATTGCTTGCCATCGTGGACCAGCAAGCCGCTAGATTTATCGTTACCGATGATAGGGTTATTTTCATATTTTTTCCAGTGAATCAAATCCTTGGAAACCGCCACGTTCATCGACCATTCGCGCCAATCCTTAAAGGCCGAGGCATGATAATAACCGTAGTACAGCCCTTTGTACTTTATAATTTGATTCATGGCTACGGCGTATTGGTCGTAAGTTTCAGGCCCCATTTTCAACACGGGTTCGTCCTGTACGTTCGTCCAGATTTTCAGGTCTTTGGACGTAGCCAGCCAAATACCTAAATCGCCGCGTTCGTAGAAAAGATACCACATGCTGTTTTCTTTCCAAATCGCTGGAGTGCCGTACGCACCTTTGGAAATTGGGTTTCCGTTGGTGAGACGAACATCCAAAGGCCCCTTTTCCTGCCAATGAATGCGGTCGGTAGAGGTGAGCAAATGCGCAATGTCGTTTCTGCCTTCGGCAAACATATAATACACACCATTTGACTTGATGACGGACATATCTTCGACCCAATCTAAATCATAAATGGGATTCGGCGAATGGCGCGTCCACTTAATGCCGTCGGGAGAAGTGGCGTAGCCCAAATGCATGACGGCATTTTTCTCCTTTTTGTAGCCCGTGTACCACAAATGATAGGTGTCTCCTTCGCGCAAAATATATCCGCGTTCTCTGATTTTTTCATCCCAAGTGCCAGACTTACCCATTCCTGCAAAAACTGGATTTTGGCCATAGGATTTGAAATTTATGATTTCACTCGGGAATTCATCCGGAGCCGTTGGTAATGTTCTCACCGCCAACATTTTATTGTCGTTGGGAATATTAGTATTCTCACTACCAGCCTCTTTAGGCGAATAAAAAAAAGTGAAAGCCACCATAAGTGGCGTTAAAAGCGTTACTATTTTCATGGTTATTTCATCATTTTATCGCGAGCAGCCTTGAATTCAGACCCTTTTTTCCATCCCGGAAAAGTACTTTCGTTGCTGATGCGGTGCCCCACTTCGTACAATAGTTTCATATCTTCGACGATACCCGTCAAATCCCATTTCCCGTTATACTCGTCGGTGGGCATGTGGTAGCGGTAGAGATTGAATTGCTCTTTTTGGGCTTTGCCCCAGTCTTCGCCGTGCTGACGGGAAATGACGCCGTTTTCGATATACAACGACGGTACGCCTACTTTGGCAAAATTAAAGTGGTCGGAACGAAAATACCAACCCCCCGACGGGTTGGGCTCGCCGCGCGTAAATCGGTCTTGCTTTTTAGCCTCCGCCTCAATGTAATCGTCCAGATCTGACTGCCCTTTTCCGACCACAATCACGTCTTTGGTTCGACCAAAAGGCTGCAAAACGTCCATGTTAATATCGGCTACGGTTTTATCAAGCGGGAAAATGGGATGTGTACAATAATATTCTGATCCCAACAAACCCTGCTCTTCGGCCGTCACGACCATGAACACAACCGAGCGGGCGGGTTTCTTTTTGAGTTTGGTAAAAGCCGTCGCTATTTCCAATACCGCCGCGGTGCCTGAGGCATCATCGGCAGCACCGTTATAAATGGAATCCCCGTTGATCGGCTCGCCCTTGCCGAGGTGGTCCCAGTGAGCAGTGTACACCACATACTCGTTGGCGCGGGTCGTGCCCGGGAGCACTGCCATCACGTTATGAGAGGTGGATTTTTTAGTTTCATTATCAATGGTCAACGAAGTTGTAACGCCCAACGGCACGGGTTTAAACCCTTTTTTGCTGGCTTCGTGCATCACATCGGGCTTAACCCCTGCGAGTTGGAAAAGTTTTTTTGCCGATTCCAGCGTAATCCAACCTTCCATGGCCGCCCGCGAACGGTTATCGTCGGCGGCTTGCAGATACAATTTGGATTTTGACCAGCCGCTTCGTACCACCGACCAGCCATAACTCGCCGGCCCTGTATCGTGAATGATGAGTACGCCAGCCGCGCCTTGGCGAGCTGCCTCTTCAAACTTATAGGTCCAACGACCATAATAGGTCATCGTATTTCCTTTAAACAACTTGTCGTCTACAATCCCCGGGTCATTGACCAACACCAATACGGTTTTACCTTTTACGTCCAGCCCAGCGTAGTCGTTCCAACCGTATTCGGGCGCCACAATGCCATAACCCGCAAACACCATTTCGGAGTTTTCGACCTTTACTTGGTCTTGCACCCGACGGGTAGCGGCCACGAAATCCGTGAGGTAATTAAGGGAAATCTCCCCATTTTTGCTTTTCATGACCAGCGGCCCCGCAGGTTTGGACAAAATATCCACCATAGGCACTTCCTGAAAATAGCTCTTGCCATTGCCCGGTTTCAGGCCCAATTTTTCAAATTCGGCTTTTAAGTAATTGATGGTTTTGGTTTCACCAACGCTGAACGGCTTGCGGCCTTCAAAAGCGTCGGAAGCCAGTACTTGAATATGCTTTGCAAATGCCTTGCCGTCGATGAGCGCATCGTCGGCAGTGTGGCTTACTAAAAAGACACTGCTCAGAAGGAGACAGAAAAAAATCAATTTGTTCATGAGAGGATTACGGGGTCAGTGAATCACCAAAGATAGGAAGATAGGCCCCATAAATTCAAGAACGAAAAACGTATCTCCCCAAATCATTTTTTTCATTCACCACAAAAAGCCTCCTCTCGACACACTGAAGGTGACAAGAGGAGGCAATACACTTAAAATCAGCCCTGAATCAATACTCCAATTTCAACGTCCATTCAGCGCCTCCTTGGTTGATGGTGCGCTGGGTAGGAATCCCTTTGGCGTCGTATTGGTAGCGAAACGTAGTCGACTGTTTGAGGCCCGTCGAAGCCGCCGTTCTGATTTGTTTTCCAGGGTTATTTAGTTGAAATTTCACCCAAGGTACGTACGGAAAAAACGATAGTTGATCGAAGGGATTGGCCGCGCTGTCAAACTCACTGTAATCGAGCGTTTCGTACAAAGAATACTTACCCTCCATGAAGAGAAAATAATCTACGTGCACGCAATTTCCTTTAGCATCGTAGGTGTATTTCCATTTGGTTTTGGCGGGCGCATCCGACATTTGACGGTCATCAGGCACAACCTCCTCCCGCTCGCTGACGCGGCCTTTTGCATCAAAAAGAAAGTAAGTCGTAGAAATCAGGCGATTAGAGGCTCGGCTTTCGACCCGTTCCAATTTGCCGTTTGTATAAAAATAACGGTGGTCGCCGCCCTGCGAGCGCACCGTAGTGAGCTGCCCAGCGGTGTTGTACTCAAAATTGTTTTCGATGCGTTTGATTTGAGTCGGGTCCGATTGAACATACTGCCATTGCGACACATACCGGGTAATGCGCCCACTGCTATCGTAATCAAATAACTGATAATCAATCTCCGTAGCGCTCGCCTTGCGTAATTTCAAGGCATTCGTTTCGGTTTCGTTGGGAGGCTTTGGGAGGTCATCATTGTTTTTACAAGCAGTCATCATCAACGCTACCGCAACGACCCATGTCGTCATTTTTAACAAGTGTGTTTTCATAAAAAAGTGGCTGTTTCTAATAAATTGGATACTCAATTTCGACCCAAAATTGCTTTATTTACAATTGATTCACCAACCATCCCTTCTTGAATTGGGAGAAATATCAGATGAAGTGTCGAAAAAAGTGACTAGTCTGTCCAAGCAGTTATTCGTACCATACCACTGCTTTTTTAGCAAATAGCCAACGCACATTACCACTTTTTCAGCATCATTTTTTATCTTAAACCCATAATTGCTATCTGTTATGAATTTAACCAAAATTTTGATTGCTACCTTCCTGTTTTTATTGGGCTCTTTTGGCCATTGGTACATCATGTATTGGCAGTTTAAATCTCCCAAATGGATTTCCTCTATTTATCCTTATTTACTAGCGATTGCCTGTACTTGGCTCTGGATCAAAGCCTCTGAGTACGGCGTCAAAGGTTTCAACGGCTCTATGTGGTCCAATCGGTTTTTGTTTTTCGTAACGGGCGTTTTTGTGGGCTCTTTCCTCTACCCGATTCATTTTGGGCAAACCTTCACCCTAAAAGTCGCCATCCAGCTTTTATTGGCACTGGCCATTATTGTCGTTTCAATTCTTTAAACCCTAATTAAGCTTTTGATATATTTAACTTTGAACCAAAAACACCCATGAAACGCACCTCCATTTCGCTGCTATCTTTCTCTCTATCAGCCCTTTTTCTGTTTTCTTGCGGCGGTGATGCTGCCGAACTGGAACGCCTGCAAAAAGAAAACTTAGAACTGAAAGCACAATTGCAAGAATTGAACGCCGCACAATCTGCCAAAAAAGTAAGGTACATTTTGAAAATACGACTGAAGCAGGCAAATTTTTCGCTTAGCATCAAAAAGCACATCAAAAATGCCGTCAACGCCATTGATTTTGAACTCCCCGTCGACAAGGATTTCTACGACAGTGTGTCTAAAGGCACCGAAATTGTGGACAAATTTCGCTTTGGTTCTTTCGTATTATACGGCAGTTTCGGCGATTGGGAAATGACCGTCAAAGACAAAGAAATCCGAGAAATGTAGCAGATTAGAGCGATAAACAATAGTAAAAAAAGCCGCAAATGGAGTTATAGGAAGTAGATACCTAAACCTACAACCTGATACAATGAATTCAGCTTCTTCTGCAAGCCGCCTAGCCTCGCTCGATGCGCTTCGTGGCTTTGATATGCTCATGATTTCTGGCGGTGGTGCCTTTCTTTCTCTGATGGGTGGCAAAACCAACATTGGTTTTATTGATGCCATTGCAGCGCAATTTCACCACCCCGATTGGGACGGGTTCACCTTCTATGATTTTATCTTTCCGCTGTTTTTGTTCATGGCGGGCGTGTCTCTTTCCATCAGTCTCAAAAACGGCATCGCCAAAGGTATTCCCCAATCCAAACTCTTGGAAAAGGTATTTAAGCGAATGCTCATTTTATTTTTTCTCGGAATATTGGATAAAAACGCCCCCGTTGATTTTTTTGACCCCGCCCTTATTCGCTACGGAACCGTGCTCGGGCGCATCGGAATTGCCACTTTTTTGGTAGCGATTCTGTACCTTAACACTGGCTGGAAAACGCATCTTATCGTCGCATTCGCCATTCTTGGGCTATATTACGCGGCGTTGATGCTGATTTCGGTTGGTGATTATGGCGGTGGCGACCTAACCTTTGAGGGCAATTTGGTGGGGTGGATTGACCGCTCTTTCATGCCCGGACGCCTAAAACAAACCACTTACGACGAGCTAGCCATGACCACCCAACTCTCGGCTACCTGTTTGACTATTTTTGGCAGTTTGGCGGGGAAAGTACTATTGGACAAAACCACCGCCAACATCAAATTGATTCGGTTGATTGGCATGGGCGCCATCGGCATCGCGGCAGGCTTGGCGTGGGCCACGGTTTTTCCACTCAACAAACACCTTTGGTCTAGCTCTTTTATTCTGCTGACCGCTGGAATGGCTTGTCTGTTGGTCGCCCTTTTTTATTGGGTAATGGACGTGTTAAAATTCACCAAATGGGCCTTTTTCTTCAAGGTTATTGGCATGAACTCGCTGGTGATTTACATGGCCTGCCGCTTCGTGAATTTCGGCGAATCCTCACGTCTACTTTTTGCGGGATTGTACGGCCACGCGCCCGAAAAGTGGCACGAAGTATTCAACGCATTGGGCGGGCTGATTTTGGTGTGGCTGGTCCTGTATGTGATGTACCGCCACAAGATTTTTGTGAAAGTGTAACGCGTATTAAGTACTAAGACAATGTTAATCACGCATAGACGCAAAGTGGCAAAGGGAATAGGTGATTGATAATAAACACTTTGCAGCTTTGCACCTTAGCGTAAATTTTAAATTTATGGTGCCTTGATACTTAAGATAAAGTTTATCTATCTTGGGAATAACGCTTCATAATGCGCCGAAGGCTCAAAAATACCTGCGCTTTGGGCGTAGAACGACGCATCAGTTGGGTAAACACCCTTCACCGTTTTTGTCCAAGTAGCGCCCGATTTGGGGTGATAACTCATGAGCCGGTCCCAGTTTTTGTAATATTGATGCCCATTGGTTTCTTGTAGCCCAATCGACATGTTGGGAAACGGCGGCAGCCGCGCTGCCACGGATTTATTCCAATCCACCAGAATCGGGCTTACCGTCAGGTCGGCGCAGAAGCAGGGAATGTTTTTTTCGTAGGCAAGCTGCGCAATCTTCATGGTCATGCTCAGGGTTTTGGCGATGGCCTTGACCGCAATGGCCGAATAACCCTGCTCAATGCGCCGAGCGGCATCTTCAACCGTATGGGCGCTTTCGTCGGCGGCAATGCGTACACCAAAATCACCCACGTAGACCTCATTGTTTTCGGCAAATGGTTCTTCGACCACGGCAATTTGATCAAACGCACCAATTTTTTTTGCATGGTCCAAGAACCGCAGTAGTGTGTCTTTGTGCTCGTAGCGACCGTTGGCGTCGAAATAATACGGAATTTTGCCGCTTTTGGTGTAGGGCGTTTCATAATGCCCGATAGTCTTGTGCAGCGCGGTCAGAAATGCGAGGTCTTTCTCCAGCATTTCTTGCTGTGTGCCCGCCGCCCCCGTTTTGAGTTTGAGGATAAAATAGCCTTCATCGGCGGCGGCTTTGATGCGCTCCGTGGTAGTTCCGACGCTAAACGACGGAATGCTCGCCACTTTATCGTGCCGATACGATAGCCCGGGCCGATAGGCCGCTGGAATCATTTCATCAAAGGTTTTCATGTTGTTTTCGTGGGCGTACAGCAACCACGCCGCATTGTCTACGCAAACCAACGCATTGAGAGCGAAGGTTTTGCGCAAATCTGCCACGCCCGTGATTTTTTTGCCGTATGCTAGCACTTCAGGCAAAACCTGCTCCATCAAATCAACAGGATTGGTAAAAGAAGTGCCTTTGATGATTTGCAGTGCGCGTTCGCTCATGGCGTACATGAGCGCATTGCCAGCACTTTCGGAATGGCCAGCTGCCACCCGCGCATCAGACCACAACACTCCCTGCGTTCCCAAACCAATCTTCCGAACCCCCGATTCTGACTCTATCATGGCCACGGCCTGCCAACTATCGGTGATGGCGCCACCCTTAAAACGGTAGGCATTCAGCGGTTCACGTTCAAAATTGGCGTCAACGTTTGTAATTTTAATCAATTTTTCGCGGGTTTCGGCAAAAGTTGGTTCCGCCAAACCCAATGCCGCCATGCTGCCCGTATACTTCATAAATTCGCGCCGATTAAGGAATTGATTTTTGAAAAAGTCCATAAAATTAGTTCGGAATATTGTTTAAAGTATACCACGCTTCCGACGACCAAAGCGATTGTCCACGGCTGCTTTTGAGCGCATCTGGCAATCGAAAATAGACGACGTGCTCTTTTTTTAGATTCGGAATTTCGAGAAAAACCCGCGTTCGGTCTTCCGAAATACTCATTTTCTGTACCGTCATCGTCGTCAAATCCATTTTGGGGCCACCGTAGTTTTTGGTCGGCAGGTACCACCATTGGTGGATTAGAAAATCAGCGGGGCGCAGCTTTTGCCCTTCTTTGAGTGGCTCCGTAAATTCAATCTCAAAGCCCTGCGGTTTGGCGCGCACGGCCAGCATTTCAAAGGTACTTTTGCCGTTGTATTTTATTTTTTGTAATCCCCGTACGCGGTCTTTCCAACTCCAGCCGCCGCCTGCCATACCTACTTCTCCCACATACAACGCACCGTCTGGCCCCAAGCGCAACCGATTAACGCCCGCCTCAAACCCCTGCGAAAACCGAAAAACCGCCCCTTGGTACTCACCGTTTATCTTTTCCAAAAAATCGCGTTGAATGCCGCCGTGGGTCACATCGCCGTGGAACATTTGGCCTTTGTAAGGGCCGTCTTTTATCAAAACGGGCTCGGAGGGAGAATTTCCAATCTCATCTTCAGGCAACCAAATCGCGGGCGGCACCATTCGCGGGGCGGGCTCGTCGCTGAGCCACCCCCACGCCATACCGTGGTACTCTCCCTTTTTGACGTGAATAAATTTATTGCCGGGCAGCCATTGCCCCTGATTGTCCGTCACAAATAGCTCATTATCAACCCCTAAACCGATGCCATTGGGCGTGCGCAGGCCGTAATTGACGGACTCAAAACTACCATCTGGAGCGATTTTTATGGTACGACCTCGGTCGGGCAATTGCTTTTCGTCGGGTTTGAGGCGCATCGCCATCGAGAGAGTCACGTAGAAATAACCCTCTTTGTAGACCAATCCAAAAGCAAACTCGTGAAAATCGGCGGTAGCGCCCCAACTGTTGCACACTACACGGTATTCATCAATAATTTCGTCGCCATCGGTATCAATGAGCTTCGTTAATTCATGTTTTTGCAAAACGTAGATTTCACCATTAACCACCTCAATACCAAGTGGCTCAGCCAAGCCAGACGCAATACGTTTGACGGTGATTTTATTGGTATCTCCCGTGGCAACATTGTCCAATACATACACACCGCCGACTTCATCCCACGTGGTAACCAAAAGCCGCCCGTCGGGTTTGAATGCCAACGCTCCTACGCGGGGTTTGAAGTTTTTGGTGTGCAGCGTTTGCAGATCATAGCTCGGATGAACTTTATCGAGCGGTGCCCCAAACCCCGGTGAATTTGTGCGTTGCACTGCCGGTTCTTTTTTTGGTTGGTTCACTGGTTTTTGGATAACGACCTCTTTGGGTTTGAGCGTAAAAATATAACTAACCATGGCCGTCAGCTCATTTTCGGTTAGCAAGGCGTGCGAATTCATGACGCCAGTGCCCCACACGCCCGTGCCACCTTCCCTAATTTTATTTACCAGCAAATCCACCGATTTTTGGTTATTGGGATAGCGCTGCGCTACCCGCTGAAACGCCGGCCCCACTTCGTTTTCATCCACTTTATGACACACAAAGCAATCGCTTTTGTCCATCAGCGCCCGTCCCGGATGAACGGCTTTGGCGACGGGTTGTGGCGGAAACTGCTCGGGCAAGGGTTCAAAATAAGCGCTTAGGTAAGTAGTGTTATTGGAATGCAAAGCCCTTATTCCCTCGGATGTTTGTACAGAAACGGCAACTCCTTCCGGAACATTTGACGTGGTAAACATTCTTTCCAATCCAGGCTTTCCAGCCGTATTGCGTACAAATTCGGGGCGCTCCGTCACGAGAACGGTGTCTTTGGAAGGAAGAAGCAAGGCAAAATGCAGATAAATCTGTTGGTTTTTGAAGGCATAACCTTTATAAAGTACGCGAGCAGGCTCGTCCTTCCCACGGATGCTAACATGCCACGGCGACGCGGATAAACTGTCCCACAGGTAGGCGGTTCCCCACGAACCGGGTTGAATATCTTTTTTGTTGGTATAAGCAGCCCCTTCCAGCGTGATGCCGCCTTTCCAGACCTTGTACAATTTGCCTTTGGCCAAATCGTAGGCTGCGTAGCATTCCTTATCCAACGCCAAGGTCAGCATCCGGGGCTTTTTGTCGAGCACCGAGCGTATCGCCCATACATCCAACGGCCGCTGAATGTCTTCTTTGCCCGAAGGGAAACCTGCCGCAAAAACAACCACCGTCGCGGCCAATAAGGCCAAATTTCGTAACCGTATCGTCATAACCTTCCACCCGTGGATTGGAGTTTTTTTCTGGGTTAAGAAGGTGTTTTGGGCGTTTATTTACTCCTTGCGCTGAGGTAGGAAGCAAAAACAAAAAAGAGGACGGTGGAGACACCGCCCTTGGCTATAAAATTCATTCTGCCATCGAATCTGTATAAATTTGCTTGAACTCTAACCCTGTAAAACCCAAATATTCATAAAGGGATTTAAATTCATCTTCATCGCCTTTAATTCCCGAGTAGGTCAATATCTCTATTTTACTCGTTTCTGGAATTTTAAATAGCGATGATTCCGAAAAACGATTAGTATGAAAACTATAATCTAATATTCTTCCTTTCGAACCGTCTTCATACAACTGCCATTTTGTTTTTTTTTGATTAAGCGGATTAATGCATTTTAACACATTTAAAATATATAAATTAGTATTATCCTCCAGCTTTATGGGCAATACTTCTCCTGCCATTTCAATTAAACTAAACAAATCACTATTTAGAACCTCTTCATCAAACGCAAAAGAACCGCCACTCCCTGTTGTGAAAAAATTACCTTTTTTCTTTTTCGGGTTATAAATATACCAATCAATGTTAGGCCAAGATTTTGATTTGGGATAACAATTCAAATCCATTAGATTTAATAATTCACTTTCCTCAATTTGGGGTAATACCCATTGATAATCTAAATTGGTTGTTACTTGGTAGATTTCCATTTTAGTAAGCTATTTTTGCTCCGTTGTTATCACTTACGCGCTGGTTGGTGTCCGCACCAACCAGTTTTATTAAGTCAACAAAAAAGAGGTTGGTGCGGACACCCCTCGGTCGCGGACACCACCCTCGGTCGCTCAGGCAACGTCAATTCTGATCAGACCACGAAGTACATCCTTCACAAACTGCTTCATTTGGGCAACGACTCCGTTTTGTCTCATAACAGTGATAGGTTTAAATGTATGATTTTGCAAAAAGAGGGCGGTGATAACACCACCCTCGGCACCGGTTTATGATTTTCGGGTTTTCCGAATCGGCTTACCGTACTTTTTCATCATTTCTTTGGCGTGATTTCGGCGTACGTTTACCTTTTGGTTCTTTTCGGTTTTTTCGTGAAACGCCCCACCGAAGGTATCGCTTTTGACAATTTTTACGCTGATGATTTTCGTGTAACCCGTATCTCTTTCTTCGGGGGTGAGTTCATCCGAAATTTCGAGTAGTTTGGGCAACGGGCGCATCGGAATCGACTGCTTCATCAGGGCTTCGATGGCTTCTTGTTGCTCCTTCTCTTTTTCCACGATAAAACTGATGGCGATGCCTTTTTTATCCACCCGGCCCGTACGCCCAATGCGGTGTATGTAGGTTTCGGGAAGTTCGGGCAAATCAAAATTAATGACGTGCGATACTTCCGAAACATCCAAGCCCCGCGCAATGACGTCGGTGGCAATGAGCACGCGGCAAGCTCCGCTCTGAAAGCGATTAACAGCCTCAAAACGCTGCATTTGGGCTTTATTGGAGTGAATCACGCTGACCGTATCGCCAAATTGCTTTTCAAGTTGTTCAAACAATTGGTTAGCCAAGGTCTTGGTCGCGGCAAAAACCAGCACTTTGACCATGTCGGGGTCGTGGCCCAAGAGCAATTCGAGCAGATTTACTTTGGTGTAAAAATTGGGCACTTGGTAGGCCATTTGGTAGATATTCTCCAACGGCGTACCAGCTGGAGTGGCCTCCACTTTGACGGGATGGTGAAAATATTCCTGCATCAACTGCTCCACTTCGTCGGTAATGGTGGCCGAAAACAGAAGGTTTTGGCGTTTTTCGGGCAAGGTATCCAAGATGAGTTTCAACTGCGCCCGAAAGCCCAGATTGAGCATTTCGTCGGCTTCATCAAGCACCAATTTTTTCACAGCTTTGGGCTTAATCACTCCGCTAGAGAGCATATCTACCAAGCGCCCGGGCGTAGCTACCAACACATCCACACCCTGCGAGACCTCCGCCACTTGTGGCTTCATGTTCACGCCTCCGTACACACCCACCGTCACCACACTCATGTAAGGGGTGAGTTTCTTGACCGACTCCACCACCTGCACCACCAGTTCTCGGGTGGGCACCAGAATAACTACTTGCGGATTTTTTTCTTTTGAAAACTGAAATTGCCGAAGGCAAGGCAATAGATACGCCAAGGTTTTTCCCGTACCCGTTTGTGCAATCCCGTACACGTCTTGCCCCGACATTACCACCGAAAATACCTTTTGCTGAATGGCGGTAGGCGTCGTAAAGCCTAAGTCATTGAGGGCATTGAGCAGTGGTTTATTGAGATTTAATTCGTCGAAAGTCATACCTAATTCGTTAAAATAAAGACTAAAGGTACAGGGATTCAGCGAATTTTACATGAACGAGCCTAAATCAGGGTGGCGTTTTTATTTCTCAATCGTAAATTCATCCTTCACTTTTCCGTACTCATCCAAACAGCGCAGGGTCAATTTGTTCTTATCAATTCGGATGTGCTGGTACACTGGTCCACTCTGAAAACGCGCCGCCGCGTAGGGTTCTTCGGGCCAGTTTTTGTGTTGGCTCGGAATACTGATAGAAATGGTATAAATCGTGCCTTTGGCGGGAGAGTCCACAGGTTTTTCGGCATACATGGGTTTGCTACGCATGTAGTAATGCACGTGCCCACTCATGACCATATCAACGTGATAACGGTCAAACAGCACACCCCATTCTTTGCGAATTTGCGCATAATCTTCTTCAAAATTATAGGGCGGGAAGTGCAGCATCACAAACTTCCACTGGGCTTTGGTTTGCGAAAGCTGCTTTTCAATCCAAGCCGTTTGCGCATCAATGGGCGACGTGCCATCGAGCATGATAAACAAGGCATTTTGGTAATGAAAAGCGTAAGTCCGCTCAGAAGGCACCTTGTCAGGCCCATTGGCAGGCAAGCTAAACAGGTTTTGGTACATCGCCGCGCCCAGCCCATCCTGACTGTCGTGGTTGCCAGGAATAGGCATAAAGGGTTTTTGACTAAAAATCTTTCCCGAATGATGAAAAAACTCATCCCACTCATTGCGGTCAAGGCCCGTACTGACCAAGTCGCCGATGACCGAATAAAAGGAAATTTCGGGGTGACGTTCGAGCGTTTGACGGGCCATTCGCCCCCAATCGGGCGATTTGTGCGTATCGCCAAACCACACAAACGAAAACGCCTCTGGCTGGGCCGCTTCGGTCCTAAAATCAGCCACTTCTGACCAACCCGTACTCGCAGAACCCACCCGATACGCATACGCGGTGGCAGGCGCAAGTTGGGTTAGTTTGGCCGTAAAACGCTGAATATAACGGTCGTTGCGCAGCAGGCGGTCTTCCATCTGAAACGGCAATGCGTTGGCGGTCAGCGTATCGGTCGAGTTTTTTTTCCAGTATTGTACTTTTCCTACTTTCACCGCCGCCTGCGTACGCCACTGCACATCAATGGAGGTAGAAGGGTTGGCGCTCCACGAAAGCAGCAACTGATCGGGTTTGTTGAGGGCGGGATAGTCGGTCTGACGGAAGGCTTTCACCAAATGGGCTTCACGGGCGCGTCCACGAATGGTGGTTAATAATTGCTGCCCCTGCAATGCCAATGGCACTTCTGTGAGCGTGAGTTCATCCCAATCATGGTACGTAAAAGCACCTACTTTCAATTCTTCAATGTGTTGATTGTCGGGAAAAACGTTTGAGATAGTCAGTTTATCCCCTTTTTTCTGCGGCCCTACGCCCACAAAATACACGGGGCGGTGCTTGTCAAACCCGTTTATTCCCAACTCCACTTTACCTTTAGAAAATTTCTTTTGCCAGACTTCGTAGGTATATTCTTCATTTTTCACGAGCATGTTTGTTTTTTGAAACCCACTTTTTGCCAACCAAAACGGCGGCACTTTCTGCGCTTGGTCGCGCATGAGAGAGACGACCACGGGTACATTTACGTCAAAAGTCCAGTAACGAGTGGCGAGGGTCTGTTTTTCTTCGTTCGTTAAAAAAGGCAGAATGTAAGCTTCCGAAATGGTGTCAAGTTGCGCAGTTGTCAGTTTTTGATACAACCGCGTGACCACATTGTCCATCACTTTTTGAACCGTAGAATCGGTAGTGGCGGCGGTGCCAAAAAGCAAAAAAGCACTCAAGAAAATTGAGGTAAAAAAAGCAGTAAGTTTCATGGTGGGTTGATTCACGCCAAGGAGCAAAGCATTTAAGCGTATCCATTACTTTGCTCCATAGCGGCTTGATGGGAGTTTGAGTAGATTATGTTTATTTAACAACAGGATATTGTTTTTCGAGCCACTGGACCATTTTCCCAAAAACATCCACTGCCGCCGAGGCGCTCATGCCGTGTTTTTCGTGGGGGTACAATTCCAACTGGGTCAGGATTCCCAATGATTGGAGTTTTTTATGCAGATTTTCGGCCTGACTTACGTGCACCAATGGGTCTTCCACGCCGTGGAACGAAATGGTAGGCACGCCACTTTCTTTGGTGAGGTGCAACAACGGGCTGGCATCTACACAAATTTGTGCTTTAGGGTCGGCCTCGCCCAAAAACCGAATAACGGTATTATTGGCATCACTGCCATCAGCCCGCACAGACTTGTCGGTCAGGTCGGTAGGCCCCCACAGGTTCAATACGGTTTTTACTTGTTTGTTGGGGTCATGGGCATAGGCATAGAGCAAGGCCAAATGCGCCCCCGCGCTGCCGCCCATGAGGGCAAATTCATTGCCGTTAAATCGGTAGCGTTTGGATTGAGCCGACAAAAAGGCAATGGCTTTCTTAACATCTTCGATTTGAGCTGGAAATAGATTTTTGCCGTCTTTAACCAAGCGATAATTCATCGAAACCACGATGTACTTTTTTACACCGACCAATTCATCAATGAGTTGTTTGGGAAATTCGCTTTTATCACCCCGGCTCCACGAACCGCCGTGGATGTAGACCAGCACTTTGGTATCAGGCGTATGATTTTCGGGGATGTAGGCATCTAGCATGTTTTCTTTCCCTTCGCCCGTGGCGTAGGGAACGTCTAACAAGGATTGATACGCGGGTTTTTTGGGAACAATGACCGCATTTTTGGCCACGCCATCGCGCCAATTATTGGTTTTAAGGTAATTGACCAACGCTTCGGGATGGTCGGTTTGAACCCCTTGAACTCCTTTGCTCAACGCTGAATCCCACGCATCTTTGCCTTCAGAAGGGCTTTGAACATCGAGCCAAACCGCCACGCCTTCTTCCAGCGCAGTTTGCACCATTGCTTGCTCGGCGATGTTATCTAGCACTTCTACTTTTACCTGTCCCAAAAAGAATTTCAACTGCTGGGGGTTCTTTACGTCATCCAACAAGCTGGTCATCAGGGGCATTTGCGGGGCAATACTGCGCCATTGCTTGTAGTAGGGCACTTTGTTTAGGTACACCACAATCTGCCTTTCCATGCCCTCTTCCTGAATCTGTTTCCAGGTTTCGGCCACGTCGGCGTCTTTAAAATCCAGATAAATATTAATCCGATTCTTGCACAACTTCAACACTTCCCGAAAAGTCGGAATTCGGTAAACGGTGGCCTCCTCTGGTTTGGGACTTTTGAGCTGAAGTTGGCTCAGTTCGGCAAATGTCTTGGCTTTGACCTCACCCGTGGCGTTGGTCATACGGTCGAGGGTTCCGTCATGGTGAATGACCAACACCCCATCTTTGCTCGTCCGGATATCGACCTCTACATAATCTGCCCCGCTTTTAATTGCTTCTTCGTAAGAAGCAAGGGAGTTTTCGGGCACATTCACGTGATTGCCACGGTGGGCAATGACCACAAACTTGTGCTTAGAAACTGGCAAAGGAATTTGGGCATAACTTCCGAAGAATGCCGTTACTGTTATTAAAAACAGTAGAAACTTAGAGAGGTATTTTGTCATATAACTATACTGTTGCGAAATTCGCCCAGCGCTTATAGAAGATACAGGTTTATTACGTTAAAAAAGGGGTGGATACAGTCGGAAAATTTACTTTTCTTGTTGCACGCTTTTTGCGTGTTCGTTCTCGGAAAGCAATTGCATGAAGTAACGCTCCAACACTTCCGAATAAGCGGGCGACATTTCATTTTCCCCAATACCAGCCAAAAATTCTTCGAGTTCCACTTGTGAAATCTCGTTGCGCATCAGCCTACCAATCAAATAGTCAGGACGGTTGGTTTCCATTATTTTTTTGGCTTGTTATATGTCTATATACTTTGTTCCAATCATAAAAGGCTACTCAGGATGTGTTAAATTTAAGTTTTCAATTATTTGATTGGACAAAAACGTCGTTTGTAAATCAACAACCTTCTCTTAAATATGTAAACCTTTCTCTTTCAATAGCTTTAACAACAATTCTGGCTCATCTGTTTGAATAACATTGGCCCCGTGCTTCAACAATTTGTCGAGGGCTTCGTCTCGCTTTTCAGTCCGTAGCAATATATCTATCGGCCCCAACGCATTAATCCACACGCGTGCCCCGCGCCTCTTGATAAGACTGACCACTTCGGGTGTGTAAAACGAAAAATCAATGTGTACCACTTCAGGTTTGAAGAGCGTAATGGCCGAATCAGCCATGGTTTGCGAATGTGCTCGGGGCATGAGCATGTATTTTTTATCGACCTTATCCACAAAATGGAGGGCATTGTAGTCACTGTCGAAATAAAAGACAATATCTTCAGTTTTGGTCTTCTTTACCACATCAATGATAGGCCCCAATTTGTCGGTTTTCAAATCCAAATCAACCAAAATACGTCCTTTTGCCAAACGTAGCACCTCCTCCAACGTAGGGATTTTCTCTTCGGTTTTTGCACCTTTTACCACCAAATTGTAGGTTTGCAGCTGCGCAAAGGTCATGGTTTCGGGGTTTCCTTTGCCGTTGGTTGTGCGGTCAATCTTGCCATCATGCATCAATACGGGTATACCGTCAGAAGTCACTTTGACGTCAATCTCAATGATATCAATACCCAGTCGTATGGCTTCCTTAACGGCAGGGATGGAGTTTTCGGGGTAGACATGATGGACTGCGCGGTGCGAGGCCACCAACACGGTATTGGAAGTAGTCGTTAAGAAGTCTTTTTTGATTTCTTTGGCGCGCCGCGCCGTCATGGTGGCGGCAGTTCCGATAAAAAGGGCCGCGCCTACAAAAGCAACAGTAATTCTGTGATTCATGAGGGTTACTTATTTATCACTTAATACCTCTGGCTCGCGTAAAAAGACTAATTTGAGCACAGGTTATTTTGATAATTGTCTTTCGTCGTACCGTAAAAAAAACGATTGATTAACAATCCAAACCAGTTCATTAATTTTGACCATCAATACATTACCCACTTAATTTTTTCCCAATGACTCGTCTTTTTCTATTCATTATTTTACTCCTCACTTTACATCTAACTTCCGCCCAAAACCGTTATAAATACCCAGTTTTACCCCAAACTGGCGAAAAAATAGAATCGTTTGTGCCCAAAGGCTGGCACATCGTGGAAAAAGCCGAAGGCGAGCTCAACAAAGACAACGCACCTGACCTCGCCGCCGTGGTAGAAGCCGACAAAGACGTGCCCAATCTCAAAGAAGAAGATTATCCACAAAAGCCTCGTATTCTGCTGATTGCCTTTCGACAAGCCAATGGTAGCTATACTTTATCCATTCAAAGCAACGAGTCTGTCTTGCTTTCCAATGAAGGGGGCGTGATGGGCGACCCGTTGGTGGGATTGACCATCGAAAGGGGTACGCTGTTGGTGCAGTTTTATGGCGGGAGCGCCGACCGCTGGGGCTATGACTACCGCTGGCGTTTTCAGAACAACGACTGGTTTTTGATTGGTGCTACGGCTACCTTTTCGTCAATGAGTACGAATCAATTTAACACCTACGATTTCAATCTCTCAACGGGAGCCGCCGAGCACACAAGCGGGGCTTTTTTGGAAGAAGAAAACAAGAAAAATACACCTGACAAAAAACGGAGCTTCAACATTGGCAAAAAACCGCTCTTCAAACTCCGTAGCTTCAAGCCCATTACGACCCAGATTTACAAGGATGTATATATTTAAAGAAAGAGCCAAAATCAATTTTTGACCAACTCCTTCAGGTCATCTTTACAAACGCAAACCCCGACCATTGAGCCGGGGTTTGTGCAATAATGGGGTTGCGCTTTTTGTTACAATATACCCTTTGAATCGGTCAAAAACATGCGCGTACTAACGGTGTACGTACCGCCGTTGGCGTCTTTGTATTTTAAATCCACGTAAAACGCTTTGTAACCGCTACCCGCATAGGCTTCCTGCAACTTTATTTTTGAGGTATTGGAAACGCCTAAACTATAGCTCGTCCATTTTTCATTTCTAAAATCTTTGTCCGACGAAGTAGCGGTCCACACAACGGCGTCTACCAAATCATTGCGATCGGTTTTGATGGAAACTTGCGCTCCTTTTTTCTTAGGGCTTACTTTCCACGTAGGTGTAGGATAGTTGCGGTCGTTGATGGTCGTTCCAAAAAACGCGCTCAATGCCTCTAATGCCTGTTTTCCTCCGCCCAAGTCGTGGCCCGCGTTGGGCACGTAGTGAATCATGTTTTTGCCCGGAATCTGGTCGTAGTAATGTTTGATGGCATCAACGGTCCAGTACTCGTCGTTGGTTCCGATAAAAATCAACTTCGGAACGGTCAATTTTGCGCGGTACGAGTAGGGGTCAATCATGGTCGTGATGGCGTTACCTTGGGGGGTATTGGCCGTTTGAGGAATTTCAAGTTTTACATAATCTTCGATTTGCTCGCTGTAGGCGCCGTATGATTTCAACTGATAGTCGAGCGTAGCGGGCATATTGAGCATATCAATGACCATCGGGCCGATGGCTTTCACCCGTTTATCATCAATGGCGGCCGAGAGCCACGTGGTCCAACCGCGTTTGGAAGCGCCCGTTACCACAAAATTATTGACATCATGTTTGAGGGTTTGTTTTGAAAATTCCTGCACGGCATCCATCGCTTTTACGGCGCTTTTCACCATCGGAAACAACAACGGCCACGAATAATCTCCGTCTTTTTTGAAGTTATGTAAGGTGTACGAAATCAGGGCGTCCTCGGTCAGATTACCGTATAAAGGCTGATTGGGTGCTTGTTTCAGCAAGACGACAATGGCTTTATTTTTGGCCGCGATGCCCATCAATGAAGGCCACAGTTTGTCACTTTTGCTCCAATTGGGTTGTTCTTGTTTGTTGGAACCACCCGTAATGAAAAGCATCGCGCCATCGTGCAGGTTTTCTTTGGGAACCATCACGGTGAGTTGGTGCCGCCACGCGATTCCCCGCCATGTCTGGGACGTAAGCAATAAATTATAACCCGTTACATCTCCTTCTTTAAAGGAGTCTTTCAACTCCCACGAGAAAGTTTTATCTCCATTGTTGACGTAACTTTTAAGGGCTGTTTCGGGGGTAATGGCCTGCTGTGCATAGAGTTGGCAAATACCAAGGCAAACACTAAGTACTAAACTAAAAAAGGATTTGTGCATGGCAATAAATTGATTGTTGAGGAATAACGGTTAACTATTAACGATTTTTTATTCTGGCTTAGGGCTTTCTTTGACCAACTTGAGCGCCTGTTCAATGTAAATTTCACCCGTCATTTCGCCGAGGCTGGTACGACTTATATAGTCATAACGTTTGAAACTGTTAAAATCTACTTTGGTGAGCATATACCCAAACGCGTCGTTGGTGAGGCCAAACAAAAACGGCAATTTGGTGTTCATGTGCCGTTTGAGGTAAAAGCCGATGTTGGGCAATGCCTCACCCGGAATGGTCAAAATCTGCGCCGGCCCGATGTTCAGCAGATTTACCTGCGTACTTACGGCGTCGGGTTTGGCATTGGCGTGTTTGAGTGGCGAATTTTTGAGAATGTACTTCATCATGTCGGAGTCAACGGGAAACTCTACAGTCCGTGCGGTGCAATACACCGACGGGTTTGATACCGTCGTCGCAGTACTGACAATCCTCAGGGCTTCGTCGCCGAGCAACTCTCCGATACGAATGCATTCTTCCCACGTATTGGCTTCCGTGTTGGCTTCGCGGCGGGTATCGGCCGTGACCATTCCACCCTGCGCACCGTTTAAAAAAATGGCCATACCACCACCTTTAGACTCAATGCGGTCGTATAATGGTCCGCACAAATCGGGGCTTAAAATACCCCTTCCAGCACCCAGTACTTCAGGGTGAATAGCGTAATTAACCAAGGTAGCAATGGGTTTTCCTGACTTGGAAATCGCCTGAATCACGCCACAACGAGGGTCGTACAAATCGGCGGCGTAATAATTATAGGCAATCTTTCCCTTTGCTTCTCCCACGGCTACTTTCAGCGTAGCTGGCTCCAACTTGGTAACGGCTTCATTGACCGCCTCGGCGATTTTTTTTACGCAGTCTTCCAAATAATTCAAGTCGGCCGATGTTTTGCCCGTTTGGTCAGGAAATCCGTAGGCATCTGGCCCGCTATGGGTATGCGTACAGCCAATTAGAACATTTTCGGGAGGAATGCCTTTGATTAACCCCCTTGAACGGTTGCCCAAAATAGATGACCAACCCAGATTATCTACGCTCACAATGGCCACGCGGGTGTTCCCTTTTTCGAGCACCAACACCCGGGCAAACAAATCTCCTTTTTTCTCCGTTGCTGGTTTGGGCGTCCCGATGCCACCCGATACGGGCAAGAGCGGATTAGGGGTAATGACTCGTAAGGCTGCGGCGGCTTTAAATTCTTGCGCACCAGCGTTATAATACAATAAAAGAAGCAGTAAATAAGCAATTTTTCTCATGTGAATACTTTCTATTTTTATTTGTGCAAAGGGCAAAAAAAGGGTGGATATGATCCACCACTTTTTTGTTCAACTAACCCAAAAAATTACCACGGTTTGCCCGTACCCTGGATTACCCACGGTTTGGACCAAGGACTGTTTTTACCGTCAACGGTTGAGTAAGGCGTTGTTTCCAACTTACTCATGGCCGATTCGGCATTTGTTTTATTCAAATTACGTTCGTCAAGCATGTAATAAAAACGTACTGGCAACACATTCCGCTTCGATTGATTGCCTGTTTTCAGTTCGGGAAAACCCGTTCTGCGGTAGTCAAACCACGCTTCCTGCGCAGCCGTCCAGCTCGCAATCCATTTTTGCTCAATGATTTGCTTCAACGTACCATCAAACTTAGCATCCGCTCCCGCGATGTAGGCCGCGTAGCTGCTACCCACTCCCCAAGTATCCATCGACGCTTTTACACCTGCTTCATAGTGGGTCTTGGCATCACCAGCAGCCCATCCTTTCAAGGCGGCCTCGGCCAAAATAAAGCGCACTTCCGCCGCCGACATCAGACGTGATTTAAGCAACGGCCCTTTGGCCTGACGATAAATATCACTCAGCCACGATACGTGCGGGTTGTTGGCTCCTTGCTCAGCCGTTGGACTAAGGTTGTAGGTAGGCCCGCCCAACATCGCCGTTGGCAATCCCACATATTCGTTGGTATTATATTCTTTCCCAACCACTTTGTCGGGCGACAAATAGCGTTTATTGCCATCTATTTTGTCCGTTCCTTTTGGAAGAGCAGGGTCAACAACGATTTGAATTTTAACTTTGTTGGCCCAAATACCCAAACGCGGGTCTTTCAAAACAAGCAGTCTGTCCACAAATGTAGCGGCCATTTTAATCCGGCGATAATTACTTTCACTGGCGTCATAAATGGCATTGGCAGGCCACGAATCATCGTTGCTATTGCCCGCAAAGGGCATGGCGGCATCATCGGCAATGGCCGTAATGATGGGGTATTGGGTGGCATTGGCTACGATTTTTTCAATACCCGCCTTGGCTACGTCTGGTTTTTTAGCAGAGATACGCATGTAATAACGCAGCGCAAGCGAATTGGCCAATTTCCGCCATTTGGCAGGCGCGCCCTGATAATACACATCGGCGGTGCCGACGGTAGCGGTATATTCGGTTGCATTTTTGGAAAGCAAGGTATTGGCTTTGTCCAAATCAGCTAAAATACCCGTATAAATGACTTCCTGTGAGTCATAGGCAGGGAATGTATTTTCTGCCCCACCTACGGCCCCTTTCAGCGCTGCCGAGTAGGGAGCATCGCCCCAAAGATCGGTGATTAACCCAAACATCATAGATTTGACAACCAAAGCAATGCCTTGATGCAACTCAGACTTGATGGCTACGCCACGGTCGTACACGTATTGGTTGTTGCGCAGGATGTCGTAATACCCCGCCCAACTCTGGCTACCGCCCCAATCATAGTCATTGTGGCCACCGCTCCAGCCGTCTTTTTGGGTGTGCTGCATTACCCCAGCAATGTCTTGATACCCTAAGTTAACAAATGCCTTGCCCGTTTCGGTCAATACCGTCGACAGCACCAAATTCGGGTTGGCATTGTCGGGGTCTACCCCGTTGGGGTTGATGTTCAGTTCGGTTAAGTCTTTGCAGGAAAACACCGTACAGGAAAACAAAACCGCGAAGCAGGTAAATTTGAGTGTGTTGAATTTCATCACTTTATCCGTTTATGTTTTCTTAAAAAGTTAAGCCTAATTTGAAGCCGACCGGAATCACCCAAGGATTGACGTTGTAGCGCTCAATTCCTTGTTTGAATTGGCTACCACCCTGAATCCCCGCTTCTGGTTGGAATGCGTTTTCGGGGTCAATGTTGATTTTAGCGGCCGTCCACAAGATAATGTTGCGACTATAAACCGAGAAGTTGGCACTCTGAACACCCACTTTCCGCAACCAGTTTTGGGGTAAGTCGTAGCCCAATGTAATTTCTCTCAGTTTCAAGAAAGAAGCATCGTACAAAAATGCCCGAGTAAACGACCACGCCGTACTGCCCGCAAACGGCAGGATGGTGGTTCCAGCTCCACCAAGGTTTTCTTTGAAGCCAGTTGGGTTTCCGTTGGCATCGTAGCCCGTTGCAATAACACCCGGAATGAACACCCCACCGTGCGGCAGTGTGTATGGGCCGTATTTGAACGGATAGCCGCCGTAATCAGGCGTTGGACCACCCACCAGGGGGAAATAATTTCCGTTAATCCGAATGAGTTCATCCTGATTGGCAACCAGATAATCGCGCAATGCTTGACCCGTCAAACCGTTAGGGTTGATGAGTTTATCCAAAAACAACTGAGACTGTCCGTTTTCCTCGCCATAGCGGTAGGTTTGAGAAACAAAATCCCCGCCATTTCTCCAGTCAAACGACATGCTCAGGCTAAAGCCTTTGTACGAAATCGACGTTTGCAATCCCATGATAAATTTAGGGTTGAAGTTACCGATTTTGTTTTTAGTGTTAATGGCGTCAATCGACTGCCACTTACCCGTTTGGTCCAGAATCGGATACCCAAAATATGGCGATTCTTTGTTTTCGACCGTCACGATTTTGGCGTCATAAATATCTCCGATTTGTTCGCCCACGTAGGTCCATGCACCTCCTTTAGCATCTTGCCACAGGGTATAGTAGGGCAAATCATCCGAAAGGGACTTGATGGTAGTACGGTTGCGGGTCCAGTTAGTGGTCAAATCCCATCTCCAGTTATTGCGGTCCACGATGGTTCCACCGAGGCTCAACTCAAAGCCTTTGCTAACCAGCAAACCCGCGTTGATGTTTTTGGATGAATAACCCGACGAAGGCGGCAACTTGGTGCTCAGGATTTGGTTACGATTTTCAACCATATAATACGTACCCGAGAAGCGCAGACGGTTTTTGAATAAATTTAAGTCAATCCCGCTTTCGTAAGAGGTCACGATTTCAGGTTTTAAATCGGCAATCAGAAGCGTTCCTGGCGTTGACAAACGCGGAATGCCATCCCACGTACCCGCGTTGCCCAACGAACCGAGCAATTGGTACGGATTGGCGTCATTTCCTACCTGCGCAAAACCTGTTCTCAATTTCAACATGCTGATTTGACTCGTCAATGGCAACATTTCGTTCACCAATAAGCTCAACGAAGCCGAAGGATAGAAATACGAGCGGTTGGCCGCAGGCAATGTACTCGACCAGTCGTTACGGGCCGTTACGTCCAGAAAAATCATGTCTTTGTATCCAAAATTGGCCAATCCGTACACGCTGTACATGGCACGTTGGAAACGGCTGCTGTTGTAATCTAAGTTGGCGGGCGCAATGTTTTGAATGTTAAACACCCCGGGTACAATCAATCCAGTGCCTCCCTTGGTAGCGTTGGTGACGTTTGAGCCCCGCTGATAACGGGAGTTCCCACCCGCCGAAAGCGACAAGCTGAAGTCTTTGATGTCTTTTTTGTAGGTCGCCAAGAAGTCAGCGTTGGTTTCCAAATTGGCAATATTGATAAGGCCATAAGCACCACGCGGGTCGTTGGTGTAGCTGTTGGCTATTTTCAATTCACGGTTTTCATTATACGTATCAACGGCATAACGCCCCATCAGGCTGAACGACGGCGAGATTTGCCAGTCGGCCCGAATGTTTCCAAATACACGGTCGCGGGTAAAGCTGTTGTTAACCTCGTTTGCCAAGAAATAGGGGTTATTGTAAATTCCTTTGAACTGTGAGCGTTGTTGAAGTCCTTCCTGACCTGGCAACCAATAGTTTTCTAGGTCTTTAATGTCGGTGTGGGGCGAAACAGCGTACGCCCATTGCAAGGGGTTGGTTCCACGATTACCAGCGGGTCGGTTGTTGGAATTAGAACGACTCAGGTCAAGATTGGTGCTGATTCTGAGTTTTTCATTCACCTTCACCGACGTGTTCAGGTTGATGGTATTTCTGAACAAATCAGAGTTGGGAATAATGCCCTGGTTCTGCATGTTAGAATAGGATAAACGATAGCTGTAATTGTCGTTACTGTTGGCCACCGACACCCCGTTGGTAGTAGTAATACCTGTCTGTACAAAATTTCTGACATTATTAGGGTGCGAAACCAACGGCATTTTGATGGGTTTACCATTGGCATCGAGTGGGCTATTCCACTGCACTTCTTCGTAGCCTTTATCCAACGCGGCACCATAAGTAGCCCCCACATTTTCCTGAATAAGCGCCCCAAACGGATTGGTCAGCGGATTTCCACTGACGGAAGGCGGAATGGCAGAGAATTGACCTGGGCCAAACTGAGTTTGCCATTTCAGAAACTTAAACGGTTTATCAAAAACGGTATTAGACGTAATCGAAACAGTCATTTTCTTGGCTTTAGCCCCGTTTTTTGTCGTAATCAACACCACACCGTGCCCCGCACGCGAACCGTAAAGGGCCGCCGCACTGGGTCCTTTCAAAATCGAAACGCTTTCAATATCGTCGGGATTTAGACTGGAAATGGAGTTGCCAAAATCGGCGCGGTTGTCATTTCCTACCTGACTTATATTGTTGAGGGTATTGGCCAGCGGCACCCCGTCAACGACAAACAGCGGCTGATTGTCGCTCCCCAATGAAGTAGCCCCCCGAATAATCATACTAACCGACGAACCAGTGCCGCCCGTAGAACTTACCGTAACCCCAGCCACCTTTCCAGCCATTGCATTCAAGACGTTTTCTTGCGCTACCCGGTTCAGTTCTTTGCTGTCAATTTTACCTACCGAATATCCCAGCGATTTTTCTTCCCGCTTGATACCCAAGGCCGTTACGACTACCTCTCTGAGGTTTTCAGCACTTGGTGTCAATGAAACATCCACGATGCTTCTGGCTCCAATGGCTACCTCCTGAGCGGTAAAACCTACGAAGGAAAAAATCAAAACTGGATTGTTGCCAGAGACCTCAATGGAGTACGCACCAGCACCGTTGGTACTGGTTCCTTTCTGGGTCCCCTTTACAATAATATTTACCCCGGGCATACCGGTACCGTCTTCACTGGAAGTGATTTTGCCGGTTACAGTTCGGCTTTGCGCCATCGCTGTAGAGAAGCATAACCCTGCAACCACTGTTAAACTAAGCAAACACCTCAACGTACGTTGTAGAAAAGTAGAGCTAATAATCATGGTTATTATCGGTTAAAGAAGTTCTATACTCCAATACCCATAAACCAATTAAACAGACTACTCTGCATGAAGAATTATTTCAAAAAAATGTACTATTTAATGATAATTTAAAAATATTATAATATTACAGTAATCTTATAATATTTTTTATAAAAAAGATTTTTATTAACTCATTGATTAACAGAAAATTAACACTACATACCTGAGGATTAAACGCAATTAACGGAAAATCGTATACAAAAATCGTTCTCAAAAATATCCTAAAAAACGAAAGGCGAGGGAAGATTCCCCCGCCTCTCAGCATACTACCAATTGTACATTTTAACTATTTTTTTTTCTTCTACCACGGTTTGCCCGTTCCCTGAATAACCCACGGTTTAGACCATTGGCTGTTTTTGCCTCTTAAACCCGAATGTTTTGTTGTTTCAAGCTTATTGATGGCATCATCAGCGTTGGTACGGTTGAAGTTTACTTCATTGTCGCCATAGTTGAAACGGACGGGCAATACTGGTTCAGCCGACGCCTGACCCGCTTTCAATGCTGGAAGGCCCGTTCTGCGATAATCAAACCATGCTTCGGTGGCAGCGGTCCAGCTCGCAATCCATTTTTGCTCCATGATGCGCTCCAATGTGTTGTTGTAAGCTACGCCTGGCTTGGCAATATAAGCATCGTATTGTGAGCCTACGCCCCAGGTTTCGAGGGAGTTTTTCACCCCTGCGTTGTAGTGCGTGGCGGCGGTTCCTACGGCCCAGCCTTTTTGAGCGGCTTCGGCCAAGATGAAGGCCGTCTCAGCCGATGAAGCCAAACGCGCTTTCAACAATCCGCCGCTGCTTCCGCGATAAGCATCCGCCAACTGAGAAACGTGTTGATTTTGGACCGTTTGACCGGGCGTTGGGTTATTGTTATAATAATCAGGTTGTCTCAAGCCCGGTGGCACGCCTACGTATTCGTTGGTATCCAAGGTTCCAGTGTATAACTTAGGATTGTAATGACGGGTAAACTTAACACCTTTTTTTACTTCTGCATTAAATACAACATCCGTTAAATAACGAGTTCCTTGCATAATCACGCCGTCTTTTCTGATAAACTCATCAACGGGAGTAGCAAGGGTTGGGTCGGCTACCCAACGTACATATACTGGTGCAAACCATACTTTGAGGCGAGGGTCGCTGTTGGTCATCAAGCTGTTAAGCAAGGTTTGAGCGGGTTTTTTACGTCTGAAGTTAGATTGCTCCTGGTCGAAAGCCACCGCACCTGGCCATGAATTACCAGCAGTAGCGCCAATGTAGTTCATTACAGCATCCTCAGCGGGTGTTTTCATATAAACTCCCGACGCGTAGATAGCCTCAATACCCGCTTTGGCTTCTGCTGGCATTTTTTCAGAAACCCTCATGTAATAACGCAACAAAAGTGTGTTGGCAAATTTCTGCCATGACGTAGGATTACCCGCGTAGAAAATATCGTATCCTGCGGTATAACCAGTGGCATCTTTGGTCGCAAAAAGCGCCGAAGCAGCTTTCAAATCAGCGATGATTCCTTTGTAAATCACCTCTTGGCTATCAAATCCAGGCTTCAAAAACTCATTCGACTGGTCACCTTTTACCGCAGAGGTATAAGGTGCATCTCCCCATAAATCAGTAATTACGCCAAAGATGAATGAACGCATCGTCAAGGCCACGCCTTGGTGGAATTTGTAATTGAGTTCTACTGAACGCTTGTACAAAAATTCGTTGTTACGCAACATATTGTACCAGCCACTCCAGTCTTGCGGGCCCCAATCGTAGTGGTTAATTCCGCTAAACCAACCATCGTGTTGGATATGTTGCGCTACCCCAGCCACATCACCGTAGCCAAGCTCCAGATAGCCCCGGGCAGCGTTGTTCATTACTTCTGGCATCATTAAGTTGGGATTGGCGGTAGCTGGGTCAATCCCGTTGGGGTTCTCGTTGATTTCAGACAGGCGGTCGCTGCAAGAAGCTACCAGCATGACTGCGAGAACCAAAACCGATTTTGATATTTTCTTTAACATGTTGATCGTAGTGATTTAAATGTTATTGGTTACAAATTGAAGTTTAATTTAAATCCGACCGGAATGGTCCAAGGCATCACGTTTTGCAATTCGATTCCCTGACGGAAGCGACCGCCATCGGCTTGGAACGCTCTTTCGGGGTCAATTCCGATTTTAGAAGCCGTCCACACCATGATGTTTCTGGTGAATACCGAGATGCTGGCGTTACGGAAAGCACCGATGTTTGGAATATTGTATGATAACGACAATTCTCTCAGCTTGATGAACGAAGCATCAAACGTGATTTGCTTGTTAAAGCTCCAAGGGTAAGTATCCGTGATGGGATAAATGTTGGTACCTGCACCGCCCAAATGCTCTTTGTAAGTGCCATCAGACTGAAGAATTACGCCCGGAATAAATCCGCCATCGCCATCAGCACCCATACCGCCCGTTGCTTTGGTGTGACCACCCACACGTGGGAAGTTACCGTTTTCAGGAATGATGTATTTCTCAGGATCTGATTTCAAAAGGGCCACTAATTCTGCCTCTGAGTACAACCCACCTGGAATCAACTGATTCAATTGGCGCTGTGATTTCCAGTCAGACTCTCCGTAGCGATAAGTATACGATTGGAAGTTACCGCCGATACGGGTATCAAAGCTAGCCGCCAACGAGAAACGCTTGTATGAAAGCGTTGCTTGCATACCCATGATAAAACGTGGGTTGAAATTACCTACTTTTTCGCGGGCAGTACGGTCGTTTACCGCAATCCACTCGCCATTGTTATTCAAAATTGGCCAACGGTAATAAGGAGAAGAAGCATCTTTGACGGTAGCATAGCCACGGCTGTAGATATTACCGATTTCTTCACCTACAAAAGTAAACGCCCCGCCGTTGTTGTCATCCCAAAGTTGATAAAAATCCATTCCTTCGGTCAGCTCTTTGATGACGGTACGGTTGCGAGTAAAATTCACGTTAAGGTCCAGGTTCCAACCGTTCTTGTCACGAATCGGGCTACCTCCCAAGTTGATTTCCCAACCTTTGCTGGCCAATAAACCTGCGTTGATTAGCTTGCTACCAAAACCCGAAGAAGATGGTGTAGTGATACCCAAAATCTGGTTTTTATTCTCTACGTAGTAGTAAGTACCTTCAAAACGCAGACGGTTTTCGAAGAAACCTAAGTCAACTCCAAATTCGGAGGAAGTGGCGATTTCAGGCTTCAACTGTGAGTTCAAAAGCGTGCTTGGTACACCCGTAGTAATCAAACTTCCCCATGAGCCTGTACCCAATGTTGGAACCAATTGGTACGGACTGGCGTCGTTACCTACCTGCGCCCAACCAGCTCTGAATTTCAGCAAGGAAATTGACTTAGGCAAGTTGAACGTGTAGTTTGCCAACCAGCTCATTGAAGCCGATGGGTAGAAATACGAACGGTTTTCGGCAGGGAGCGTGCTCGACCAGTCGTTGCGGGCGGTCAAGTCCAAATAGAGCATGTTTTTGTAGCCCAAAGAAGCCATTCCGTACAAGCTGTAGATGGCTTTTTGGTTGGTTCCGTTGCTTACTTGCAACGATGCCAACGGAATGTTAGAGATTCTGTAAAGCCCTGGCACGGTCAGGATACTGCCGCCCATAAAATCTTCATTATAATTCTGAACCATGTAGTTACCACCACCCGATACGCTCAAATCAAACGACTTGATGTTCTTTTTGTACGTCAAAAGGAAGTCCGCGTTGGTTTCTTTACGACCGATACCCTGCTTGTAATATCCACCGTTGCGACCACGACTGTAGCTCCAAGGAATGCTAGTTTCGCGGTCTTCCACAAACATATCGTGTGAAATACGCGCAAAAGCCGACAAGTTTGACGTAATCGAGTAATCTAATTTCATGTTTCCGTAGATACGGTCACGGTTGAAGGCGTTGTTGATACCATAGGCCAAGAAATAAGGGTTATCACCGTTTGTTGGTGAGCGCTGCTTGATTTGCTCGTTACCTGGTAGCCAATAATCTTTCAATTCTCTAATGTCAACGTGCGACCACTGATACACAGCCTCCAACGGGTTGGCACCACGGTTGGCGGTAGAAGGGCGGTTGTCTGACTGCGAGCGTACAAAGTTCAAATTGGTCGTCAATTTTACTTTGTTGGTAATATCGTAAGTAGCAGCGGCTGACAATGAATGGCGATTCAAATCCGAGTTAGGAATGAGACCTTTGTTGGTCATCATGTTGTAAGACACCCGGTAGGTAGTTTTATCATTTGAACCTGAAATCGCGATGTTGTTGGTAGAAGTGATTCCCGTTTGCAGGAAGTTCTTCATATTGTCTTTGTAAGACTTCAACTCAGTTGGCACTTTGTTGCCGTTGGCATCCAGCGGACTGTTCCACTGAACGGCGGTCAAGCCTTTGTCCAGTTCAGGGCCACCCCAATAGGCCGAAGTCTCGTCCAAACGGGCATTGCGGTCGCCATTGCCGTATTTGTAGTGTAGATCAAGGTAGCGGTAAGGCGTTTCAAACACGTTGCTTGTCGAAAACGATACGCCGAGTCCTTTACCTTTTTTACCCGATTTGGTGGTAATCAAAATCACCCCGTTACCAGCACGAGAACCGTAAAGAGCCGCCGCGCTGGGGCCTTTCAAGACCGAAACGCTTTCTACGTCGTCGGGGTTAATGTCGGAAATGGCGTTACCGTAATCCACGTTGTTACGGTCGCCCATGGAGCGAAGGTTGTTCAGGTTGTTGGCAACAGGAACTCCGTCAATCACGAACAACGGCTGATTGTCGTTGCTCAATGACTTAGCACCACGAATGATAATACTTACCGAAGAGCCTACACCACTGGTTTGGTTGATGGTTACCCCCGCTACGCGTCCAGAGAGCGCATTCAGCACGTTTTCTTGGGGTACATTAACGATGTCTTTTCCCGACACCTCGCCCACTGAATAACCCAAGGCGCGTTTTTCACGCTTGATACCCAAGGCCGTTACTACTACTTCGTTAAGGTTTTCGGTGCCAGGCGTCAAGGTGACATCCACTACGTTGCGGTTGCCTACTGCCACTTCAGAAGCATCATAACCTACAAACGAAAATACGAGCACGGGATTGGCCCCGTTTACTTCGATGGAGTAATTTCCAGTCGCATTACTGCTGGTTCCTTTTTGCGAACCTTTCAGAACGATGTTGACGCCGGGCATTCCGGTACCGTCTTCGCTGGTGGTGACTTTACCTGTGATGGTCCGGACCTGCGCCCAAGACGTCACAAAACAAGTCCCCACAACCATTGTCATAAGCAGCAAACGCCTTAGCGTTTGTTTCAGAATAAAGTTGCAGTTCATCTTTTGTCAATTGTTTAAGGTATTAAATGGTACTCATAAATACAGGTTGTCCTATGTGATGTACTATTCGTAATAAGATTATTTTTTTACTAAGTACGGGTAAATAAGCAAGCAGGTGCTTCAAACTCAGCAGTATAAACATGAAACATAGGCATAGGGAACCATCTCGTGGGCGATGGACTTAACAACAGGAATAAGGCAGTGAAAGTAGGGATACAAATCTTCGAAAATAGGGCAATGTTGGTGTGTATTCACGGACTTTACACCCGTGCAAAATTTATTGAATGGGCCAATTACAGCACAGCCGCCATGTCTACCCGCTCGCGCAGAAATTGCTTGGCTTTAACCAACTGATTTTTGACGGTATTTTTTGAAATACGCATCAACTCCGCAATCTCCTGATAAGATTTACCTTCCTCAATATTCAGCTTCAGAATGATTTTTCGCTTTTCTGACAACGAATCAATGGCCGAACGTAGGCGCACGATCTTTGCTTCCTCTGTCTCTATCTCATCGATGTGCCTATCCTCCATTCGTTCCATGTACTGCTGACGAATAAAATGGCTTTTTTCCATTTTTTTAAAATGGTCAAAGGCCAAATTACGCAAACACGTAAACAAATAGGAGTTGAAGTTAAGCTCTGGATTTATTTGGGTTCTTTTTTCCCAAATCTTTATGAAGACCTCGTGCAGCATGTTTTCTGCTTCCTCTTCATCTTTTACGAGCGAAACGCAAAACTTAATCGCAGGGGTTTTGTAGTGGTTGTACAACTCCGCAAAGGCAGTCTGATCACCTTGGATTACTTTACGCAGGGTATATTCGCTGATACAGGCCATGGTGTAGTTTTTTGGGAAAGGTTAAAACTGGGTATAGATTGTAAAAGGACTACTTATTCTTAGAATTGTGAAAGTAAAATTACACCCTTATTTTGGGGAAACCGTCTCAAATTGCGTAAATATATCCTCAAATCGCGCAAATTATCAAAGAAGTAATATATCCTTAATAAAAGCCTATAAACCATTGTAAAACTATCATTTAGCCATAACAATTCGTTTATAAACTAGGGACATTCAGCTGTATCACTCCTCCCAAAAAACAAAAATTCCCCTATTCGCTAAAATTGACGCCTTCTCAATAGCCTTCCCCCGGTCGAACGAAGTAATATCTGTGCATGACACCCAGCCAAACATGAAATCGTTCCTCAAAAAAAGTATCTTAATCTTCCTGTTTTTGCCGTCTATTAGCGATGTCAGCGGTCAAGTCAGTCCGCTTTCTTCTTATCAAGACACGGCATTTTGGCAGGAGTTTCACGAAGCGTACCCCGTCCGTCCGTCGGCTTCTGCGCCCAATGAGGTCCGCAGTATTGCCGTCGACAAAAATGCCAACGTGTGGATTGCCACCGCAGCGGGGGTGTTTGTAAAAAAAGCCAACCACTCCGCTTGGACCGCCCTCCCAACCGAGGGGCCACACGGGCCCGCTTTCTCCGTCGCCGTTGACGCCGAAAATGTGGCGTGGGTGGGTACTTGGGAAGGCGTTTATCGGTCACGCAACCAAAAACTCGAACGCCTCTCGGGCGTAGAAGCACCCATCTCGGCCCTATGCCCCACGCAGGACGGATTGGTAGCCATCGGCCCCAAAGGAATCTGGCAATTTGATGGGCAGCGGTTTGTAAAAAAAGACTGGGAAGTTCCTCGTTCGGTGCGCCATGCCATGACCGATACCCAAGGAAATTTATGGCTCGCAAGTGACGTTGGATTATATAATATTAATAAGGTAGAAAAAACCAGAATTTTAAGAAACAAAAATGAGCTTTTGAGTGCATATATAAAAGGTAGTGCATCAGATACTCAGCAACAAATTTGGGCAGGGGGCTTGGGTGGAGTAACCGTCCTTCAAGAGGGCAAAAAAATACGAACCATCACCCCCGCCGAAGGCCTCCCCACTGTGTACGTCACGTGCGTCAAAGCTGCCCCCGACGGTACGATGTGGGTCGGCACCGAGAAAGGCGTGGTTCGTTATTATCCAAACGGCACCCACTCATTGCGTTTTACGCGCCGTTGGCTACTCGATGACCACGTGGTTGACATTGATTTTGACCAAAACGGCAACGCTTGGATTGCGACAAAAAAAGGGGTGAGCGTCATCAAACGCCAACAGATGACCTTGGCGCAAAAAAACGATTACTTCCACGATGTACTCCTCAAACGCCACATCCGGGCCCCTTGGATTGCGGGCCAATGCCGCTTAGAAAAAGCGGGCGACTTGACCACTTGGCAGCCCGAAGACGACGACAACGACGGCGAATACACCGGCAACTACCTCGCCATGGAGTGTTTTCGGTACGCCGTTACCAAAAGTCCCGACGCCAAAGAAAATGCCAAAAAGGCCTTTGGATTTCTGAAATTATTGCAGGAAGTAACCGATACCGAAGGCTTTTTTGCCCGTACAATCGTTCCTGTTGATTGGAAAGGCGTGCTTCATGACAAAAACCGTAGCTTTTCGCCCCAAGAACTGGCCGACGAATTGGTCAAAGAGCCGCGCTTCAAGCCCGTGGAGGTGCGTTGGCGGAAGTCCAAAGATGGAAAATGGCTCTGGAAAGGCGATACCAGCAGCGACGAAATGTGCGGACACATGTTTGGCTACTATTTTTACTACGAACTGGTGGCCGACGACACCGAAAAAGCTCTCGTACGCAAGCACGTGGCGCGCATCGTGGATTACCTCATCAAACACAATTACAACTTTGTCGATATTGACGGAAAGCCCACGCGCTGGTCGGTGTGGTCGCCCGACCAACTCAACCGCGACCCTGAATGGGCCCCCGACAAAAACCAAAACTCGATGGAACTGCTAGGTTTTCTGAAATTGGCGCATTACATGACCAACGACGATAAGTACCAACGCGAGTACCTGCGACTCATCGAAAAGGAGCATTATCTGGAAAACATGGCGCAGGTGATTCACCAAAATCCCGCGTGGTTTATCTATTTTGATGTGGTATTGCAGGCGTACATTTATCCGATTTTATTGAAGTGTGAAAAAGACCCGCAGCGGTTGGCTTTCTACCAAAAACACATGGACGAATGGTTTGAAAAACGCAAAGCCGACCAAAATCCACTCATCAATTTTATCTATTGCTATTCAAGAAACGAAAAAGTTGAACTCGCCAATTCCGTTGATTTTCTGGTCGATACCCCGCTCGACCTCATCGACTGGCCCATCGACCATACCCAACGCGAAGACCTGAAAATTGTACGGACGCCCGTGCTGGAAGACCAACAGGTGAACATCCTACAACCGGCCAGCATCCGCATGACCGTACGGTGGGACAAAAACCCCTGGACCGCCGCCGGAGGCGACGCGCACATCGAACGCGAACCTGTTTTCTGGCAACTCCCCTACTGGATGGGTCGCTACCTAGGCATGATACGATAACTTTCATTTATCAGTTAACATTCACCAATCCTATTTCATAACTCGTAATTCACTCAAAATGCGTTCAACCTCCTTTCTATTGCTGTGTTGTCTTGGATTATTCCTTTCGTGCAGCAAAAACACCACTACCCAACCCGTCTACGAAGACGTACCCTTTTGGCAGGATTATAGCGTCAAATATTATTCAGAACCCACCAATGGCACGTTGCTTTCGGCGTTCAGCGACCGCAACGGTGTCGTTAAAATCCTGTCGAGTGCCGGCTTATTTCAGCCCTACGACGGGCAGTTTTTGTACCACGGCAAACTCCAAGCCGACGGCACCTATCGTCCTTTAAAAGACAAAAAAATCGCCGCATTGGGTGTGTACGAAAATCAATTCGTGTTTTTGGACGACAAAACCGTGTTGAGCAATGCCTGGGCTGGCAAGCTTTTCTCTAAGCATGCACTTCCTGCTTCACGGATTTTTGCGGGCGGAAAAGCGTTTACTTTTTTGGTTTCAGACGGTAAATCACTGCAACTCCTCAAAGATTCGACCTCGCTCTGGAAGGGCGATTTGGGCGGCGACGAAGTCGTTTCGATACGTTACCAAGCCGACACCGATGCTTTTTGGATCTTGGGTAAAAAATCATTGCACTCCTTAGTGGGCAATCAACTGACCAACGCTTTTCAGGGTGCCGCATTTACGGCCTTTGACATTACCGACGACGGCAAAAAGCTCTTTATCGGTACGCCTGACGGCTACATCGAATGGGACATTGCCACCAAAAAACAAGTGGGTGAAATCCGTAAAAAACTTCCGTGGACCGAAATTACGGCCGTGGATGCCATCGGCGATAAAGTGTGGTTTGGCAGCACCAACGGCGCTTTTGCGCTGCGCACCGACGGCAAATTTGACTACTACAACGGCGAGCGCTGGTTGCCAAGCAACAGCGTCGTTCATATTGCCGAAGGCCCCAACAAATCAGTGTTGGTGTTGACCACGGCAGGATTGGGTCAGATCTGTTTCAAACAAATGACCTTGGAAGAAAAAGCCATGTATTACGAAGAGCAAGTACGCAGTCGCCACATCCGCAACGGTTTTAATGCCTCTTTGGACAACATGGAAAAGGGAAACATCGCCTCTGGCTACCTCGCCGACTCCGACAACGACGGTTTGTGGACTTCGATGTATTTGGGTGGTGAGATTTTCCGCTACGCCGTGACCAAAGACAAAGATGCCCTCCAAAATTGCCGCGAAGCGCTAGACGCGATGGAGCGCCTCTACACCATCAACCCCGTGCCCGGGTTTCCATCGCGGTCGTTTGAGCGGAGCGGGTACATTCCACAACTCGCCGACCCAGAGCGCTGGCAACACGCCGCCGACCCCGAATGGGATTGGAAAGCCACCACCAGCAGCGACGAAGCCGTGGGGCATATTTTTGCGTTCGGAGCCATGGCGGAGCTGATCGACGATCCCGACATGAAAAGCCGCGCCATTACGCTGATTGACACCCTGATGGGCCACATCGTAAAGAACAATTATTACCTCATTGACTACGACGGCAAACCGACCACCTGGGGCCGCTGGAGTCCCGAATACGTCAATGCCATGCCCAAAAACGTGGGTGATCGTAAAATCACCTCGTCCAATATCACGGCGATGCTGCAAACCGCCTATCATTTCACCAAGAAAGAAATCTACAAAGAGAAGGCGCTTGAGCTAATGCAAAAGCACGGGTATTTGGAAAACCTCATGCGCCCCATGAAGGAAATCGGCCCCGCGCCCGGCGAAGCCGACGACCTCAGCAAACTGCTCTCCGACGGCTGGAATCACTCCGACGACGAAATGTATTTTGTGAGCTATTGGGGGCTGTACCGTTATGCTTTCAACGACACGCTCAAAGCCAAATACAAAGAGGCCATCATCGACCACTGGGAAATCGAACGCCCGGAAAAAGAAGGAGCTTGGAACATTTTCACGGCTTTGACGGGCACGTCAGAATTTGACCTCAATGAAGCCGCTTGGTACCTAAGAGAGCACCCCCTCGACCTCATCGACTGGGCCATCTCTAACAGCCACCGCAAAGACGTGGAAAAATTAGCGCCCAATTTCCGCAACCAAACGCTCAAAGAAGTGCTCCCACCCGACGAGCGCCCGGTACAGCGCCACAACGGCAACATGTTCCACCTCGACCGCACGGGCAGCAACGGCACCTCCGAGCACAGCGCCGGCGACATTTGGCTCCTGCCCTATTGGATGGGCCGCTACCTAAACGTCATCAGCGCCCCGAAGAAGTAACTTTCTATACATAGCAAAAGGGTTGCAATCGCTTATTTAATAGGCAGTTGCAACCCTTTTTCATTATCTCTATTTTGTCACCCTGTAAGGGTCTGCTTTTCGTACCATACCCGCCACTTCTCTCCCCGACCTACCGCTTGATAACTATTTATGACACGACTTGCTGAATGGCATAAAAACGGGTAGCTTACGTAAGGAGAAACATGTTTGAAATACGACTCAAAACCTTTGTAGATTGACTTTTAGTGTGGTCAATGGGTTGGTACATCTGATATTGACAACATGAAAAATACAATTCAAATAGTTCAATAAAAACTTGATAAAATTAAAGTAAACACAAAGAGTACGGCAAAACTTTCGCATATTTGAGAGTTATAGGGCATTTTAAAAGACGACCGACAGAAGAAGAACAAAATGTTAAGGCAAGAATTACAATCATATTTTGATGCAGTTTATCCATATTCCAAAATCGACACAGAACATACGCTCGGTGGACAAGTTCATATTCAGTTTGAACTTGGAGAGGGTAAAGAAAATGGGACAATTGAGAGGGTATATCAGTCGACAGACAGAGCTTTGAAGATTTTCAACGAAACATTTACGGACCCGACACACGAAATTTTCATTCTAATCTATGAATACCAAGGCGAAAATGTTTTCAACACCTCAAACGACTATTTACACAAACAATTTCCACCCGAGCTGTTCGAGAAATTCTACAACCAATTGGAGACAGTAAATACTCGCTACTTCACGACAGACGATAACGGGAATGATGTTTTAGAAAAAGAAGAAGTCAGAATTATAATTGGAAAACTACCTGTTAAGGACATTAACGTAAAAAACATTCTGAACGGAATTGCAAACACAGAAATGGGTTTTGATCTAGGCATAGACCAAAGAATTTTCTTTTTCGACCCACTAACCGACAAAGCATTTCAAATGTATGACGACAGAGGTTGTTATGTTTGGAGCAATAACGCTGACAATATTCGTGACATTTACATCAAACGAAATGACTGGATTGTTGAATATCACAGACCTGAAATTGAAGAATACTTTAAATAATGCCAAGAAAAATGGCTTATAACGGCAGTTTGGCAAAATGGCGGCTGAAGTGCTTCTATGAAACATTTCTGCAAGGTTCAATGACAGTAATTCTATTGAGCATTTGTGTAAAACTGAACATTTGTACTGCGATTTTCGCCATTCGGCAATCATAAAAAAACTATCAGCAGACATTTTAAAACCAATTTCGGTGGACTTAAAGAAAATGTTTTTGCGATTCTGGAACAGTTTTTTGAAGAATGATAATAAAATAAGTATGACTAAAAACTTAATTTTCCAAGACGACTTCTCAAATAAATTTTGGCGTGTTTCTGTTGAAAATTCAACTTTAACGGTAATTTATGGACGCATTGGAACGGCGGGGCGTTCCGATTCAAAAGAATTCCCATCTAATCTTGAAGCTGAAAAAGAAGCTAATAAATTGATTGCTGAAAAGTTAAAAAAAGGATATGAAGAAGACAATAATATCAATTTTAGTGAGGCAGACTTTTGGAACATTATAGAGCGTGCAAAAAAATCCTCAGAAGGAGATTATGAATATCAAGCCGACTTATTGACAGAACTACTTCAAAGTCGACCAATTTCTGAAATTATTGAGTTTGATAATATTTTTAGCGAACTTCATCGTAAATCATATCGTTCAGACTGGTGGGGAGCAGCATATTTAATAAATGGAGGCTGTTCTGATGACGGTTTTGACTATTTTAGAGCATGGGTTATTTCAAGAGGTCAGAAAGCATACTATGAGGCATGGAAAAATCCCGAAAGTTTATTGAAATATATAAACGAAGACAATATTGGCGAATGCTACGCTGAAACTTTAATGTATTCTGCAAGTATAGCGTATGAACAGAAGACAGATAAAGACGATTTTCATGATAAAACTTATTCCCTTCCTTTGCCAGAAATTGTATTTGATTGGCAAGAAGACGACGACAGTTTACAAATTAAGTTTCCTAAATTATTCAAAAAATGTAAAGATTTAGGTTTTTGAAATTGATTTTGTTCCCTTGGCGGTATCCTCGTCACCAAGCCCTTCCCCCACTCAGTTTTGCAGGTATTTCACACCTGCAAAGGCTAAAGTTCTTAATTTCTCTTCCCCCTTTATGGCTTTGTGGAGCTGTTCGACTCGGCCTTCTAGCGAATCAAGAAACTCCTACTTTCGACGCTTTTCTACGTCAGTTTCGCGCAATTCGTTTTTGATTTTCATCCGATTTCATCCGATTCAGGACCGATTGCATAAAACGCTATTCCTCCTCGTTTCTTGGCCTAACAATCAATTCCATAACATCCATTTTGTTTCCCATAAATAACAATTATTAGATAAATATTCGCCCTTGGTGATACTCTCCCCGCCAAGTACCTGCCTACAGATAGCTCCAGCCTGAACAATAAATAAAAAATATCTTTGCGAATGATTTTTGCCCAGTACGTTGGAAGCATCATTTTGCAGAGATAACCTATAAAACCTGTGCCATGCGGCAAACCATTATGCCACATTGTAGGGCGACTCAACCACCGACGATACCCTTTCAATTAACTGATAATGAGAAATTTAAAATATAATTTGGCTAGCAAAAAAATATTTTACATTTTTGTTGCGTAATTAACAATCTACATGGAGTCATTTCAGTTTGAAACATCTTTCGGAAGAGCTTTAGGTATGGCACATACGGCTATGTTTAGGCATTTGGCAAAGCTGATGAAAGAAAAGAATTTGCCGATTACTCCTGAACAATTTAGCGTTTTAACTCACCTATGGCGAAATGACGGTCTGCCACAAAGCGAGCTGGCTGTTTGCACCAATCGAAATCGTGCCAATGTTACCCGAATCATTGACATTCTAGAAAGGGAAGGCATTGTGGTACGCAAAGACGACCCAAACGACAGGCGAGTATTCAGAATTTACCTTACTGATTTGGGTAAAAAATTGAAGAATGAAGCTGCCAAGTGTGCTCAAAAATCAATTGAAGATTCATTGGATGGTGTATCTGAAAATGACAGAACCGTCGCTTTGAGTGTGTTCAAAAAAATAGTAGATAATGTAACTTAAAAAAATTTAAACTAAATGTTGCGTATTTATCAATATACTATTAAACTGTTTGTGATTGTACAGTTTATTGTCATATCAAATTTTCGGGTGGCTCAATAAGCAATTACCGAAAGCAACAGCCTACTATTCTACAATAAAATAAGTACTAACAACCTGTTCTGTGTGTATTGCTTCTATCAATCTTATTGAGTAGTTGGGCTAAATCAATTTTAAACTTGTCAAAAATAAAAAAGATGAAAAAGACAGTTACAAAAAAAACAGACCTACAATTTAAACAAGCATTTTCGGGCTTAAAGGGCGTGGATATAATGGCACATACTTATCCAATCGAGCCAATGCTGGTTTTTACCGAGTACCACATGAATATGCCTGTATTTGGCCCACATCCACATGCAGGAATTTCTGTAATGACCTATATGCTTCCTGATAGTCAACAAGGTTTTATCAATCGTGATAGCTTGGGAGATTTTAGTTATATCGAACCCGGCGGGCTTCACGTTTCACAGGCAGGAAGCGGAATGTTTCATGATGAATTTCCAAAAGAGACTGGCATAGACACCCACGGATTTCAGATTTGGATAAATCATAAGGAAACTGACCGTTGGGTTGTGCCAAAGGCAATTCATGCTAATGCCGATGAAATTCCAGAAGTTGAGACAGATGATTACAAAGTCAGAATCGTACATGGTGAGTTTGACGAAAAATATAGCATATATAAACTGGTGACGGACATTAGCATTTTACATATTTTCCTGAGGCCCAATAAATCCATATGGCTTAAAGCCGAGGAAATGGCCTTCGTTTATGGCTTAAAGGGTCTTTGTACCATCGATACGACAGAAGCACAAAATCAAACACTTGTTAATTTCGGCAAGGACGGCAACGAAATCGAAATCAAAGCAGGTGCAGATGGATTTGAATGTATGTTTTGTACGGCAAAACCACTCAATGAACCCATTGTATATGGTGGCCCATTTGTTATGACAACCGATGACCAAATGCGTAAGACACAACAGCGACTTGCAAATGGTGCGATGGGTGAACTGAAACCTTATAAGTCTTAAAATGAAACAATCTACGGCGTAAAAATTATCCATAGTTTTTTTTCTCTGGCTAAGTTTTACAGATAAAAAACACCCGCAAAGACATAAAAAAGGGCAGTCTCCAACGTTGGAGACCGCCCCGGCAAAAGGTATAGTTAGGGATGGTAATTAGAGATTTAAGCTCCAGCCTTCGCGGTACTCGCGCTTCACAAACTGATTGGCTGGTTCGTAGTTGGTGATTCTCATGTTGGGCGCGTCGTAGTACAGCTTCTTGCGGCCGTTGTATTTATCCACGGTACGTTTGGCGGTTGGGTTGTCGCGGAGCATCCAACTGCGAAGCGCCAAGTTTCCAATCAAAATACTTTCGGTAAACGGTGCCGCGTATTCAAACGGCGAACTCGTCACGCCTTTACCGTGGCCAGCGATACAGGCATTAACCCACTGCAAATAGTGGTTTTCGTCGGGAACGCGGGCGATGGTTTCGGGGATATTGAGCGTTTCGTTGGCCTTCAGTGGCAACAAACGCGGTTTGGCTCCATAACAATCAGCCATCAGTTTTCCTTTAGAACCAATAAACAACACCCCGCCGTCGGAGTTGCCGAAGCTCTCACCGGGCAATAATTCTTCGGGCAGTTCGGGCAAAATACCGCCGTCGTACCAGCTTACCTTGATGTTGCCTTTGCCGTCTTTGCGGGGATAGTCCAAGTGAATCGACGACGAGAACGGCGTCCAGTCGGGGTTATCGTCCTGCGGGCGAAGCGTAAAGGTCCAGGTGCCAGCCACACTACACTCAACCGAGGTGGGGTAATCAATCGGTAAAATTCGATAAATCGGGTCCATAATATGGCAAGCCATATCGCCCAAGGCACCCGTACCGTAGGGCCACCAGCCACGCCAGTTCCAAGGTAGATACGCTTCATTGTAAGGCACTTTTTTGGCGGGTCCGAGCCACAAATCATAATCCAGTTCTTTCGGAATCTCAAAGGTTTTATCGGTCGGTACGGCTTGCGGCCACACGGGCCGGTTGGTCCAAGCCAATACTTTGTGTACTTCGCCAATGATCCCCGAATCGTAGATTTCTTTCATTCTTCGCACACCGTTTCCTGAGCCGCCTTGGTTGCCCATTTGGGTCACAACCTTGTATTTTTTGGCGGCCTGTCCCAAAATCCGCGCTTCATAAATGTCGTGCGTGAGGGGCTTTTGCGTGTATACGTGTTTGCCCAACTGCATCGCGGCGAGGGTGGCTACGGCGTGGGTGTTATCGGGCGTGGAAATAGAACAGGCGTCGATGTTTTTGTTTTCTTTAGCCAACATTTCCCGAAAATCCTTGTAATAAGTGGCTTTCGGAAATTTGGTGCGAGACTCCACCGCTTGCCGGTCGTCTACATCGCAAAGAGCCACAATATTGACGTTGGGACTGGCCGCAAACGACGCCAAATCGCTTTTCCCTTTGCCCCCAACCCCAATCCCGGCAATGTTGAGTTTGTCGCTCGGGGCAACAAAACCTTTGCCCAGTACGTGGCGTGGAACAATGAAAAACGACGTGGCCGCCAGAGAAGAGGCTTTGATGAAGTCGCGGCGGCTATTGGAATCAAGCTTGATTTTTTGTTCTTCCATGATAACAAATAAAATTTTGAGGTTTAGGAACGGAGCGTTGACGGTATACTACTGAATAACAAGGGAATCGTACCTGTATTTTGTCCAAAAAATTATCTATTAACTGATGTATGCCTTTTTTTATGTTCAGGCAGACGTAATGTGTAATGTTACCGGGCAGACGTAATGTGTAATGTTACCGGGCAGACGTGATGTGTAATGTTACCGGGCAGACGTGATGTGTAATGTTACCGGGCAGACGTGATGTGTAATGTTACCAGGCAGACGTGATGTGTAATGTTACCGGGCAGACGTGATGTGTAATGTTACCGGGCAGACGTGATGTGTAATGTTACCGGGCAGACGTAAAGCCTGCCCCTACGGGTGTTTTATCAATACATCATCGACGTAAAAAACCGCCCGTGTTACGGGTTCATCAGCGCCAGCGAGCGGTGGGTGCGGGTCTTCGTTGGGCGATTTGCGGTTGGGCAAGTTACGGTAAGGGCCAGTGCGTAACGACAGGCGCTCTACCGATTTGACGGCTTCGGCCAAGGCCGCTTTTTCCAATACTTTTTTGCCGTTGATGCTCAAATCAAAACTTCCTGCCAATGTGGCATTGACCCTAAACGCCAGTTCGTACCACTGCGCTGGCTGATAGGTTTGTACGATTTTCTCAATACCTCCGTCAGCGACGATAATGTTGCCTTTTTCGTCAAACCGCACCCGCACGGGGCGGTTGCTGTAGCGGTCGGTGAGGTCAATTTCGAGCGAGCCGCTTTGGTTTTGGGCGGGTTGTACTTTCAACGAACATTCAATTTGTGTGCCTTCTTCAAACACCCGAATGGCGCGGGCGTAATCGTGCGGGTCTTTGTCCGACAATTCGAGACATTTTCCCGTGGATTTGGGCGTGTTGACCACCGTAACGGGTGCCCACAGGGGAGCGTATACGTTCCAATCTGGCACGCCGCCGTTGAGGTCGAGCGCGTCAAAACCATCGTTGACGTTGCCTTTGACCGCGTAGCGCACGGGCGTAGGCACGCGGCTGACCCAAATATCTTCTTTGTTCATGCTGTACGACAGCCACAGGTCATTGCCGGGCGGATTACCGTTGCCTTCTTCAATGCCGCGCACGTAGCAGGGGCCAAAGTCTTTCCAACGCCCAAAAAACCGACGCGGCGGCACTTCGCCCTGCACGAGCAACATATTGTCAAAAATAGCGCCGTCGTCGCCCGTGATGACCGTGAGCGGAAAACGGTGCTCGTCCATTTCGATGGGATTGTACGCGATGGCGTAGCGCCCGTCGTCGGTGCGCTGCCCCCACTGCTTGCCGCCCGCCATGGTCAGCGTCGGTACTTTGACGGGAGCCGAGAAGGTTAGACCCTCGTCGTCCGACAAGGCCGCTTTGGAGCGTTTCCACAGCGCCACCACTTTGCCGTCCTTGCGGTGGTAGTACGATAACGCCTGAATATCAAGCGATTTATCCAGATTATTTTTATAAAACCCATCCAGCCCAAGGTCTTCTTCGCGCCATTGCAACGTCATGAGTTTGTCGGCCAAAAGGGCATTGCAGGCCTCTAAAAAGCCTTTGTCGGTAGATTTTTGGTAGAACGGATAGCTCGTGTTCTTCTCGTTCCACTTCATGCCGTCGACGGTGGTGTGGCTGCTGTAACGGATAAAATAAATGGGACCATAGGTGCCGTCTTTGTAGGCCTCGCGCACCACGCGCCCGATGCCGCCTTCCTTAAAAGGCTCTTCGGTGTGGCCGTAAAAAGCCAATACCAACAGCCGCCCGTTGGGCGCGGTGTAAAAACCCATACGTTGGTGCATCATGTAGCCATCCGACCCCTTGGGAATTTTGACGCCCTTGGGAGCCACGTAGGGCGGAAACACCACCGTGGGTTTGCTCCACGTACGCCCATCTTTGGAGGTCACGACCAGCGTTTGCCCCGGCGCAATGTGCTCATCGACGGGGTTGCTGAGGTATTGCTGATAGAAGGTATCGTTCCAATAACACAGGTTGGAGGCGTGGTTGTAGGTCCATCCAAACCCATCGGCCAGCTCGGGGTGCGTACGATTGACGCGCAACGTTTGGCGACTCTCCACGCCTACCGCGTACCGCAACCTCCCCTCGTGCACCTGAGGGTCTACGCTTTCGCCGCCCACGTACCGCACGGGTTCGTGGATGCTGCCCGTTTGGGCCACCCCTATTCCACTGCCAAAAACCAAGGCCATGCCATACCAATACGCTTTGTTCATCATCTTTTTCAACAGGATTTTCTTAAAATGAATACTGCGACTAGGCGTTTTTGGGCTAGTGCGGCCTCTTTTTTCAGGAAACTACCGCTTGATAACTATTTTCTGACACGACTTGCTGAAGGGTGTAAAAACTGGTATTTTTCGGGAGGATTTGGGGGGATTCATGCTCTTTTTTCTGGGTGGGAAGGTTGATTCAGTTGAGAACCGCCTCCACAAAAGTAAAATACAAATAATACAATAAAAACTTGGCAAAGTTTAAATAAATACAAAAATCACGACAATACTTTCGCATATTTGAGAGTTAGCGGTCAGCTTAAAAAACGACACCGACAGAAATGAACAAAGAAATTATATCGAAAATTATTGGACGACTTAAGCAAGAAGAAAGTTTTCCTGACTGGTGGAAAAGTGAAGAAATCGCAATTCCATTTTTCGACAACGAAAAGTTGACGATAACTTTTATGGATTTTGAACCTGAACACGACAAGACTTTTATTGACGAAGCAGACCAAGCTTTGACAAATTTTCTGAAACTAAACACAGACGACCGAAATTTGATTTCTGAATTAGCATACAAAAACTGTATGAACTTCTTGGATGCAGTAGGTTTTGACGAAGCAGACGAACCATTGAGACAGATAAAAAACAAAAACGAAATTTGGAATTTCATACAACCGACAGAAATTTATGTAACAAGACGACCTTACAATGAGCAAGACATTTATGTTCAAATTGCTTGTGAATGTGAATGGGAACAAGAACACGGCCTTCAATTGGTATTTAGACAAGGAAAAAAGCTAACAAGAATAAGCGACCAAGACGGACATTTAACAGAAGCTGATGCTTATGACAAACCAGACGAAGAAGATGAATTACTATCAAGATTCTAACATCGAAAAACAAGAAAGCCGAACCGCTAACAGCCGTTTTGCAAAAGCGGGGGTTTCGTACTTCTATGACAGTGAAGTGCTAAATTCAAGCTTTGTGCATCTAATGAAGTTTAGTGCTAAAAATCCCCGCCACATCGCCAAGCACCAAACCATTAACAGCCATTACATCATGCATAGTGCTCAAAAATCGTGCTTTTATGAATTAAAATGCTAGCACAATTTTAGAGTGGGTTTTTCTATTTTCAACTAACGATAATGCATTTTTTGCATCCGAAAACGAAAGTACCTGCGGCTGTTTAACCTTAATTTTTTCAGTTTCTAACCACGCTGATATTTTAGAAAATATTTTGGAATTAGCCCTTGTTTGCGTCATCTTTCCTGAAATACCATATTTAGTCAGTTCGGCAGCATTGGGTGGCTGTGTAGTAGAGACAATCACTCCTCCTTTTTTTACCAGAGCATACGATTTACTCAACGTTTCACCTCCTACCAAATCTAATACTACATCTACATTTTCTACCACCGTAGAAAAATCGGCATTGGCATAATCTATGGCAGTATCTACGCCTAATGCAGTAATTTCTTGTAGATTATTTCCTGTAGCCGTTCCTATTACATTAAGGCCCATTTTTTTGGCGATTTGTATGGCCATTTGTCCAACTGCCCCACCTGCTCCGTGTATTAAAAGTTGCTGACCTTCTTGAATTTGTGCATCTTCAATGAGTGCAGTATATGCCGTTCCCAATGAAAAAGGAACCACTGAAGCCTCTGCAAAAGATAAAGATTTGGGTTTCAACATAATTTCATCGGCATTTACCGCAACGTATTCGGCATAAGTACCGCCCTGCATAAAATTTGCCATCAACATTATTTCATCTCCGGGCTGATAATTTTTAACATCATTGCCCACTTCTGTAATGATTCCGGCACCTTCCCAACCCAGCGTAAAAGGCAATGATTTAGGCAAAACACCAGACATATAACCTGAACGAATTTTGTAATCAACAGGATTGACCGATGATGCTTTTAACTGCACCAATACTTGATTGGGCATCGGTTGAGGAATGGGAATGACTGTATTTTCTAAAACGGAATTATCTCCGTATTGATTAATTTGTACTGCTTGCATTTATCTGATTTTTATAAAAGTTTATACGCAAAAGTATGTACATTTGACACATAACTAGGCTAATCCTAATTATTTTACATACGCAAATATTTTAGACTAATGGAAAATAAACGGCAAAGAAAGCTGAAAGACTTTAATCCGAACAATTGCCCTGTTGTTTATAGTTTAAATAAGATTGGAAATAAATGGAAGTTATTGATACTTCATTACATCAAACAAGGCAACAACAGATACAGTACATTACAAAAGGTAATTCCAGACATCAGTCGTCAAACACTGACCAATCAGCTTCGTGAACTTGAGGATGATGGTATATTGGAACGAATTATTTACCCGCAGATTCCGCCAAAAGTTGAATATAAATTAACAGAAATGGGCAACTCTCTGCAACCCATCATCCATGAAATGAGTAAATGGGGACTTCAGTATGTGACACCAACTGCGAGAAAGAAATAACGGTACATAACGTCGCGTCGGTTTGGCAATAGCCCACTTCGTCCTTATCTCTCATTTACAGATAAAACCACCCCAAATTCAAAGCATTTCCATGCACATCGAAGTCCTTTCCGCCCACAACTGCCACGCCCTGACCGAACTCGCGTTGGAACTGTGGCCCGAGTGCATATTTGAGGAAGAGTACGAACAGTTTGCGGAGCTGATTGATTCAGAAAATGATATTTGCTACGTTGTTCGGGAGCAGGAGGAATACATTGGTTTTGTGCATGTCAGCATTCGGCATGAGTACGTAGAAGGCGCCGACGACCTACCCGTGGCCTACGTGGAGGGTATTTATGTAAAGCCAAAATACCAAAAGCAGGGCGTTGCCAAACAACTCATGGCGGTTTCGGAGGCCTGGGCCAAGCAAAAAGGACTCACCCAAATGGCATCTGATACTTCCGTGGAAAATTCGGTAAGTATTGAGTTTCATCAAAAAATAGGGTTTACCGAGGCCGAGCGTATCGTGTGTTTTATAAAAACCTTGTAGCCCCTAACCCCTATTGCGGGTGAAAACACCCGCAAAGGCGCAACACCCGCTAAGGCATAAGCATAAAAAAGCGCACGTCAGTGATGGCGTGCGCTTTTTTATGGGATAAAATCAACGTTATTTTTTAGGAGCCTTGTAGGCAATGCGGTAGAGCGTTCCGTTCAAATCATCGGTTACATACAGCGATCCGTCGGGGCCTTGGGCGAGGCCCGTGGGGCGGTGTTGTATGGGGCCTGTGGGTTTGGCGAGGTCGGTGCCAGCAAAATTGTCGGCAAAAATCTCCCAAGGGCCCGAAGGTTTACCGTTTTTAAAAGGCACAAACGCTACCATGTAGCCTTTTTTGAGGCTAGGTGCTTGGCCGTGGAAAGCGATAAACGCCCCGTTTTTGTAGCGGGCAGGAAACATTTTCCCAGTATAAAAAAGCACGGCGTTGGGGCCCATGTGCGCCGGAAAATCAGCAACGGGATTGATGGCTTTTTCGCCGCCCGTTTTTTTACCATCGCCGCCGTATTCGGGGCATAGGATTTTCTTCTTTTGGAACGGGTCATAGTACACGTACGGCCAGCCAGCATCATCGCCTTCGTGGACTTCATACATGGTTTCGGCGGGGAGTTTTTCGCTGTCCTGCGGGGTGTAGTACTGAGGAAATACGTCGTGGAACTTGCCGCGCCCGTGCATCATTACAAACAACGAATTGGTGCTAGAATTCCAGTCTAATCCTACCACATTTTTCAGGCCCGTGGCGTAGCGAATGCCGTCAGAATACTGCTGATTTAATTGATTTGCTTTGAACCGCCAAATGCCCCCTACCGAATCCAACAACGGACACGGCATTTTGCCTTTGTTGGTGCCCGCTTCTTTGCAGGTTTCGTCGTAAGAGCCCACGTTTACGTACACGTAGCCGTTGTTGTCTACCGCAATATTTTTGGCTTCGTCGCGGCCTTTGCTCACCAATCCTTTCACAATCTGCTCAGGATTATTGACATCAATAATCTCTTCTTTTTCATTGAGTTTGTACCGATACACGCCCGTATTAGAAGAAGCATACAAATAGCCCCTGCGAATAAAAATCCCCGAGCCTTTGTAATCTCCGAAGCCCACTTTTTCGTCAATGGCTCCGTCACCGTTGGTATCGCGCAGGCGATAGATGGCCTTGCCGTCTTTGAGTTTGTTGATTTTTACGTAAATATCGCCGCCTTTCGAAACCGCCAAGTGGCGCGGTGTTTCTAAATCTTCGGCCAAAATCGTGGCGGAAAAGCCCGCGGGCATTTTGATATCGGTGGCAGGGATAACACCCGTGGTCGTTTTTGTAGCGTTGGGAGCCGTGGTGTCGTCACTTTTGTACGCGGCCAAACCGCTTACCGTCACCAACGCAGCAGCAACAGAGAGCGTTCTTAGAAATGGATGCATTATCGTAAATTAGGTTGAAGTTAGATTACTTTGGTATAAAGCAAGTTGTGGATGAATTATAACGTCTGTTATAATGTCGGCCAGGTTTGCATAACGTCGGCGAGGTTTAGAACGGGGGCGCCCAGCCGGGGGCGCCCAGCCCTCGCCGACGTTGAAACCTACTTCACTTCGGTGTACACTAACTTCGGTCGCTTCATGGCGTTTTCAATCAGCTGAATATGAATATCCAGAATCCCGACGGCAGAAGGAATGTCAATTTTTTCGGGGTCGTCACTGGGCATGTGGTAGTCGTCGTGGCCGCCCGTGTGGAAGAACAGCACGGGCACTTTTTTGGCATAAAAAGACGCGTGGTCGGCCCCGCCGCTCCCTGAACGGTCGGTAAAGAATTTAACGCTTCCTTTCACTTCTTTAAATACTTCTGGCCACGCGTCGCTTGTGCCGTAACCGCCGATACCCACGCCCCGGTCAGCGTTGTAGCGGCCAATCATGTCCATGTTGCTCATGAAATGGATTTTATCCAAAGGTAAGGTTGGATTATTCACAAAATACCGTGACCCCACCAAGCCCAGTTCTTCGGCCCCAAAGGCAATAAACAGAAAGTTGTAGGGTTCTTTGACGTCGTTTTGGGCGTAATAACGGGCCAATTCCAACAGCCCCGCCACGCCCGAGGCGTTGTCGTCGGCACCGTTGTGGATTTTCCCCTGCGGCGCTTTATCCCGCGAGCTGCCCTGCGTTCCCGTGCCCAAGTGGTCGTAATGCGCACCAATGACGATGGTATAAGGAGCACCATTGTCCAAAAAACCGATGACATTATTAGCAGGTCGAATGCTGTCGGGCACAACTATACGCCTAACTTTGGCCGTAAAAGGCTGACGGTAGCCGTCTGTGCCCAAGGGGGTTAAATCTAGTTTTTTGAATTGTTTGATGATGTACTTGGCCGCTTTGGCGTTTTCTTTGCTGCCCGTTCCGCGCCCCTTCATTTTATCGGAAGCTAAATAATTGATATGCTTGGCTACACGGTTGGCATCGATTCGGGGTGCTTGCCCGAAAAGGAGAACTGAAGCAAAAAATAAGGGTAAAAAGAGTGTGTGTTTCATGAAGTAAATGGGTAAATAACGGCCGCAAAGATAAAGTGAACTCCGCACTATCAAAGCAACTCTTTTCATTTTAAGACCCATCAAACACACAAATAGCCGGCAACGGGCCGGCTATTCATAAGCTAATTTTTTCTGTATACTATCGTCGCTTGACGAGTCCTACCACAAAAAGTAAGACCAATGCCCCAATAACGGCGGTTAGAATAACACCAACTAAGCCCGCTCCGAGCGAAACTCCCAATTGGGCAAAAAGCCAATTTCCGACAAACGCACCGAGAATACCCACAAGGATATTGCCGAACAAACCGTAGCCGAAACCACGTTTGATTTCACCAGCTATCCAGCCAGCGATGGCACCCACAATCAATACATAAATCAAGTTATTCATTAGAAAAGCGTTTGAGTGTAGACAACATCAATGCCTTTTGATTGATGAGCAACCACAAGCAACAAAATAAAATCGGCATTTGCGCTATTCCTTGAAAAAATACATAACTAACATGGTAGCGGTGGTATCGCCAATGTTGGTCGGTTTGTGCGGTAGGTTGGCATCAAAGAAGATGGAATCTCCCGCTTGCAGGGTGTATTTTTGGTCGCCAACGGTATATTCTACGTACCCGCTGATGATGTATTTGTATTCAAATGCGTTGGTTTTAACCATAAACGAACGTGTAGCTTTGGGGGCCAATTCCAACAAAACGATGTCGGTGGGCAAGCTCTGAATGGTGCGGGTCATTACCCGTTTATAAACAAAACCCTTCGATTGTTCTTTCTCAAATTTTTGATAATCTTCGTTGCGTTTCACCACCACTTTGCTTTCGGAAGCCTGCTCTACGTCGGCAAAAAAATCGTTCAAATCTACGCCCAACGAACGAATCAAATTGATAAGCACCAATAACGAAGGGATGGTCCGGTTGTTTTCGATTTGAGAAATCAGGCCCTTGCTTACCTGCGCACGGTCGGCGAGCTGCTGAATGGTAATCCCTTTTGACTTGCGATAGTCTTTAAGTTTGCTGCTAATTTGAATAATTACTTCGTTGGCCATACGAGTGAATATAAAGTTGAATGTTAGATACGTTTAGCAAGAGATTGTATTCCAGCGCCCAAATCTCCGTGTTTTTTCGGTGATACAAGCCGTTTCACCTACGGATTCTACTTTATCACCTCAAAAATTTCGCGCCAATGGGTTTGTTTTTTACCTTTCTACCCAAATTATCCCTGCCAATGAACAGAACTTATTGGACCATCGCGATTCATCTTTTATGCGGTGTATCGTTTTTGGCCTTGCCCTATATTTTTGCGCCAAAAGGCTTTGCTCAAATGGCCGAAATCGCGCACAATCCCCACGAACAGACCAATCTGCTGGCTTATCTATTCATGTTGGGGTTCTTTTACCTGAATTATTACGTCCTGATTCCTAAGCTATATTTTGCCAAAAAGTACGTTTTTTATGCAGGAAGTACGCTTTTGTGCTTTGGGGTCGTGGTATTGATGCTTGTGTTGGTAGACCGCCAAGATTTAACCCATCAACGTTCAGCCGCTCTTGAACCACCGCCTTCGGAACTTAAAACAGCCCACCAACTTCCGCCAAAATTTGACGCTCAAAACCCGCAACTGCCCCCGCCTCCACCAAGAGCCTCGCAAGAAAAACCGCCTTTTGGCTTTGAGCTGAGTCATGCGCTATTTTTGTTTTTGGTAGGAGTTTTTGTTTCGCTTTCGTTACGCATCAACGACCGTTTACGGGAAACCGAACGCCAGAAACTCAACACCGAATTGTCATTTTTGAAGGCTCAAATCAACCCGCATTTTCTGTTCAATACGCTCAATACCATCTACTCGCTGGCCATTGAGCAGTCGTCCAAAACTGCCGATGCCGTGGTCAAACTTTCGTCGCTGATGCGATACGTCATGCGAGAAGCCGATACAGATTGGGTGCCGTTGGGCAAGGAATTTTCGTACGCTGAAAACTACATAGCCCTGCAACAATTGCGGCTAGACGATACCGTTACCGTTGATTTTAACATCACGGGGAAGCCCAACGGCCAACAAATTGCACCGTTGATTTTGATTTCATTCATCGAAAATGCGTTCAAATACGGCGTCAATCCGCAGGAAAAATCACTGGTACAGATTCAGCTTTCTATTGCCGAAAATCGTTTACATTTACGTACGTTCAACAAAAAAGTGCGGGTATTTTACGACGAAGAAACTTCCAGCGGCATCGGTATTGAGAACACCAAAACGCGATTGCAACTGATGTATCCTTCCAAACATTTGCTGACCATTACGGATGTTCCCGAAAGTTTTACGGTAGATTTAACCATTGAATTGTAAGCAATATGCTCAAAGCCATTGCCTTAGACGACGAGCCGCCGGCCCTCCGCGTGATTACGTATTTCTGCGGTCAAGTGGATTTTGTTGACCTTCAAAAAACATTTTCCCGCACCGACGAAGCGTTTGAGTACCTCTCTGCAAACACCGTCGATTTGCTTTTTTTGGACATCAACATGCCATCCATGTCGGGCATTGAGTTCTACAAGGCCATTCCGCAAGATGCGATGGTGATCTTTACGACGGCCTACGCCGAATACGCCGTGGAGGGCTTTAATCTGAGCGCTATTGACTATTTATTGAAGCCTTTTACGTTCGAGCGTTTTGTGCAAGCGGTTCATAAAGCCAAAGACTACCAGCAGTTTCTCCAAAAATCCGAAGTACCCGAGCCGCCCCAATATCTGTTTATCAAAGCTGATTACAGCGTCTACAAAATCGCTTTTAACGACATTGTTTTTATCGAAGGACTGGACGATTACCTCAAAATCCACCTTGAAGGCAGCAAACCCGTCGTAGCGCGTATGACCATGAAAGGAATCATGGAGAAGCTACCCCTGCAGGATTTTATTCGTGTTCATCGCTCGTTTATTGTGCCTTTTCGCCGTGTTGAAAATGTCCGCAATAGGCTCATTACGCTGGCAGGAGAAGAGATTCCGATTGGCAATAGTTATGAGAAAGAGTTTTTTCGGTTGTTTAAGGGCGCAAAATGACCAAAGCATAACCCACGCATTTTTCTCCGCTACATTCAGCTTCTTTACCGCAAATTTCCATTGCTTCGAAACGTTTGTTTGGGTTGATGCGTATAGGTTGTTAGTTCTCCCAATCATCCAAAACCCATTCAGAATTTGCGCCACCTCTCCCTGTTTTTCTTAATCATTCTCCCTAAAAAAACAGTGTTATGAGCAGTATCTCAAAATTTGCGATTGCAGCATTGGTAGCTTTTAGCGTGTTGGCCGTAAGCTGCAAACAAAACGATCCCGACCCACAAAGTTCCACTACCACTCCTACCACCACAACGACCACGGCCGACATTCGGGATTCGTTGTGGGCCTATATGCAAGATGTGTACTTGTGGTACGACAAACTACCCACCAATTTTAACCCTCGAAACTACAGCAGTCCTGAAACTGAAATGGACGCTTTGCGGGCCTATCAGCCCCTCGACCAATGGTCGTTTGTAGAAAAAGCGGCCGATTTCAACAGTTATTTTTCCGACGGAGAAACCAGCGACTTTGGCTTTTGGATAAAGTTTGACGCCAACAACGACCTGCGCGTTCGGTACGTGTACGCTCAATCTCCAGCGGGTAAAGCGGGCATTGAGCGTGGTTGGAAACTGACCTCGGTGGACGGAAAATCCATCGCCACTCTATCGGACGATGCCATTATCAGCGCCTTTTATGACGCCACTTCCACCACGTTTGGATTTCTGAAGCCCGACGGAAGCTCAGTAACTATTCCACTGACTACCGCAACCTATACCATGAACACCGTTTTATATTCAAATACGTACGAAGTAGCTGGTAAGAAAATTGGGTATTTTGTTTTTAACAGCTTCACGGGAACACCTTCACAAAACGAGCTCAAAGCGGTGTTGAGCAGCTTTGAAACCGCTGGCATCAATGAACTCATCGTGGATTTGCGCTACAACGGCGGGGGCGATGTAGACACCCAAACCATGCTCGCCAACGCCCTTGCGCCCACAAGCGTGACGCGCTCATCCGTGATGTTCAGCTATCAGCACAACCAAAAATTGGCGCAGTGGAACGAAACCATTCGATTTGCCAAAACGGGCTCCCTCAACCTGTCACGTATTTTCTTTATCACCACTTCGTCTTCTGCTTCTGCGTCTGAATTGCTCATTAATAATTTAAAGCCTTACCTCGACGTAAAACTCATCGGCAGCGCCACCCACGGCAAACCCGTCGGCATGTATGGCTTTGAGGTCATGGATTACGTGATTGCCCCCATTGCGTTCAAGACCGTCAACGCCAAAAACGTCGGTGATTATTACGATGGTATTGCGGTTGATGCTTCGGTGTCCGATGGGCTGGACAAAAACTGGGGGAATCCGCTCGAAAACTGTCTGGCAACGGCCTTTAATTACATCCAAACGGGTAGCTTTACCATTACAGCCAACGCGCGTCTTTCAGCCGAACAGGAGCTAAAAAACAACTCATTCGACAAAAAATCCGTCAGGGATTTAGTGGTTAAGCACCGCAGCACACCCTAACATTTACCGCAGAAAACATTCTATTCACCTCAAATACAGCCTTTACCACAACGAAAGTGCAAGCATGAACGTATTAAGAGATGTAAACAATCACCTCTCTCTAAAAATTTATAAGAACATGGAACGCAAGGATTTTTTGAAAAAAAGTTTGTCATTTTTGGGAATTGCCGCCGTCACGCCGTTGGTAGGGGCTTGCAGCAAATCGGACGTTGACCCTACTACTACCACCACCACTACGGGGTCTACCAATGGCACCACGGGCAGCACTTGCGACGTCACTCCTTCCGAGACCGAAGGGCCTTTTCCCACCAAAACCCCTAGCTCGCTGGTGTTGAAAGACATTCGTTCTGACCGTACGGGCATTCCGATGACCGCCACGATTACCATCAGAAACAAAGCCAATGATTGTAAAGCCCTCGAAGGTGCTTTGGTAGATATTTGGCATTGCGATGCCGCAGGCAATTATTCAGAATACGGCGGAACGGGAATGCAGAGTACCAATTACACGGCAGTTCATTTTTTAAGGGGCCGCCAAATAACCGACGCGAGCGGCAACGTAGGCTTTACCACGATTTTCCCAGGTTGGTATTCGGGCCGTGCGGTGCATATTCACGTTCACATCTACAACGCCGCTGGCAAATCGCTGTTGGTTACGCAAATAGCCTTTCCCGCCGCAATCTGTGACACGGTATTTACCACGGCAACGAATTTTTATACCAAAGGAAAAGCCGACACCACCAACGAAAGAGACAACGTTTTCAGCGATGGTTTTGCCAATGAGATGGCTACCATAACGGGCAGTGTAGCCAACGGGTACGCTTTAACACATACCATAGTGGTCAGTGCCTAATGATTTTGCCAGCACTATATTATTCAAGAAAAAAAACCTGACAGGAATGACCCAAATTGAAGCAACGATTTTTTTGGCCGAGCAACGCGGCTGTTCGCAAACCGATTGGTTTCGGAGTTTTCATGGCTTCAATTTTGGGGCATACCATAGCGAGCACCGTCAGCCGTTTGGCCGATTGAAGGTTTTTAATGACGACACCCTCGCTGCCCAAAAAAGCCTTAAAATGCAGATAGATGAAAACACAGAAGTGATTTTGCTGCCCCTCGTAGGAGCCATTGAATACCGCAATAGCTTAGGAGGAGCTGGTTTTGTAGAAGCAGGGCAGGTGCAAATTTTCTCCGCAACCCAAGGCATGGAGTACGAAATCGCCAATCCATATCCTGACGAGTTGGTCAATTTTATACAGATTTGGCTCATGGGAAATGAGCAAGAATTTACGCCAAGTTTAATCCAAAAATCGTTTGATTTCCAACAAAAAAATCAATTACACCTTATTCTCTCCACCCAAACAAAGGCCTACATTGGTCAATTCGGCGGGCGGGAAGAAGGGGTTTATGAAGTGCAACATCCCGATACGCATGGGATTTTTGTATTTGTTATTGAGGGCGCTTTTGAAGTACAAAACCGCCTGCTTCACCCACGCGACGGCCTTGCCCTGCAAGGACTAGACACAGTTGAATTTGAGGCCCTTTCCAACGATGCCATTCTCCTTTTATTGGAAATATCGCTTGAACCGTATGTGGCCAGCTAAATCTTAGATGCCTTATATGGTTAAGGACTTTTTTTCGTTTTAAGAATTGCTCTTAAAATCCATAAAATGGCCGCTTTAGCAATCCGAAACGAACAAAGTCAAATCGTTACCATCTCTGCCAAGCTTATTTTCTACGGCACCCAAGCTACTAATGAGTTAGCAAAAAAAATAGCCACCGAAATTCGTGACATGTACCACGAACCCAAGGCGTTTGTAAACCTAAACGGTACCGTTTACGAAGTTCATATGCGGATTGAATATGAAGTGTTTAGCTTTGAAGAAGTGATTCCATTGGCTTTCAAAAACACCAATTTTCGTTACAATTTCATTCGCCTCGAAGCCCAGAACCACGTTACGCGCTCGTTCATGGGCTTTGGTTTAGGCGATAACGTCGGGCACTGGATTACGTCCGACAATTTGGGAGACTCTACCACCGCTGCTCACGAATTCGGCCACGCCTTAGGACTTGACCATCCTGAGCGTTATGATTTCCGAGGCTTGGGCAACCCTGGTATCATGGCTCCGCGCGGCACGATTGTCGATGCGCATTTGCAATGGAATCCCGCCGTAGCAGCCGGCGAATACGGCGGCACACTCAAGCCCTTTCACCGCCGCGTGCAAGCCTACGAAATTGAGGCAATTTTTAATAATTTGGATTTTGACAGCAACGGCTACGCCGAAATCGGGCATTTGAGTAATGTGCTGTTCACAGAAAATGGTGACCCACTGAATATCATTTTTTAAAGATTCTGGTGTCAATTTTCTGTCTCTCCACAGGCAATTGGGGTACCTTCACACGTGGATAAAAGCATCAAATAGTAGAATAAGAAAATAAAAACTCCCTTTCCGACGTTTTTTCAAAAGGTGCAAATCTTATCGATAAACACTTTAACTACAGCCTTTTGAAAAACAAACTACTGCTAACCAGCCTTTTCCTGCTGCCTTTTTTATCCTTTTCTCAAGAGTATTATACACTGCGCGGCTACGTCTATTCCGAAAACAACGAGCCGTTGGCAGGTGCTTCGATTCGGGTGGTCAACAACAATACGGGCACGGTAACCAACGCGCAAGGCAAGTATGAAATCAAACTATTGGAAGGTTTGAACCGCATTTCGGTTTCTTCCATGGCCTATCAAACGGAGGTATTTGAGGTGGTGGCTAATAAAGATTTGGTAAAGAATATTTTCCTAAAAATTGACCATAAGCAGTTGGATGAGGTCGTGGTGAAAATCAAAAAGAAAGATGAATCGTATGAAGTCATTAAAAAAGTGCTTGAAAACAAGGAAGCAATTTTAAAACAATACCAAAACTACAAAGCCAAGGCGTACATCAAAAGTGTGGAGGTAGTTGAAAAGAAAGTTGTAAAAAAGAAAGACGAAGATTTGCCTCCAAAGCCAGACGAGCAACTTCAAATCAACGAAAAATCACTAACTCCTAAAGACAGCATTCCCAATCTCAACATTTTTGAGTGCCAACTCATCAGGCACCAAAGCAATAGCGGTCAGCAAAAAGAAGAGCGGGAGGCCGTCAAGAGAATCGGCGACCAAAGCACCCTTTTTTTCAAATCAGTCACCGACGGGGAGTTTAATTTTTACCAAAATCACCAAAAAATAGCCAAAATCGGTGACAACGAAATCACTTCTCCTTTGAGCGACCTTACTTTTCTGAGTTATAAATTTCAGTTGCTCAAGTACTATTTTGTGGGTCAGGACAAGATATTTCAAATCAAAGTCACTCCCCGCGCCTTGGGCAACGCGCTGTATGAGGGTACAATAGAGGTGTTGGAAGACAAATGGGTACTACGAAATGTGGATTTGAAATTAACCAAAAGAGGGCTGCTGCGTTATGACGAATTTGGGGTAAAGCAGGAATTTGAAAACATTCAAAACCGTTGGGTTCCGTCAAAAATTACTTATACGTGGAAAGTCAAAGAAGGCGGGACGAAAAAATCTGGCAAGACCGAAGTCATTCACTCCGACTATGCATTTGACCTGAATTTACCCAAACGATTTTTTGGGGATGAAGTAGGCGTCACAACCGAAAATGCCTACAAAAGAGATTCTGTATTTTGGGAGAAAATCAGGCCTCATCCCCTCACCAAAGACGAGCAAAAGGTCATCAAGGAAAAAGAACGGCTTGAAAGATTGCAAAACTCAAAAGCCTATTTAGATTCTATCGACAAGATTTACAATCGAATCACGCTTCCCAAAGTCCTCTATTTGGGCATGGGCCACATCAATCGCGAAAAGAAAAACAATTGGTATTTTGACCCAATTTTGGGTCTTGTTGACCCTTTGGCCATCGGTGGCTGGCGAATTCGATACGGTTTGGGTTATTATAAGCGTCAGGAGAACCGTAAACAGGTGTGGATCAATACGAACTTAACATATGGCTTTAAAAACGACGACCTGAGGGGGTATGTCAACCTAAATTATTTTTACAATCCGCTCAAAGTATCCAACATTTACTTTGCAGTCGGGTCGGGTTTCAACGTTATTAATGGGGCCGCCACCTTGAGCGATATAGCCCGACGCAGCAATTTTTATAAAAATAAGTATGCCGAAATTCGCCACCGTACCGAACTCTTCAACGGGTTTTATCTCAATACGCAAATGTATTATGAAAACCGCAGCGATTTGACAGATTTTAAATTTGGGTCTTTGGGCGATAAAATTTTCAGTAACAATACCCCGCAATCCTTCCCCACCAGTCATGTGTACCGAACCAACATCGGCATCGAATACACCCCTCGGCAGTTGTATTTGAGAGAACCCAATGAAAAAGTAATTCTGGGCTCAAAATACCCCACTTTCAGCGTTAATATAGACCGCGCATGGCCCATTAGCGGGCAAAACAACAACGTATTTACCCACTTGTCAGCCTCTGTTCGGCAAACTTTCAACATTGGTATCATCGGCACCTCCGAATACCGGCTCAACGTTGGAAAGTTTCTGGATACCACCAGCTTAGCGGTGATGGATTACAAATACATGCGGGGCGGCGACAACTATTTTTTCTCCCCCGCCATGCTTACTTACCAACTGATTCCCAAGACGTTCCCTGTCTTCAATTGGTATTTTGAATCGCACTACGTGCATCAGTTCAACGGTTTTCTCACGAGCAAGATACCGTTATTCAACAAAACCAAGATTAGAGAAGTGGCAGGGGCTGGTTTTTTATACGTTCCCGAACGAAAATACCAATACTCGGAAGTATTTTTTGGATTGAACCGGGTCTTCAAAATAGGCCGAGAAAGAATACGCCTCGGCGCGTATTATGTCATTGGCCAATCCAACGACTTTGGCGTCAGAAATGGTTTCAAATTTTCTTTAGAGCCTTACAACCACAGTAAGAATACGTGGAGTTTTTGAAGAAAATCGTCCGACGGTTCCATCAACTTTGCATGACGCTCAGCTTTCGATAAAACCCTTTTTCATCCGTCAACAGGTCGTCGTGTGTGCCGCGTTCGATGATTTTTCCGCCGCTCAATACTAGGATTTCATCAGCGTGCTGAATCGTGCTGAGTCGGTGCGCAATGACGAGTGTTGTACGGTTTTTCATCAAATTGGTCAAAGCTTCCTGCACCAATTTTTCGGATTCGGTATCCAAGGCCGAAGTCGCCTCATCCAAGATCAATATAGGTGGATTTTTCAGGATCGCCCGCGCAATGCTCAGGCGTTGGCGCTGCCCGCCCGACAGCTTCGTGCCCCGGTCGCCGATGACGGTCTGGTAGCCGTCGTTTTGTTCCACAATAAATTGGTGCGCATTGGCAATTTTAGCCGCCGCCATGACCTGTTCTTCCGAAGCATCCGTGCCGAAAGCGATGTTATTAAAAATGGTATCGTTAAACAAAATGGACTCCTGCGTCACAATGCCCATTTGGTCGCGCAGTGATTTTGTAGTTACGTCACGCAAGTCAACGCCATCCATTAAAATCTTACCCTCAATGGGGTCGTAAAAACGCGGCACCATATCGGCCACCGTCGATTTCCCACCTCCAGAAGAGCCCACCAAGGCCACGGTTTTACCTTTTTCAATCGTAAACGAAATATCCTGTAAAACAGGAATACCTTTTTCGTACTCAAAAAATACGTTTTGAAATTCAATGGCGTGGCTAAATGTTTTCACCTGTACCGCATTCGGCGCATCTTTTACCTCAACAGGTGTATCAATGAGTCGCATAATACGCTCACCCGATGCCACCCCGCGCTGAATCCCACTCACAGCATTGGAGATTTCTTTGGCGGGTCGCAATACCTGCGAAAAGATGATGATGTACGTCACAAAGGTAGACGCCGAAAGCTCAAAATTATCCGATAAGACCATCGAACCGCCGTACAATAAAATGCCCGCCACCACAGCCACACCCATAAATTCCGACATCGGCGGGGCTAATTCCTGTCGAAAAACCATCCGCAATAATGCATGACGATAGCCTTGGTTTTCGGCGGCAAAGCGCTTTTGAATCACTTTTTCAGCATTAAAGCCTTTCACGACCCGAATACCGCCAAAGGTTTCGTCCAACACGCTGATGATATTGCTCAACCGCTGCTGCACTTCCGACGCCGATTCTTTCAGTTTTTTGGCTAATGTGCCGATGATAATTCCCGACAGCGGAATCACGATGAGCGTAAAAAAGGTCAGCTTGACCGACATTGCAAACAACGTTACGAAATAGAAAATCAGCGTAAAAAGCTCTTTGAACAACGCACTGAACGCCCGCCCAAGTGAGTTTTCAATTTCCTGCACGTCCGTCGTAACACGCGAAATAAGGTCGCCTTTGCGCTCATTGGAAAAGAACGACAAGCTCAACCGAATGGCGTTGTCAAAAACTGCCTGCCGCAGTTGCGACACGGTATAGGCTTTGAAGTTTTCGATGATACGAATGGAAAAATACTTAAACACGTTGGACAACAACACACAAATCATGATGGCTCCGCACACAAACTGCAACGCGCCGTATTTGCCATAATCCTGAATGGCGTGGCCGAAATAATACTGAAACAAATCCACCAAATAGGCCGCGTCGAACCGAAATGACGGGAAAACCAACTGCTCAGGGATTTTTGCTTTTCCGAAAAGAACATCCAACAAAGGCTGAATCAACGTAAAATTGAGCACCCCAAACAAGCTACCCAATAATGAAGTAATAAAGTACGGCCCCACGTATCGGCTCAACGGACGCGCGTACTGTAAAATGCGCCAATAAATTTTCATCTAAATGTGTATCTCAATTTTATCAATCCCAACAATGACGAGGTCTTTATGGTTGAGAAGGTGCAGAAGTTTATCAAAGTTATTTTCAAAAATAGCCTTTAAGTCTTTTATTCGAATATTTCCGACTCGTACCAAAATAAGCTTTTCAGGCTGATGCTTTAAAACAAACGAATTGTAGAAATCTTTGTCTTTTGTAATTACTATGTACCCTTCCCGTTCAGCCAATGCTACTATTTCTTGATCAGGAGTATCATTTTTAAAAGGTAAATCAAGCGTATGACATGCCTCATAACCACGGCTCGAAAAGACAAATTTTAAGGCCGGCGGAAGTTGAGCGTCGATGAGAAATTTCATGCCGCTAAATTTGCCCCCTGAACTTTCAAAGTAGCCAATGCATATTGAAGGCAAGCCAATAAATCCTCTTTTTCTAAATCGGGAAAGGACTCTAAGACCTCGTCAATACTATCGCCGGCGGCAAGGTATTCCAAAAGACCCTCTACTAAGTAACGCGTATTCCTGATGGTAGGCTTTCCGTGACCTACATTTGGATTTAGCGTAATACGACTCAAAAGAGTTGTTTCCATGTATCTTCAAAATTAAAAGGCAAAGTTAGTAAAAAACGCGGGCAGTTGGACTTTCTCGAAAATGCTTTCCGCCTTTGCCAACTACCCGAATTCTTGTATTTTTGGTAAAAAAGATGAAGTTATGCAAACATCAACGCTTGTAACCGTTGCAGAATACTTTGATTTACTTCAGAAATCAGACATTAAACTCGAATACCACGCGGGTGAAGTAGTTGCGATGGCAGGCGCGCAACCTGCCCATAATCGCATTTGCTCCAATCTCATTTATTTGCTCGAAGGATGTCTTCGGTCTGGAGCATGTCTCGTATTAAACAGCGACCAACTTATAAAAATAGAAGGTTGTCAAAAATACGTCTTTCCCGATTTGGTGATTGTTTGCAAAAACCCTGTGTACGAAAAAGCACCCAACGGCTTAGATGCGCTCGAAAATCCCGAAATTATTGTCGAAGTGTTGTCAGATTCAACCGAAAGTTACGACCGTCTCGAAAAGTTTGATTGCTATAAAACCATTCCATCCTTTCGTGAATACGTACTGGTTTCCTCAAAAAAGAAGAAAGTAGAAGTGATCAAAAAACTGAGCGAAGCTGAGTGGCTGAGCCATACTTACAACGAAAAAGATACCGCCATCCAGATTGGAGAATGTGCGATTGACCTTTCTGAAATTTACCACAAAGTAGTGTTTGCATAAATTATTTGACGTCAAGGAGTAGAAATTAGTTTTTAATATTTTTTAAAATATATTTGCACTTATTATAAACTGTTCCGATCCTTAACGTGAAAATATTTTCCTCGGCAAAGTCTTATTTGCTCAAAAACAGGCTTTTAATTGGCATTGTGGTTGCGTTAGCGTGCGTCACAACAGCTTGCTTTCTCAATCGGGGGGGCGCGGCAGCAGCGTCTGTTCCCGACGAGGTGGACTACAATTACCACATTCGGCCGATTCTCTCCGACCGTTGCTTCAAATGCCACGGCCCCGACGCCAACAAACGCGAAGCTGATTTGCGCCTTGATACGGAAGCTGCGGCCTATGCTGCCCTGAAGGACAATCCAAAACTCCACGCCATCGTCCCTGGCGACTTGGACAATTCGGCCGTTTGGCTCCGGATCACGACCAAAGACACCGCCGAACTCATGCCGCCCGTGGAGTCAAATCTTAAGCTGACCGAACACGAGATTGCCCTTATCGAAAAATGGATAAAGCAAGGGGCCAAGTACAAACCGCATTGGGCGTTCATTGCACCCACCACGCCCAAGCTCCCCGAAGTAAGCGATGAGGCTTGGCCTAAAAATGAAATTGACCGGTTTACGCTGGCTAAAATGGATGAAAACGGCCTCTCTCCCAACGAAGAAGCTGATAAAGAACGCCTACTCAAACGCGTAGCGCTTGACATTACTGGGCTGCCCCCTTCGTTTGAATTACAGGAACGTTTTTTGAAAGATAAATCTGAAAACGCCTACGAAAAAGTGGTGGACGAACTGCTCAAAAGTAAGCACTATGGCGAAAAAATGGCGCTCCCGTGGCTTGATGCCGCTCGTTATGCCGACTCCCACGGATATCAGGATGATGGCCTCCGCACGATGTGGCCGTGGCGCGATTGGGTCATTCATGCGTTCAATCAAAACTACGGCTATGACAAATTCGTAACGTGGCAATTGGCGGGTGACTTGTTGGCCAAACAACAGGGCAAAAAAGCCGATGACCCCGCGGTCAAAGAAATGATGCTGGCCACGGGCTTTAACCGCAACCACAAAATCACGCAGGAAGGCGGCGTCATTGACGAAGAATATCGCATCGAGTACGTAACCGACCGGACCAATACCTACGGAAAGACGTTTTTGGCCCTCACCTACGAATGTGCCAAATGCCACGACCACAAGTACGACCCTATTTTGCAGAAAGATTATTACAGTGCCTTCGCGTTTTTTAACCAAGTACCCGAAAAAGGGCTTTTCGGCACCATTGACGCCAATTTTGCCGACCCGCCAAACATGAAAATCACGACGAAGGATGTCAAAGACATTCTGAAATTTGTGAATAAAACCGACACGGCGGCGGTATTGGTCATGGTGATGCAGGACAAAGATACCCTGCGCCCTACGCACATTTTGAACCGTGGCAACTATGACCAACTCGGTGATGTGGTCACAGCCAATATGCCCAATTTTATTCTTCCTTTTGATCCCAAAAAGTACCCTCAAAACCGCCTCGGACTGGCCCAATGGATGCTGGACCCTAAAAACCCCCTCACCGCCCGCGTGTTTGTCAATCGCGTGTGGCAGGAGTATTTTGGGCGGGGAATTGTCAAAACGGTTGGCGATTTTGGAATGCAGGGCGAACTGCCTTCCCATCCGCAATTATTGGATTGGCTGGCGGTTGATTTCCGGACCCACGGTTGGGACATCAAGCGATTGGTCAAACAAATCGTACTCTCGGCTACTTATCGACAGTCGTCTGCCATCACCAAAGACCATTTATCCAAAGACCCCGAGAATGTTTTCCTCGCCCGCGCCCCCAGAATGCGCCTCCCCGCTGAGTTTGTGCGCGATTTAGTACTCGCCAGCAGTGGCTTACTGAACCCCGAAATCGGCGGCCCGAGTGTCAAAACGTACCAACCGAAGGGGTTGTGGGAATCGGCAACCTCCGGGCGGGGAATCCTAAAAACCTACGTTCAGGACCACGGCGACAGCCTCTACCGACGCGGTATGTACGTCTTTATCAAACGTACTGTTCCGCCACCTAACATGTTGATTTTTGACGCCAGCAACCGCGACCAATGCGAAGTCAAACGCTCCCGAACCAACACGCCGCTTCAAGCACTTCTGATGCTCAATGACCCCACCGTGCTGGAATCAGCAAGGGTCTTGGCCGAAAAACTGACGTTGGAAAAATCTTCGGTTGACGATAAGATCAGCAAAGCATTCCGCCAAATCGTCTGCCGTCAAGCCAAATCCAAAGAGTTGGATGTGATACGAAAATATTTTGACGAAGAAAAAGCTGCGCTCGCCAAAGCCCCGCAAAAAGCCACCAAATTGCTGAGCGTAGGCGAAGCGCCCCAGGCCCGCATTCCCGACCGCCCGTCGGTAGCGGCGCTGATGCAGACCATTTTGATGGTGTATAATTTGGAAGAAGTTATCATGAGATAAGGGATTTTTCGATAAAACCTATGTTTCCTATCCCCCTATGTGGTTACAATGAAAAACGAATTTTTAGAAAATCGCTTTAACATAAATCGTCGGCATTTTTTGGGTAAAATGACCGCCGGCATCGGCAGTGTAGCCCTCGGCTCATTGCTCGTTCCCGATTTGTTCAAAGGCTCAGGCGACGACTCCGATGCCTTGCCCTTGGGTATCCCGCACTTTGCGCCCAAAGCCAAACGCGTGATTTACCTGTTCCAAAACGGCGCACCATCACAATACGAAAGCTTTGAGTACAAACCCATGCTCAATAAAATGGCGGGCGAAGAACTCCCCGCTTCCATTCGCATGGGTCAACGTCTCACGGGTATGACCGCCAATCAGGCCAAATTTCCGTTGGTAGGTTCACATTTTCAGTTTGCGCAATACGGACAATCGGGCATGTGGATGAGTGAGTTGTTTCCCAACATCGCCAACATCGCTGACGACCTATGCATGATTAAAACCATGAACACCGAGGCCATCAACCACGACCCAGCCCTCACGTTTATGCAAACAGGCGCCCAACAGGGCAACCGCCCAAGCATGGGCGCATGGGCAAGCTACGGACTGGGCAGCGAAAACAAAAACCTTCCTGCGTTCTCGGTGTTGCTTTCGCGCGGCAAAGGAAACGGTCAGGGCGTTTATTCCAAACTGTGGACCAACGGGTTTCTAGACTCTACCCACCAAGGCGTGGTATTCAGCAGCGGCGAAGAACCCATTTTGTACCTCAACGACCCCGCTGGGACCGACCGCTCAGCCCGGCGTAAGATGCTGGACAACCTTTCTGAATTGAATAACATGGCCTACGACGATTTTGGTGACCCCGAAATCAAGGCCAAAGTGCAGCAATACGAGATGGCCTACCGAATGCAAACGGCCGTACCTGAACTCACTGACCTCAGTAAAGAACCCGACCACATCATCAAAATGTACGGTCCGGAATGTCTGGTGCCGGGCACTTTTGCCGCCAACTGCCTTTTGGCCCGCAAGCTGTCGGAAGCAGGCGTTCGGTTTGTGCAGTTATACCATCAGGGATGGGATCAACACGGCAACATGGTCGGTGAAATGCCCCTTCAGGCCAAAGATACCGACCGCGCTTCGGCGGCGTTGATTACCGATTTAAAACAACGTGGCTTGCTCGACGAAACCTTGGTCATTTGGGGTGGCGAATTTGGCCGTACCAACTACAGCCAAGGCACGGCTACCAAAGACAATTACGGCCGCGATCATCACCCCCGCGCCTATTGCACCTTTATGGCCGGCGGCGGCGTCAAACCGGGCACCGTTTACGGCGAAACCGACGATTTTGGGTACAATATCGTCCGCGACCCAGTACACATCAACGATTTTCACGCCACGGTCATGCACCTTATGGGCCTCAATCACGAAAAGCTGACCTACAAGCACTTAGGCCGCCGCTACCGCCTGACAGATGTAGCCGGAAAAGTAATTCCGGGGCTGATTGCATAACGCAGTCACTCGCGAGACGCGAGCGACTACCTAAACCGACACTTTTTTCAAAAAATGCCTCGTTTTCAAAACCTAACCTCTTACCTACTTTTAGCCATTCACGCCTTATTGGTGTTTTTATTGGTATTTCAGGACAAAGTCATCCTTCCGACGTGGTTGCAACCTGTGGGACGAATGCACCCCATGCTGCTGCATTTGCCCATTGGTTTATTGATTTTGGCAGGATTGCTGTGGATATTCAGGAAAGAATTTGAAGGGGCAAACTTTAACAAATTATTGGGCTTTATCCTGTCATTTACTGCCTTAACGGCTTCCCTGACTGCGTTGATGGGCTTCTTTTTATCACGCGAAGAAGGTTACACCGCCGACTTACTCAACTGGCACAAATACACGGGAATCGGCCTGAGTTTTCTGGCGTACCGCTTGGTTTTATTGCATCAACAATCCATTGAACGGAAAGCCATATTTAACGCAGTTTTGGCGCTCAGTGCGGTCGTTTTGGCCGTAACAGGGCATTTTGGGGCCAGCCTCACGCACGGCGAAGATTATCTGTTTCCCACCAAAGATGGCGACGCCCCCCTTACCATCACCGACGACACTCCCGTATTTGAAGCGGCCGTTCAGCCCATTTTGAAGGCCAAATGCTTTCAATGCCACAACGAGCAAAAGACCAAAGGCGAACTGCTCATGACCACCGTAGCGGGCTTACTAAAAGGTGGTAAAAACGGCCCGATATGGGTAGCCGGCGACGCCCTTAACAGCCACATTATCCAACGCGCCAACCTGCCGCTCGACGATAAAAAACACATGCCTCCCCGAGGAAAAGCCCAGCTGACCCCGCAGGAAATCGGTTTGCTGACGGCCTGGGTGCAGAGCGGAGCCGATGTCAAAAAGCCCATCAAAGCATTGGCGGCCAACGATCCAATAAAAGCATTTTTGGAAAAAGGAGAAAGGAAAACAGAAAATGTAGCGGTTTATACTTTTGAACCAGCATCTGAATCCACCCTCGAAAAACTCAACAATCCTTTCCGAGTGGTGTTTCCTCTGGCGCACAATTCCCCTGCCTTGCAGGCTGATTTCTTTGTACGTCAGGCGTATAAACCAGAGCAATTGGGGGAGTTGTCGGACATCAAACAACAATTGGTGGTACTGAATTTATCAAATATGCCCATCAAAGACGAAGATTTGGCAACCATTGCCAAATTTGAAAAGTTAGAAAAACTGAATTTGAATAATTCAGACATTACGGGCAAAACCCTGTCGACATTTAAGACGCTGACGGGCTTAAAATCCCTGTCATTGTCAGGCACAAAAGTGACCAAGGAGTCATTGAAAACCATTGGAAATCTACCCAATCTTCAGGAAGTATTTATTTGGAATACGCCCATTTTAGAGAAAGAAGTGGCCGAATTGAAAAAACAACACCCTAAGATTCGCTTTGAATTGGGCTATGTTCCCAAAGAATCTGAAAGGTTGAAACTCAATCCACCGATGTTGGTCAATGAAAAATTTGTGTTGACCGAGCAAACGCCCGTTACCTTCAAACACCCCCTCAAAGGCGTTACGATTCGGTACACGCTTGATGGTTCTGTCCCCGATTCTACAGCTTCTTCGGTATATAAACAACCAATTGCGCTTAACGGCTACACTGTGGTAAAAGCCCGCGCGACCAAAGACAACTGGTACGCCAGCGACGTGGTCGAATACACGTTTTTCAAAGGGACTTATCGCCCTACCCTTGTTGAATTATTAAACGAACCCAACCCTCAGTACCAAGGCGAAGGCAGCAATACGCTCATCAATCAGAAAAAAGGCGAAGCCAGCGATTTTAAGAACCCGGCTTGGCTCGGCTACCGCGAAAAGCCTTTTGAAGCACTGTTTACCTTTGCCCAACCTACGGGAGTCAAAGCAGTAACCCTGAGCATTGGCAAAAACATCGGCGGCTTCATTTTCCCACCAGCATCGGTCGAAGTATGGGGCGGCAGCGACAAAGCCCATTTGACACTATTACAGAAAATTTTACCCGAACAACCGACCAAAGACCAGTCTGCCCGCGTCGAAGCCATTCAGAGCCAATTGAAAGAGGGTAAATACAGCGTCATTAAAATTGTGGCGCGGCCTGTGGCGAAGCTCCCCGCATGGCATCCGGGCAAAGGACAACCCGCGTGGGTGTTTGTGGACGAGGTATTTTTCAATTGATAAAGAAAAATCTCGACCACTAAGGTTTCCGTCCAGTTAAAACCGCTTAATTCAGCAGCTTTATTCTTAGGTGTGAAGTTCCGTTGCCTTTCACTTCAAAGGCGCAATCTTCAAAATTAGGCCCCGTAAATACTGGACGATAGTTATTACTAAAACCAAAAGGCTCCTTGGGATAACCCACGAAGTTTTTGTCTAGTTTCCAATTATCATTCATATCGTGATACAACGCCAGTGCATAACGCCCTGGCGGCAAATTCATTACGGTACGTGCCTCTCCTTTGCCCAACACCGTCACCATTTGCCCAAAATCAGGCTTTGTGTACGTACTTCCAAACGTATTCCCTGCCCTAAATACGCCCAAACGCAAAGTGCCTTTTGGGTGGCGAATATTGGTTATTTCAATGGTGAGTGCGGTTTCTTCGGCCGTCAATAAAAGTGAGAATAGAGAAATTAAGAGCAACAACTTCATAAACGAGACTGGGTAATAGCTGAAAGAAAATAATGTATACGATTACTAAAGGCTATAGACAGGCGAAAATAATATAACCCCTAGTTAACAACTAGCGACGGCTTACTTTTATTACTTTCATCCAAATTTTTCTGACTTAAATGTAAGTCAGAAGATTTGCAATTAATGACGAAATGCCTATAATTGCATCACTGCTTTCGATTTAACTTAACCTATGTAATGAACGAAAAACCCAAATTAACCTTTTGGCAAATCTGGAACATGAGTTTCGGGTTTTTAGGTATTCAATATGGCTTTGGCTTGCAACAAGCCAATATGAGTCCCATTTTCCGCTACCTTGGAGCCGACGAAGCGTCTATCCCAGGCCTTTGGCTTGCTGGACCGCTTACGGGCTTATTGCTCCAGCCTATCATCGGGGCCGTTTCGGACCGCAGTTGGTCCCCCACATGGGGCCGGCGTAGGCCATTTATCCTTGCTGGAGCACTTTTAGGAAGCATTGCCATGATTATGATGCCCAACTCTTCGGCAGTTTGGATGGCGGCGGGTTTGATGTGGATTCTCGACGCGGGCCTCAATTCTGCCATGGAACCTTTCCGGGCTTTTGTGGGTGATATGCTCAACGAAAAACAGCGCCCTGTTGGATTTGCGGTCCAATCCTTCTTTGTGGGTTTTGGACAAACCCTTGCCAACCTGATGCCTTATATTTTGCCGCTTTTGGGCATCTCAATGGTTTTATCCGACGACCAACTAGCCAACGGTATTCCCAACTCCGTTCGCTATCCATTTTATATAGGAGCGGCGTCTATTTTAATCGCGGTATTTTGGACAATGCGTACCACCAAAGAATACCCTCCCGAAAACGATGATTATAAGAAAGCGCACGTTTTCTCGGAAGAAGAAAAAAAATCCATTTCCTTTTGGCATTTAGCCTTGGCTGTTGGCGCCGCCATTTTGGCCTTTGGCTTTGCTTACTTTTCGGGCGGCTTGGCCAACGGCCTTAAATGGGGCTTTGGTATTTTAATTGGCGGGTACTTGGTATTGATGTTGCCCGTATTCAAGGAAATTCTGGCTCCACTTTCAACCATGCCTACGGTAATGCGTCAATTGTGGTGGGTAAAGTTTTTTACTTGGTACGGCCTACCACTGATGTGGCAATACCTTTCATTGGCTACGGCCAAATACGCGTTCAACGCGCCCGATGCCGTTTCAAATCCAACGGGTTTTGAAGAAGGGACCAAATGGGGCGGGCTTTGTTTTGCCATGTTCAGCATTTCGTGCGCCGTCGTTTCATTTTTTATCCCCCGGATTGCCAAAGCCATCGGGAGCAACCGTGCCACCCACGCACTGTTTATGTGCCTCGGAGCGGCGGGTTTCTTTATGACGCTGATTTCGAACGATAAAATGATTTATTTAGCAGGCATGACCATCATCGGGTTCATGTGGGGTTCCATCATGTCAATGCCTTATCTAATGCTGGCCGAAGCCGTGCCCCAAGAAAAAATGGGGGTATATATGGGTATATTCAACGGTTTTATCTGTGTTCCGCAGTTTATCGGGATGCTTACCGTACCACTTTTCTATAAAACATTGCTGGGCGATGACCCTCGCAATGCCCTTGTGTTGGCGGGGGTTTGTATGCTCTTGGCCGCTGCTTCTTGTTTTTTGGTGAAAGAAGCAAAATAGTAGGCAGTAGGCAGTAGGCAGTAGGCAGTAGGCAGTAGGCAGTAGGCAGTAGGCAGTAGGCAGTAGGCAGTAGGCAGTAGGCAGTAGGCAGTAGGCAGTAGGCAGTAGGCAGTAGGCAGTAAAATTTACGCAATTTTTAACTGCCTACTGTAGACTGCCAACTATTTTCTTAAAACCTCCAACTATTTCTTGCTAAAATTATACCCCAACGTCAGGAAGAAAATACGGGATTCTGTACCCGCGTAAGGCTTTGCGCCACCTTCCGAAAAGCCCTGATTCAAGAAGTCATTTAGGTAATACTGCACTTTTAATCCAAACCCATTTTTAGCCTGAAATCCAACAAAAACGGCGGGCATAAATGCGTTGGTACGATTGCTGAACCATTCGTTAAATTTATCGACCTTCTCGCCATTGATAAAGTCTTTTTGTTTGTAATTGAAGGCAAAACCCGCTTCGGCTCCCCCGTAAACGTAAAAGTTACGCAAATCTCCGATTTTAATCCCCACCGGAATTCCCACCGCATACACCCGCTGTTTGGTTTTAAATTTATCGGTTTTGACCGTTCCTACAATCTCTTCTTCCGTAATCATTCCGATATTGGTCAGGTTCAATCCACCAAAAACCCCGAAATGATTTCCCAAGTCCAGATTGGCATTTGTACCTAAGTTAAAAAAAAGCGTAAAACGCGGAATACTTCCGACTTCTTTACCGTTGCGAGTTACTTGCGAAAATGACAAAAGAGCACCATTTCCTCCCTGCGTGTAATAAATCTTCGACGGTTTTTCTTTGGCTGAATCTTCAACGCTGTCCTGGGCAATGGCCGCTACGGAAGTCAAAAAGGCGATGGCAAAAATGATTGTTTTCATGGCTGTTGATTTTTTATGGTTAAGAATGATTTTCGTAAACAAGATGCAAGCTACTGGTCAAATGGTGACAGAATTGAGGATAAATGGGCAAAAAAAAGGACGAACGTCCCAAATTCTCTTCTCGACGGTAAAGCGATTTTATCGACTCACTTTGAAAAATATTTCTCAGACTTGGGGCCTCTTGAGCGTTAAAACCGCGTTTTTCGCTCTGTCGACATTAAAATCTAATATAAACTTTTTTAGATTTGCGATTTTTAATAAATACTCCTAACTTTGCAGCCCATTTTGATAGAGAAGTGAAAGCGCTAACACAGTACGACATAGGCATTTACGGTTTAAAAGACAAGCAGTATGTCTATAATTTTGAATCAGGTCGCGAATTTTTCGAGGCACTGGAGCAAGAATTAATTGAAAATGGTCATTTTACAACGCATTTGACCATCGACAAGTCTACTACGATGCTGATTCTTAATTTTAGCATTGCAGGAGTCGTTGAGTTGGTGTGTGACCGCAGTCTTGAAGTTTTTGAAGAGCCGATTGATTTAACCGAAAAGCTCATTTTAAAATTTGGAGACCACGATGAAATACTCGCCGAAGACATTGAGCTTATCCGTCACGAAACGGTTAAAATCAACGTTGCTCAGTACATTTTCGATTTCATCGCGCTTTCATTACCCATGAAAAAACTTCATCCTCGCTTCAGAAATGAAGAGAACGAAGATGAAGAAGAAGAGGGGATTTTGGTGTACCAGTCGGGAGAAGAAAGCGAAGAAAAAGCCGCTGATGCCCCCGACAACGAAGCAATAGACCCCCGCTGGGCCGCTTTACAAAAGTTAAAAGGAAAAGAATAAGCATTTTTTTAGAGTAACTATAGATAACGAACAAACAATAAAGACATAAAGCAATGGCACATCCCAAACGAAGACATTCAAGCACTCGCCGCGACAAACGCCGTACACACGACGCAATCCAGGGTAAAGCACTTTCAACTGACCCAACAACGGGCGAAGTACATTTGATGCACCGTGCGCACGTATTTGAAGGAAATTTGGTTTACAAAGGCAAAGTTGTGGTAGAAGGCTACAAGCAAGTCTAATTCATAACTCTCTGTATGTGAAAGCATTTTATGGCAACTTATAGATAAAGTTGTTGTGAAATGCTTTTTTAGTATCGGTTATCTGCTATTTTTACAGCCTCATTTTGAGTATAACGATACCTTCTTGATACCCAATACCTCTAAAGAATAATGAAAATAGGAATAGACGCAATGGGAGGGGATTTTGCCCCCGATGCTATAATAGAAGGAGCCGTCAATGCAGCATCCCAATTACCCCCGGATATCCATATTGTATTGATTGGTAAGCAGGATGTAATCAATGCTTTACTGGAAAAATATAATTATCAGGGCAGTCAAATTGAAGTTGTCCATGCCGAAGAAGTCGTTGAAATGGGTGAACATCCCACAAAAGCGCTCTCTCAGAAGCCACATTCCAGTATCTCAATTGGATTTAAGTTATTAAAAGACAAACAATTAGATATTTTTTGCGGAGCAGGCAACACAGGTGCTATGCACGTAGGGGCACTCTTCAGCATCAAAGCCATTGAGGGAATCATCCGCCCAGCCATTGTAGGATTTGTTCCTCAAAAAAAAGGCGGACACGCCGTCATGCTCGATATTGGGGCCAATGCCGACTGCAAACCAGAAGTATTGGAGCAATTTGGCGTAATAGGCTCTATCTTCGCCCAGCAAACTTTCCAGATTGAACGCCCACGCGTGGCTTTAATGAACATCGGGGAAGAAGAGCAGAAAGGCTCAGTAGTAGCGCAGGCCGCTCACCAGCTTTTAAAAGATAATACCCGAATTCATTTTGTGGGCAACATGGAAGGCGGCGATATGTTTGACGACAAAGCCGACGTCATTGTTACCGACGGATTTACGGGCAATGCCCTTTTCAAGTTAGCCGAATCTTTCTACGATGTTGCCAAAGAGCGCGGTATTCAGGATGATTTCATTGATAAAATGAATTATGAATCAGTCGGCGGTAGCTCCATCATCGGAGTCAATGGCAACGTCATGATTGCCCACGGAATATCCTCGGCCATCGCCATCAAAAATATGATTACCTGGGCGCGCAAACAAGTGGAATCACACGCCTACGTTCAGATTGCAAAAGCCCTAAGTTAAAACTGCGTTAGCTGTTACCAGTTCGCCGTGGTCCGAATTTAAAAAACAGACTTACGGATAACCGAGACCCAGATAACTAATAACTTTTACGAAGTAAAAAATGAGTCAAATTCGAGCTGCTATTACGGGGATACAAGGATACGTACCCGACTACATTTTGACCAATGCAGAATTGGAAAAAATGGTTGATACCAATGACGAATGGATAACCGCCCGCACAGGTATCAAAGAACGTCACATCCTCAAAGGAGAAGGCCTTGGTACTTCTCACATGGCAGCTGAAGCGGTAAAAGGTCTTTTGGCAAAGACCCATACCGCCCCAGAAGAAGTTGATTTACTCATCTGCGCAACCACAACACCAGACTTTATCTTTCCAAGCACCGCCAATCTTATCTGCGACATGGTCGGTATCAAATCCATCGGGAGTTTTGATATTCAGGCGGCTTGTTCGGGCTTTGTGTACGCCCTGACCGTGGGCTCTCAGTTTATCGAAACAGGAAAATATAAGAAGGTTATTATAGTAGGCGCCGATAAAATGTCGGCCATCGTCGACTACACCGACCGTACTACCTGCGTGCTTTTCGGTGATGGAGCGGGGGCAGTAATGCTCGAACCCAACATCGAAGGCTTCGGAATTATCGACAGTATTATTCGCTCCGACGGCGCGGGGCAGCCTTTCCTGAACCAAAAAGCAGGGGGCAGCCGCTACCCACCCACCCACGAAACCATCGATAAACGCTGGCACTATGCGTACCAAGATGGCCCTTCAGTATTTAAATTTGCCGTCACCAATATGGCCGACGTTGCCGCCGAAATCATGGAGCGCAATCACCTCACCGGCGACGATGTGGCGTGGCTCGTACCGCATCAAGCCAACAAACGTATCATTTCTGCCACCGCCAATCGGATGAAAGTAGGAATGGACAAAGTGATGCTTAATATTCAAAAATACGGCAACACCACCGCCGCTACCATCCCGCTCTGTTTGTGGGATTACGAATCTCAACTCAATAAAGGCGACAACCTGATTTTGGCCGCTTTTGGAGGTGGGTTCACTTGGGGCTCTGTGTATGTCAAATGGGGCTACTAAGCTTTCCAGCAGCTCTTTAATTTTTTTTTATCAACCTATATTTTGCAAATAATCGTCAGTTTTAAGGGTTCTTAAGGTAGTTTTAGTCGCTTTACCAATCAACTACTCAACCAAAAACTGTAACTCAAAAAAGTATGGCAACAACCGCAGACATCCGTAATGGATTGGTCATTAACTTCAACAACGATTTATTCCAAGTGATTGAATTTCAACACGTAAAACCTGGCAAAGGCGCGGCTTTCGTACGCACGAAAATCAAAAGCCTTACCACCGGAAAAGTGTTGGATAATACCTTCAACTCAGGAGTAGCTATTTATCCAGTTCGTGTAGAACGCCGCTCTTTCCAGTATTTGTACAAAGATGAGACTGGTTATAATTTTATGGACAATGAAACATTTGACCAAATCTCTATCTCAGAAAAACTTCTTACGGCGGCCGATTTGCTGAAAGAAGGCCAAGTCGTTGAAGTACTCATTAATACCGAAAACGAATCCCCGCTTACCTGTGAATTACCCTCTTTTGTGGAACTTGTCGTCACCTACGCCGAGCCAGGTATCAAAGGGGATACTGCCAACAACCCCCGCAAGGCCGTTGAAGTTGAAACAGGAGCCCGTATTATGGTGCCTATGTTTATCGAAGAAGGTGATAAACTCCGCATCGATACCCGCACTTACGATTATGTAGAACGCGTAAAATAATTCCTACTGATTGTAGCCCACCATTGATGGCATGGCGCTAAAAAATAGTGACGACTGCGTAATAACCACTAAAAAAATGGAAATCAAAGACATTCAAAAATTGTTAGACTTCATCGCTAATTCTGGCTTGGATGAAGTCAATATCGAAACCGGAGAATTTAAGGTAAGTGTAAAGAAAAATGCGGCGGCTACGTATGTAACGGCCGCCCCTGCTCCCGTAGCAGCAGCGCCCGTAGCGGCTCCTCAGCCCGCGGCTCCCGCCCCCCAGCCTGCCGCCGCCCCTGTGGCTCCCAAAGCCGATGATTCAAAGTACCTGACCATTAAATCGCCAATGATTGGTACTTTTTACCGCTCAGGTGGCCCCGACAAACCTTCATTTGTAGAAATAGGCGACGATGTTACGACGGGCAAAGTAGTTTGTATCGTTGAAGCGATGAAACTCTTTAACGAAATCGAGTCGGAAGTATCGGGCCGGATCGTGAAAGTATTGGTTGAAAATGCAACTCCCGTTGAATACGACCAGCCTTTGTTCTTGGTAGAACCCATTTAAATCGTCGGAGTTAATCAAGTTTTTGCCGTAAAATGTCGGGAACAATCAAGTCTTGATTGAAAAACGCCCTGATACTATGCCAATTTCATGATTATCAATGACTACTCAATGACTCAAAATTATGTTTAAAAAAATACTTATTGCCAATCGCGGGGAAATCGCCTTACGGGTGATTCGTACCTGCCGCGAAATGGGAATTCAGACCGTGGCGGTGTACTCAACAGCCGACCGTGAAAGTCTGCACGTACGTTTTGCCGACGAAGCGGTTTGTATTGGACCTCCTGCGAGCCGTCAGTCCTACCTGAATATTCCAAACATCATTTCGGCTGCCGAAATCACCAACGCCGACGCCATTCACCCCGGCTACGGATTTTTATCGGAGAATGCCGAGTTTTCTCGCATTTGTGCCGATTACGGTATCAAATTCATCGGAGCAACGGCCGAACAGATTAATTTCATGGGCGACAAAGCCACCGCTAAAGCAACCATGAGAGCCGCGGGCGTGCCCGTGATTCCAGGCTCAGAAGGACTGCTTGACTCTGTCGAACAAGGCAAAGAATTGGCCAAAGAAATTGGCTACCCCGTCATTGTGAAAGCAACCGCTGGGGGCGGTGGACGCGGAATGCGCATCATCAAAGAAGAAAGTGAGTTTCAGAAGGCGTGGGATGATGCCAAAATGGAATCAGGCGCTGCTTTCGGTAACGATGGTCTTTATCTCGAAAAATTTGTAGAAGAACCTCGCCACATTGAAATTCAGGTGGTAGGTGACCAATATGGCAAAGTATGCCATCTTTCGGAGCGCGATTGCTCGATTCAGCGTCGCCACCAAAAACTGGTTGAAGAAACACCTTCTCCCATCGTGACCCCCGAACTTCGGGAGCGTATGGGACAGGCTGCCATCAAAGGCGCCTCGGCCATCAATTACGAAGGTGCAGGAACCATTGAGTTTTTGGTCGACAAATACGGTGAATTCTACTTTATGGAAATGAATACCCGGATTCAGGTAGAACACCCGATTACGGAAGAAGTAACCAACTTTGACCTCATTAAGGAACAAATCAAAGTGGCGGCTGGCGAGCCAATTTCGGGACAAAACTACACCCCACAACGCTACGCAATGGAGTGCCGTATCAACGCCGAAGACCCCGCCAACGGGTTTCGCCCAAGCCCCGGCAAGATTACGCAATTGCACTTTCCGGGCGGTCACGGCGTTCGTATCGATAGCCACGTGTATGCCGGCTACACCATTCCCCCCAATTATGACTCAATGATTGCTAAGATTATCGTAAGCGGTCAGTCACGCGAAGAAGTGATGACCCGCATGAAACGGGCTTTGCAGGAATGCGTCATTGAAGGGATAAAAACTACGATTCCTTTCCATATCCGCCTCATGGACGACCCTGGCTTTAAATCAGGGATATTTACGACCAAATATTTGGAGTCCTTTGATTTCGGGGGATTGTAAGGTATAGATAACCGAAAAATGTAAAACTGATAAATGTAAAATAAGGAGAATACAGTCTGCATCAAGCTATAAATCAGTTTTTCTTTTCGCAATATTTCTTTAAAAGCGGGCTTTCAAAAGCTCGCTTTTTTTGTTTCAACTTTCCTAAAAGTGTGCCTTTTTGGGAAGCTCTTTCTTGAACTGATGCACAATTTGAGGTTGTTATTTCCCAAGAAACCCTGTCTTTAGGTTAGCATGATTTTTTTATCTTTTCGGTCATATCTTATCATTCAACTTTAACAAACAAGGTTATGAAAAAGCAACAAATCACCGAAGAGATGAAACAATCTCCGCTTCATCAATTGTTTTTGGAAGAAATTAAAGACATTTATTGGGCCGAAAATCATTTGCTGAAAGCCCTACCAAAAATGGCCGAAGCCAGTACTTCTACCGAACTTAGGAAGGCATTTGAAGGTCACTTGGCCGTTACACAAACCCACGTAGAACGTTTGAAAAAGGTTTTTGAATCATTGGACGAAAAACCTGAAACCAAAACCTGTGAAGCCCTTAAAGGACTAATCAGAGAGGCCAACGAAATCATTGACGATACCGAAGACGGCACAATGGTGCGGGATTGCGGCCTGATTTTGGCAGCCCAAAAAGTTGAACATTACGAAATTGCAACCTATGGTACTCTGCGTACTTTGGCCGCCATTATGGGCCATACGGAAGTGCAGGCACTTTTACAGGCTACGTTGGACGAAGAACACTCGGCCGACGATGAGCTAACGCAGGTGGCAATGTCATTTGTTAACGAAGAAGCCATGTCCGAAAAATAGCTTAAGAGATTAGAATAACTTAACAAAAAAGCAGAAGGTGAACCCTTCTGCTTTTTTTGAAACATTGTTACTGTCTATATTGGAAGTTTTAACCGGCAATACAAAGTCAACATTCACAAGAAGGTTCTGATTTATTCTACTTTTTTAAATACAACCCGCTGTAAATTATCAACCGAATAGTTAGTGACGGGCTGGTTATCAACACCTTGTTTTTTTCCTGAAGTCACTTCAAAAATCAATTCTTTGCCTCTCAATTCATAGGTAGAAGTAAGTATTACGCCAGATGTTTCAAAAACGCAATACAGTTTATTCTCAAATAAATAGTCCATCAGCTCAATTCCACCTCCTTCGTCTGTAATATAATGCCCTTTTGAAGCGTCTTTTAGCCGTAAAATATAGTCTTTAACCATAGGCATTTGGGGCGACAAATATTCCATTTTCCACATCCATGCATCCGCAGCTGTCATTTTTTTAACGGTCAATTTTACAGGTAAGCTGTCTTTGAGCACGCCTCGGCTGTAGATGTACATCGTTCCTTCCCAATTACCCAAACAGGTATCCACAAACGTTGTCTGCGCCATTAAAGACTCAAAAAAAGCAAAAAAGAGCCAAAGAATCAGTCCGAGTTTTTTCATAATAAACCATTATTTCAGTTCTTCTACCGTATCTATAAAATAACAATGGGGATGATGTTTCATGCCTATTTTGGGATAATACTCTACTGCTTTGGGCGCCGACAATAAAATGAGTTTGGCACGGGGCGCAGCCAGTTTTGTTTGCCGAATCAACTCCTTACCGATGCCCTGTTTTTGATACGCTTGGTCCACCGCCAAATCTGACAGATAGGTACAAAAAGCAAAGTCAGTAATGGCCCGCGATACGCCAACGAGCACGCCATTGTCGCGCGCCGTTACCAACAGAGTGGCATTTTTGAGCATATCTGCTATCCGCTCAGTATCCTCTACGGGGCGACGCTCGCCTAAGGTTGAGCGATTGAGTACTGATATAAATTCATCAACAGACAACTGATTTTCTACTTGATAATTGATTGAAAATGACATATTAGGTCTTGTTTTAGGCTCCAACAGAACAGGCAACAATTATCCGTACTTTTCGGCACTTTTCAGCATAAAGAAACAAAAAACTGTTCTTTTGCCCCGAATATATCCAAGCCTAAAGGATATCTATCTAAAATTAGCACATCCACCCCAAAAATGATCAAAAGCATTTTTTCAAAGAACGGGGCAATTTAGATTTGGTAAATTACTATAGCGAAATATCTTTTTTCACCCGACTAAACCTTCTCTCATCAATGGCTGCAACCTTGAAATGCCCCAAATGCGATAGCCTAGAAACTGTCAAAAACGGAATTATTAAAAACCGCCAACGGTTTCGGTGCAAAAAATGCGATTACAATTTTACCGTCGACAAACTCGGCAAAGGTATTAGTTCGTATTACGTCATCAAAGCCCTCCAGCTGTATATTGAAGGGGTGAGTTTCCGCGAAATCGAGCGTTTGTTGGGGGTCAGTCACGTGTCGGTCATGAACTGGGTCAAAAAATACCAAATCAAAATGCCCGACCGAATCACGCATCATGCCACATACAAAGTGATGAGTCATAAGGAATTGGCGGAGTTTTATGCCGACCGCAAAAACCTCGAAGGAACGGGTATGATTGTGACCGAATTGGGCGATAAATTTATGATGATTAAATGGGAACGATTTAAAGATTAAGGCTCCGAAGAATTCATTTTAGTCAAACACGGCATTGCATTCTCCCCTATTTCTCCTATTTATTGCTAATATAATATACTTTTGCTAAATTACTATAGGCACTTTTCGGGGTGCCTATTCCTATTTTGTGTCCCTTTATACTTCAATCAATACGAAAATACCTTATAATATTCTGATTTTTTCTTCAATTACCACAGAATATTCAGAATTGAAAACAAATAGTAGTATAAAATAAGGCAAATCAGGGGTTTTATAGGCCTTTAGCTACACTAATTGACCAAGTCTATATCAATATTTTTTTTATTTATTGTATTTTCTGGTGTTTTGAATCACAATTACTGCCCAAGGCGCCGGGCTTCGATTGCAATGCAGTCCGAATTTTTCGAAACCTTCTCCTCTTAACCGACAATGAAAAAGTTATCTTTAGTATTGATTTTTGCTGCAAGCTGCGCCCATAGCTACGCCCAAGGCTCTACGGATTATGGTTCAGGAATGAAATTTAATATCAACCCTGAAGGCACTAAATACGTGCGTTTGATTACTTGGAGTCAGATATGGGCTAGGTCAGTACAGAACAATCCCGGCACTTTAGTCAACGGTACACCTCAAAATAAAACGTTTGATGTGGGTGGTCGGCGCTTACGGATGTTAGCCATGGCCCAAGTGAGCGCTCGATTTATGGTATTGGCTCATTTTGGTATCAACAATCAATCTTTTCTGAACGGCGGTGCTGCGGGCACTTCTGGAACGGGTGGATATGGCGCTGGCAAAAAACCAGGGCTATTTTTCCATGATTTTTGGAGTGAATATACCATCATCCCCACCATCAACGCCGAGACAAAAAAGCCCAACAAATTTACGATGAATATTGGGGCTGGTTTGCACTACGTAATGGGGGTTTCAAGAATGACTATGTCGAGTACCCTTAATTACTTGGCCGTTGATGCACCAGTCTTCAACTGGGCACTCATTGAAAACAGCGATCAATTTGCCCGCCAATATGGCATCTTTGCCAAAGGAAAAGCGGGCAAGTTTGAGTATCGTTTGGCATTAAATAAACCGTTTGCAACCAACGGAGCGGCCACCGAAGGCGTCGCCGTTGACAACAATGGTCAGAGTAAAGCCGCGCTGGCAGGCTATTTAGAATATGAATTTCTTGACCGAGAACCAAATACGCTTCCTTACAAAGTAGGCACCTACGTTGGCACGAAAAAGGTGTTTAACGTGGGGGCAGGGTTTTATTCTCAAAAAGAAGGAACACAAAGCCTGAAAAATGGAATTGTACAAAAACATTCCATAAACTTGTTTGCGTTGGATGCATTTCTGGATATGCCTATCGGTAGAAAAGAGAAAAATGCGGCCATTACAATGTACAGCGGCTATTTTAATTACAATTTTGGCCCTAACTACCTCCGCAACCTCGGTATCATGAATATTGGCACGATTGACCCTAAGTTTACCGATAAAAAAGCCTTAGCAGGCGCGGGAAATGCCCGTCCAATGATTGGAACAGGTTCCATCTTTTATACACAGGCTGGGATTTTATTACCCAAAACCAGCGATAAACCCAAAATCCGCGTTCAGCCATTTGCCGCTTATACATCTAAGAAGTTTGAGGCCCTTAGTAAAACAGGCAGCTACTTTGACCTTGGCAGCAACTTTTTCATCGACGGGCATCACGCAAAAATCACTTTACAGTACTCAACTCGCCCCATCTACACGGCCAAAGATGTCATTGATGGCAACAAAGGTGAGTTTATCGTTCAATTCCAAACGTATCTTTGAGTTTAGTTAAGTAAAACCCTCTTCCGAAACCCTTATATTTTCTCTAATTATAACACCTAACTTTCCTACACTAATGTCAGAATCTGCAACAACGAATTCTAAAGCGCAGAAAAAACAAAGCTTAGCCGCCATCATTGCGGCATCGTCGGTCGGTACGATGATTGAGTGGTACGATTTCTACATCTTTGGAAGCTTGGCGACGATTATCGCCACCAAGTTTTTTCCAGATGGCAACCCCACCGCGGCTTTTCTTTCTACCTTAGCCACCTTTGCCGCTGGCTTTGTGGTTCGTCCTTTCGGAGCCATTTTCTTTGGCCGCTTGGGCGACCTCATTGGCCGTAAATATACCTTTATGGTTACGTTGCTGCTGATGGGCGGCGCTACGTTTATGATTGGTTTGATTCCTAGCTACGAAACCATCGGTTTCTTGGCCCCTACCCTCGTGCTTTTACTGCGGCTTTTGCAGGGATTAGCCCTTGGCGGCGAATACGGCGGCGCCGCTACTTACGTGGCCGAGCACTCTCCTGCCGACAAGCGTGGATTTTGGACTTCATGGATTCAAATCACGGCTACGGCAGGGTTGTTTGTATCGCTGATTGTGATTCAATTGACCCAAAACAGCATGTCGAAGGAGGCATTTGCCGAATGGGGCTGGCGCGTACCGTTTTTGGTTTCTATCATCATGGTATACGTTTCGGTCTTGATTCGTAAAAACATGCACGAATCGCCGTTGTTTGCCAAAGCAAAAGCCGAAGGAAAAACCTCTACCAACCCGTTAAAAGAATCGTTTGGCAACCGTTACAACTTCAAATTTGTGTTGTTGGCGTTGTTGGGAGCCACTATGGGCCAGGGAGTTGTGTGGTACACAGGTCAATTTTACGCATTGAGCTTCCTGCAAAAAGTAATGAATATTGACCTTCAGCAATCCAACGCGCTGATGACCTACGCGCTGATGTTGGGCACGCCATTCTTTGTGTTATTCGGTTGGTTATCGGATAAAATTGGCCGCAAAGGCATCATGCTTGCGGGTATGTTGATTGCCATTTTGTCGTATCGTCCGATTTACGAGAAAATGTATCAGACCACCAACATCCAAAACAAAACGGAAATAGCCGAAAAAACAACCGTAGGTATAACCCGAACGCTGGACAAAAAAGACGGGGTTGAAACCAAAGATTCGCTCATTGTCACCACCACCAAAAAAGAATATACGGACGGCACCCAATACGAAGAAAAGAAGATTGAAAAAATCTTAGCTGATGCTTCGGCGGCCCCCGTAAAACCTGAAATCAAGAAGCTAGTGACCATCAATGACAGCGACAAATGGACGCTCATTTGGCTAGTCTTCATTCAGGTGATTTTCGTAACAATGGTCTACGGCCCTATCGCAGCCTTCCTCGTTGAGATGTTCCCGACCCGCATTCGCTATACGTCTATGTCATTGCCGTACCACATCGGAAACGGCGTATTTGGGGGGCTGTTGCCTACCATCGCTACAGCTTTGGTTGCTTCGGCTGGCAAAGCCAACGACATCGCCAAAGAAGCAGGTGAAGCATTGCCCAACGCCGCTCCTTACCTCGAAGGACTTTGGTATCCGATTGTCATTGCAGGAATCTGTTTTGTCATTGGATTACTGTACATCAACGGTAAAGACCGCAACGTGAATGATTAATTCATAAAATGAATGAGTAACGAAAACGCTCATTATCCCTATTTTTTCAACTGATTTAGTAACAACAAAGACAATGAATACGATAAAAAGACTAGCAGGAATTATCTGGTTGGCCGTGGGTGCCGCCGCAGGGTATTATTTATTGATCAATCAGGCCATCCCCAAATTTGGCACGGGAAAACCTGAAGACTTGATTCCTGCGGGAATTTACACCTTTATCTTGTGTCCTCTTATTGTAGGGAGCCTGGCTACTTTTGGAATTTATGCCCTCAAAGGCGAATACGACAGTAAAAGTTAGGTTTAGGGTTTAGTAGTTTGAATGATTGTCGAAGTAGTATCGCTCTTCGGCAATCATTTTATACTAGTAGCGCTTATAACAGGCACCTTCACTTTATCCCTTCTTATGAATACAAATCGTAAAATTTCATTGGTGGCGTTGTGTGTAGTGGCTATTGTCCTCTTCAATACCCCCTTTCTTTCGATTTTCAATAAGCCTACGTTCATCGGGAGTATCCCGGTATTTTACGGTTTTCTGTTTGGGGCATGGTTACTGATTATTGGGGCTACGGCATGGTTACTTCGTCAATCTGAAGCAGAAGATGAGTAGTTTTTGGATTATTTGCTGGTCTTTAGTGTACCTGTTGCTCTTATTTGTGATTGCCGACCGGGCCGAGCGCCGCTCGTCCCACAAACGCAGCTGGGTCAATAATCCGTACGTATATGCCCTTTCATTGGCCGTTTACTGCACCGCTTGGACATTTTATGGCAGCGTGGGTCGGGCGGCTGAATCGGGGCCAGATTTTCTAAGTGTTTATATCGGTCCAACGCTCGTGATTCCGCTTTGGTGGATTATTTTCAGGAAGATTATTCGCATTTGTAAAGTCCAGCGAATCACCAGCATTGCCGATTTTATCTCCGCCCGTTATGGCAAAAGCCGGGCCTTGGGCGTGATTGTGACCGTGGTGTGTTTACTGGGTATCATCCCCTACATCTCCATTCAGCTCAAAGCCATTACGAGCAGCTTTCTGATTTTATCGGGCAATGAGACCTCGCCCAATCAGTCGTTTTTGAGCGACCAATCGTTTTACATCGCCCTGATGCTGATTGTATTTGCCATCCTATTCGGAACCCGAAAACTAGAAGCCAACGAACGCCATGAGGGCCTCGTAGCAGCCATTGCCTTTGAATCGTTGGTCAAATTATTTGCATTTTTAGCGGTTGGGCTCTTCATTACTTTCGGCATTTTCAACGGCTTCGACGACATCGTCACCCGCGCCGTGAAAGTCCCCGAACTTCGTAAACTATTTACGTTACCCGAAAATCAAACGGGAAATTGGTTCTGGCATTGCTTTCTAGCCGCCATTGCCATTTTGTTTTTACCGCGTCAGTTTCAGGTAACGGTGGTGGAAAATATCGACGAAAATCACCTCAAAAAAGCGCAGTGGCTATTCCCACTTTACCTGCTGATTATCAACATCTTTGTACTACCTATTGCCCTCAGTGGAAAATTACTTTTCGCCAACGAAGCCATCAAATCTGACACCTATCTGCTGGCCATACCACTGCATTTTAAGCAACAGGGCTTGGCTTTTCTGACTTATTTGGGCGGATTTTCGGCGGCTACGAGCATGATTATCGTGGAATGTACTGCCCTGACGGTGATGTTCAGCAATAATTTACTCATGCCGTTTTTGGTGAGCCGCCGGGGGTGGCAAGAACGCATGGGCTCTTCGATTGGGAGTTTTGTCATTACCGCCCGTCGTTTATTTATTGCCGTCATTATTTTGCTGGCGTACGCTTATTACAAAAACGTCAGTGACAAGTATTCTTTGGTATCGGTCGGCATGGTTTCGTTTGCGGCAGTGGCGCAGTTTGCTCCCGCCGCTTTGGGCGGAATTTGCTGGAAGCGGGCCAATCTCACGGGAGCGATGAGCGGCATTTTGGCGGGAACAATTGTTTGGTTTTACACCCTCATTATTCCGTCAATGGCCTCCAACGGTCTTATTTCTTCCGACTTTTTGGCGCATGGTCCCGCACATATTCATTGGCTGAGGCCAGAAGCATTTCTGGGACTTGAAGGGATGGATAGCCTTTCGCACGGTGTCTTTTGGTCATTACTTTTTAATGTTTCATTTTATGTTTTCGGGGCACTGAATTTCTCCCAAAGCGCCGTAGAGCACAATCAAGCCGCGTTGTTTGTGGATATTTTCAAGTATGATACCTCTTACGAACGTTCGGTGGCTTGGCGAGGAAAAGCATTGGTAACAGACGTGACGAATCTTTTAAGTAAATTTTTCGGGGAAATGCGCGCCCAACGGGCTGTGACGCTCTACGTTAAACGCAATAAACTTGCCCTTTCTGCCAAATATGCCGACCCTCAGTTGGTCAATTATGCCGAAAAAATGCTCAGCGGTGCCATTGGGGCTGCTTCGGCGCGGGTGGTGGTGGCATCGGTGGCGAAGGAAGAACCCGTAACGGTGGATGAGGTGATTGATATTTTGAAGACGTCGCAAGAACTGCGCCTTGTGAACGAAGAGCTGACGCGCAAATCACGCGAACTGGAACAACTCACGGGTCAACTCAAAGAAGCCAATGAACGTCTGCAACAGGCTGACCGCGAAAAAGATGATTTTCTGTCGACGGTTACGCACGAAATTCGGACGCCCATGACCTCTATTCGGGCGCTGTCGGAAATTGTCCACGACAATCCCGACATGGACGAAGAGCAGCAAAAGCATTTTCTGAGTACCATCATCAAAGAATCAGACCGCCTGACCCGGCTTATCAACCAAGTACTTGATTTGGAACGGTTTGAAACTGGAAAATACCAATTGACCAATGAAACATTTCAACCAGAAACCCTCATCGACGAGTCTATCAATTCCATTACCGCGTTGGCCACCGAAAAAAACATTGTCATTCAAACATCTTACGCGGGCAAACTACCCACCATAAACGGTGATTTTGACCGGTTGATGCAGGTGCTCATCAATTTATTATCAAACGCCATCAAATTTTGTCCTCCCCAAAACGGGCTAATCGAAGTAAAGGCAATGGTAGAAGGCAATCACCTTTCCATCGGTGTAAAAGACAATGGACCTGGCATCAGTGCGGAGCACATTGCCCTGATTTTTGATAAATTTTACCAAGGAAATGCACCGCTTGCCCGCAAGCCCAAAGGCAGTGGATTAGGGCTGGCCATTTCCAAAAAAATCATTGAACTGCATCAAGGGAGCATCCATGTGCAGAGTACAGTAGGAGAAGGAACACTGTTTACTTTTGAGATACCAGTGTAGTATCTATATCTCTTTGCGATCACAATTTTATTTTAAGAGAATAAATTTTCTATTTTACAACGTTATTCACTCAAAACTCCTAGGTCACCCTACGAACATACTGCCTATATGACACGCCAACATATAAAAATAGTAATAGTAGACGACGAACCCAATATTTTGATGTCGCTGGAATTCCTGATGAAAAAGGAAGGATACAAAGTTTTTATTGCCCGCGACGGCGAGGAGGCCGTTGATATCGTTCGCACCGAAATTCCAGACGTTGTTTTGTTAGATATTATGATGCCCAAAGTAGACGGCTATGAGGTGTGCCGTTTTATCAAAAGCTCACCAGAATATCAACATGCTAAGGTCATCTTTATGAGTTCAAAAAGCCGCGAAACTGACCTGCAAAAAGGATATGATCTTGGCGCCGATTTATACATACCTAAACCGTTTTCAACCCGCGACATGGTGGCCAAAGTAAACGCACTTACAATGAGCGCTGTGTAGTTTACCCTTTTAAATTTCATCACCTATGCAATCGTCAACACCCTCGTATGCAGGCTTTTACGAAGCCAGCCTTGCTAGTCCTGTGGATTTTTGGGCCGAACAGGCAACCAAAATTGCGTGGTATAACGCGCCCGTTCAAACATTAACGGTGAACGAAAAGGGGTTCTATCGGTGGTTTGATGGGGGAACACTAAACACCTGCTATCTGGCCGTGGATTATCACGTGGAGCACGGCCGTGCCGAGCAGGTGGCACTTATTTATGACTCTCCAGTGACCAAAAATGTTCAAAAATACACCTACGCCCAACTTCAATCGGAGGTGGCAAAATTGGCAGGGGCATTGCGTCAGTTGGGCGTCGAAAAAGGCGATTGCGTCGTGATTTATATGCCGATGGTACCCGAAGCGGCTTTTGCGATGCTGGCCTGTGCCCGTTTGGGGGCGGTTCATTCGGTGGTTTTCGGAGGATTTGCCCCGCACGAACTGGCCATACGCATTGACGATACCCGCCCTAAAGTGGTTATTTCGGCTTCGTGCGGTATTGAGTTTGAGCGGGTGATTCCGTACAAACCGTTGCTCGACGACGCCATTCGCCTCGCCCAATTTAAACCACCTCACTGTTTAATTTTACAGCGTCCCCAAATTCACGCCCTTGTGCAAGTGGAGCGCGACGTTGATTTCAGCACCGCTGTTGCGCAGGCCGAGCCCGTTGATTGCGTGCCCGTTGACGCCCTCGACCCGCTGTATGTTTTGTACACGTCGGGTACCACGGGCAAACCCAAAGGAATCGTTCGCGATAACGGGGGCCACGCCGTCGCCATGAAATTTTCGATGCAGTATGTGTACAACATTAAGCCAGGAGATGTGTATTGGGCGGCTTCAGATTTGGGCTGGGCGGTTGGTCATTCATACATTATCTATGCCCCTCTTATTCAGGGCTGTACCACCATTTTGTTTGAAGGAAAACCCGTTAGGACTCCCGATGCGGGCACATTTTGGCGCATTATTTCAGAACACCGCGTAAAGGTATTTTTTACCGCACCCACGGCGTTTCGCGCCATCCGGAAAGAAGACCCACAAGCCGAGTTTCTCCAAAAATACGACCTTGACTGCCTACAACAGCTCTTCGTAGCCGGAGAGCGCTGTGACCCTTCTACCCTCAAATGGCTGCAGGAAATAACCAACAAACCCATCATTGATCATTGGTGGCAAACAGAGTCTGGCTGGCCCATGATCGCTAACATGACTGGCGTGGAGCTCTTGCCCGTCAAACCTGGCTCCGCTACCAAGCCCGTTAGTGGATTTGATGTGCAGATTCTGGACGAAGACGGGCAGCCGTTGGGAGCCAACCAAGAAGGATATGTTTGCCTCAAACTCCCCTTGCCTCCGGGCTGCCTCCCCACGCTCTGGAACGACGATGCCCGCTTTCAGGAATCGTATCTTTCCAAATTTCCGGGTTATTATTTCTCGGGCGACGGCGGCTACAAAGACGACGACGGCTACGTGTACATCATGGGCCGCGTAGACGATGTCATCAACGTAGCGGGGCACCGCCTTTCTACGGGTGAAATGGAGGAATTTGTGGCTTCGCACCCTGCGGTGGCGGAATGTGCCGTGGTAGGGATTCAGGACGAAATGCGCGGACAACGCCCCGTTGCTTTCGTGGTGCTGAAAGATGGAATGGCCATCGATGAGCCGACGATTGAAACGCAGTTGGTGACGTTGATTCGGGAACAAATCGGAGCCGTGGCGTACTTCAAAAGCGCAATAATTGTAAAACGTTTGCCCAAAACTCGTTCGGGAAAAATCCTGCGAAAAGTGATGCGCCAAATTGCCGATGGCGAATCTTACAACATTCCTTCTACAATTGACGACCCCGCCATCTTAGGAGAAATTGCCGAAAAATTGCAGAACCGAAAAATTGGCAAAGGATTCGGGGAATTTGCAGTCACCTGATTTTCATCACTTTCTATACCTTTTTAGCAATTTTAGGACAGCGATTTCACTCAAACGGGAAAATGTTTTATTATTTTTAGACCCGCATTCATCAACAACCTTCCTAACCACGTTAACTTTTACCAAAACACATTCAGATATCATGCGTATCCGTACATTTGAAGAGTACCAAACCGCCTATCAGCACAGTGTAGAAGACCCCGAAGGATTCTGGGCCGAAATAGCTCAGGAATTCAAATGGCATAAGCCATGGAAAAAAGTGCTCGAATGGAATTTTAGCACACCCGACATCAAGTGGTTTGTAGGCGGAAAAACAAACATCACCGAAAACGCCCTCGACCGTCATTTGCGTGAACTAGGCAATCATCCAGCCATCATTTGGGAACCCAATGACCCCTCCGAACCCAGCGTAACGCTCACTTACAAAATGCTGCACGACCAAGTGTGTCGTTTTGCCAACGTGCTCAAGCGCAACGGCGTTGTTAAAGGCGACCGCGTGTGTATTTACCTGCCAATGGTGCCCGAAGCGGCTATCGCCATCTTGGCCTGTGCGCGCATTGGTGCCGTTCACTCGGTGGTATTCGGTGGATTTTCGGCCCAGTCCTTGACCGACCGCATCATTGATTCTAACTGTAAGGTTATTGTAACCTCCGACGGTGCAGCGCGTGGCAATAAAAATATCCCCATGAAAGATACCGTTGACGACGCCTTGATTGCGTGTCCTTCGGTTCAAAAAGTAATCGTATTGACCCATACCCGCACGCCCATTTCGATGATCAAAGGCCGTGATGTATGGTGGGAAAGCGAAATGAAGCAAGTCACATCGGACTGCCGGCCAGAAGTGATGGATTCAGAAGACCCCTTGTTTATTCTTTATACTTCAGGCTCCACAGGCAAGCCCAAGGGCGTTGTGCACACCACGGGCGGCTACATGGTTTACTCTGCTTATACGTTCCAAAATGTATTCCAATACGAAAAAGACCAAGTATTTTTCTGTACCGCCGACGTTGGCTGGATCACGGGCCACAGCTACATCGTTTACGGCCCGCTGCTGAGTGGAGCCACTTCTCTGATGTTTGAAGGCATCCCGACCTATCCCGATGCTGGACGTTTTTGGGATATTGTTGACCGGCACAAAGTAGACATTCTTTATACCGCCCCCACGGCCATTCGGTCGTTGATGGGCTTCGGCCTGAAATACGTGGAAGGCAAAGACCTCAGCTCGCTCAAAGTGCTGGGCTCGGTGGGTGAACCCATCAACGAAGAAGCATGGAACTGGTACAACGAACACATTGGTAAAGGCAAATGCCCGATTGTCGACACATGGTGGCAAACCGAAACGGGCGGCATTCTGATTTCGCCCATCGCAGGTGTGACCAAAACCAAACCTACTTACGCTACCCTGCCACTGCCAGGTGTACAACCGATATTGGTCGATGAAAGCGGCAAAGAAATAGAAGGAAACGGCGTGAGCGGAAACCTTTGTATCAAGTATCCGTGGCCGTCTATCATACGCACCACTTGGGGTGATCACGAGCGCTGTCGTCAGACATACTTCTCGACCTATCCAAACCTATACTTTACGGGCGACGGCTGCCTCCGCGACGAAGACGGCTACTACCGCATCACGGGTCGCGTGGATGATGTGCTCAACGTATCGGGGCACCGCATCGGAACCGCCGAAGTAGAAAACGCCATCAACATGCACGCCGACGTCATCGAAAGTGCCGTGGTGGGCTATCCGCACGACATCAAAGGGCAGGGTATCTATGCGTTTGTCATTTGCGAAAATACCCTCGACGACGAAGACCTTTCTCGCCGAGATATTTTAGCGACCGTGACACGCATCATTGGGCCCATTGCCAAACCCGATAAAATCCAGTTTGTCAGAGGATTACCCAAAACGCGCTCGGGGAAAATCATGCGCCGGATTCTGCGTAAAATCGCCGAAGGAGATACTGGAAACCTAGGTGACACGACCACGCTTCTGGACCCCACGGTGGTAGATGATATTAAAGCAGGCGCGATGTAATTAAGTTTATCTGCTATTTTTTCAAGAAGGCTGTCTCATAAGGGGCAGCCTTTTTCATTTTTTCGTCTCCAGTTTATGAATCACATAGTCTAGTTTTTCGTGCAAAAGTCGAATTTCCAACTCAGCACGGAGGTTAATCTCGTAATCGCTTTTGGCGCGTGCGCGGTCCTTTTGCTCCTGACGATTTTGACTCATCATGATGACTGGGGCCTGCAATGCAGCCAAACAAGATAGAAGCAAGTTGAGTAAAATGAACGGGTAAGGATCAAAACCTTTGTTGAGCAACAACCACACATTGACGCTTATCCAGACGGCGATAAAAAGTCCAAACGAGATGATAAACGTCCAACTGCCGCCAAATTCCGCTATTTTATCTGCTATCCGTTCGCCAAATGTGGTTTTTTGTCGGGTATCATCAAGCGAATTGTCCACCAAAATACGGCTGATACTCATGGAAACCAATATTTTCATCTCTTCATCCGACAATCTCCCCAAGTCTTTTTGGAGAAGGGTTTCGAGGTGTTTTATTTTTTGATTATTTAAACTTGTTTCCATTTTTATTGGTTTTGAATAATATACAAACGCCGAAAAGCAATGCAAAAACGCCCTCTAGGAAACAGTACGATTTCGCTCTCGGCCATCGGCTTAGGCTGCATGGGAATGTCTGAGTTTTACGGTGCTACCGACGATACCGAATCCCTCAAGACCCTCCATACGGCCATCGACGAAGGTATAAATTTTCTGGACACTGCCGACGCCTACGGGCCATTTAAAAACGAAGAACTCGTTGGAAAAGTGGTGCGCCAACGCCGCGATGAAGTAGTCCTAGCCACCAAATTTGGCATCATACGCGACCCCAACGACCCCGCCAAGCGAGGTTTCAGCGGACGCCCCGAATACGTGCAGGCGAGTTGCGACGCCAGCCTGAAGCGTCTGGGTATTGATACCATTGACTTATATTATCTACACCGTTGGGACCAAATTACGCCCATTGAAGAAACGGTGGGTGCAATGAGCGAGCTTGTAAAAGCGGGAAAAGTACGGTACTTAGGGCTCTCGGAGGTTTCGGCACAAACCATCAAACGCGCCCATGCGGTACATCCCATCTCGGCCGTTCAGTCAGAATACTCTCTTTGGAGCCGCGATATTGAAGAGTCCGTCATTCCTGCCTGCAACGAACTGGGCATTACTTTGGTTGCTTATAGTCCACTGGGGCGAGGTTTTTTAACGGGACAGTTTCAAAAATTTGAAGATTTATCTCCCGATGATTTTCGACGGAATTCGCCACGATTTATGGGCGAAAATTTTGCCAAAAACCTCGCCATTGTTGATTTACTCAAACGCTGGGCCGAAGAGCGCGGCATTACTCCTTCACAGTTAGCGCTGGCATGGGTACTGGCCCAGGGAGAAAATATTGTACCTATTCCTGGCACCAAACGGGTTTCTTACCTAAAAGAAAATCTAGGGGCACTCACCATTACACTTTCCAAGGAAGAATTGGCCGAACTCGAACGCATCAGCCCCAAAGAAGCGGTAGCAGGCCTGCGTTACCCAGAGGCAATGATGAAAGTGCTGACGGTATAGAGTATAGTTATGTCTAAGTAGTCTATTTCTCAAAATTATACCAAAATAGTGCTCAACATAGCTAAGTTTATTTTTTGAGTAAAATTCTATACATCTATCAACATTCGCCATTTTTTTCTTTTTATATAGCACAAAATCAGAAAATAACTTTCAAATTTTCTGATTTTTAATTTTCCCATTTAATTTTTAAAACCAATAGCTATTCAAACAAAATAGCGACTAATTGTGGATAATATATAATTTTATCAAGAAAAATACTCAATTAAGTATATTTTTAAAAAATTATTTGTAGATACATTAAATTTTGCATTAGCTTTGAGCATTCAATGAAAAACAAAGTGAATTTTATTTGTTTTGTTCAAATTTGAAACACATTTCATCAACCTTCAAATAGTGACTACCCCCTTTTTGTGTAAAAGCGAAAAGGGGGTTTTTTGATGCTCAACAACCCTATAGATTGGGGCTACTTTGCCGATTGGAGTAGCTTAATAGCCCGAAAACTGCATCCGACAAGCTATTTTTCTTATTCCAATAGGTGTAATTCTCTCACTGATATCAATTAGTGAAGAAAATGTGCTTATTTCGGCTTTCATAAGACCTTTACCCTATGCAAATCAACCCCTTCATTCATGCCGCTCGGCAGGGGCGTAACGAATTTGGCGTGTACGTCGCTGTGTTTATCTTAGTATTTATCGCCAACCTCCTTGGCTCAATTCCGGGCGCTTGGGCCATGGTCACGTGGAAAGATGACCCTCAAGCATTACCCGTTTATCTTATTACATCCCTGATGCTATTGGGCTTTGTGGCCTCGCTCGTGGTGCTTTGGCTGTGTGTAAAACACCTTCACAAACGCAATCCACTTACCATGATTACACCTACTGGGGTTGTCAATTGGCCTCGCGTACTAAGGTCAGCAGCACTTTGGATGGTGTGCTCAGCGCTAGTAGAAACCGCTACGTACTTGCTGTTTCCTGACAAATACCAGTTTTCGCTCAATTTGAAGGATTTTTTACCCTCGTTGGTCGTGGCCATTGTCTTGCTTCCGCTTCAAACTTCTTTTGAAGAGCTTTTTTTCAGAGGGTATCTTTTGCAGGGAATTGGCTCGTGGAACCTTTGGGCGGGAATTATTATTACATCCACGGTTTTTGGGCTTGCCCACAGTTTCAACGACGAGATTGAGGCCGTAGGCTCGTTGGGCCTCGCGATGGTCTATTACATCGGCGTAGGTTTATTTTTTGCGTTATTGGGCGTCATCGACAAATCACTTGAACTGCCACTAGGCATTCACTTGGCCAACAATTTGTACGCTTTTTTGTTGGTAGGCTACCCGAGCAGCTCGGTGCCTAGCTCCACCGTTTGGATGACTACCGAGCTAAATTTTCCGCTCATGGTTACCCAATGGGTGGTGGTGATGGCACTTTATTTATTGCTCGCCAAAAAAGTCGTGGGGCTTCAGTTGACTGCCAAGCCTACCAGTTAATGCCGCTGTCTCCTCCTAAACCCAATTTCTTGGTAAATTGATTAGACATTTTTGATTTACTGGTAATGTAACGTACGCTTGCCCCAATAAAGGGCGCAATGTTGGGTTTTTGGGTAATCAAATTTTCGTGGGCAGAGTTAAAAGTGCGCAGCTGGCGAAATGTTCCTAATCCCGCTTCCAACGACACGTTGAACACGGTGAACAAATGCGCATTGGCCGCCACCGAGAGCTTAACGTGCTGATAATTGCTGCGACGAAACATTTTTTCAGCATTCATGACCTGCTGAAAACCTCCGCTATATCCGTCAAAGGCACCAATCATATCAATGTTGAACCATTCGTTGAAGCGGCGGTTGACATCCAACCGAAAAGGCAATAAAGCCGATACACGCCACTGTTTGCCGAGGCGTTTGTTGAGACCAAAAACAGGAATCAAGCGAAATTTTTGGTTATAAATAACGGCCGTTCCGTAGGCAATCTGGGTATGTATCCCTAAAATCCGCATTCTCGCCGCTCCTCCCCAGAAAAAAGGCTGCGGCGTAAAAAACGTTTCATTGGACTCCGTCACGCCCAGTCCTCCGCCATAAATCCAGAGTCGGTCGCGCAGGCTAGCTTGAAGCATAAGCACCCCCACCGATGCTGTTTTGTAACCGTTATCGGGGGTAATGATGCCGTTTTGGGTAGGTTTGAGTTGAGATACATTGGCCAGCATCAGAAAATGGCGCGCGCGCAAATCAAACTTTTTACGCAAGCTGAAAGACACATCTACCTCGCTTCGCAAAGGAATAATGCCGTTAAACGACGTCCGCGAAAGGCCATAACGCTGATTATTGCCCATGTTGGCTTCGGGCATATAGTCGGCACGAAGGGTGGCATTGGGGTAAAAAAGCCGACTCAGCGCAAAATGCTGAGCCGAAATAGAAGTGGAAATAAGCAGCGTAGCAGACAGTAAAAAGCAGGCGCGAAAAAACATAATGTCGTGTATTTGGTGGAATTAACGCGTAAAAATGGGCAATATTGCGGAAGAAATACAATCATCTTTTCATTCTGAATTTAGTTTTTAATGAACCTAACCGATAAAATAGTTTGGATAACGGGCGCATCGTCGGGTATTGGCGAAGCATTAGCCCATGAATTTGCCAAACAAGGCACAAAATTGGTGCTCTCTGCCCGCCGACTGGACGAATTGGAGCGCGTCAAAAAAAGCTTGAATCTTCCCGACACTTCCGTGTTGACGTTACCGATTGATATGCTCAAATCCGAAGAATTTGGAGCAAAAACACAAACTGTTCTTCAGCATTTCGGAAGAATAGATGTATTGGTCCCCAACGCTGGCATCAGCCAACGGGAAAAATTTCTGGACATTGCGCCCACCGATTTTCAAAAATTGATGGATACCAATTTCACCAGCGTTGTTCTCCTTACCCGCGAAGTACTTCCGCACATGGTTGCCCAAAAATCGGGGGGCATTTTGGTCACGAGCAGCGTGAGCGGCAAAATCGGCACCTCTTTCCGAACATTTTATTGCGCTTCCAAACACGCCATACAGGGTTTTTTTGATTCGTTGCGGGGAGAAGTTTGGCGCGATGGCATCGTGATAACGGTGGCTTGCCCTGGTTATATCAAAACCAATATTTCGCTCAATGCCATTGGTAAAGACGGGAAGCCGTTTGGTAAAATGGATCAAAATCAAGCCAAAGGAATTCCAGCAGATGTGTGCGCCAGCAAAATGGTCAATGCACTCAAAGCAGGAAAACACGAGATTATCATTGCGGGCTTTAAGGAAACGCTCGGCACTTATCTCAAGCGCTTTGCTCCCCGCCTGTTGTGGCAATTGACCAAAAATTACAGCATCAAAGCCGTTGAGCAATAACTGTTTTTGGTCTTTTTTGAGAGAAAACCAGTTTCGAGTTTTGGGGGAGAAATCTCACCGTTTTGAGAAACCGCTCGCACGTAAAGGCGGTTTATCAAAACGGCGAGAGCAGGCACTTAGCCTGTACTTACTATCTAGGCATTTCTGTTAGCTTTTGATAAAGAGATAAGTACGAATTTGCCACTACTCCAAAACTATTCCGCTGTCTGATAACCCGCAGATTATTTGTTATTAACTGCTCGTAATCAGCCTCCTCCAATACAAATCGTATCCCATTGGCTAAGTCTTCGGAAGAATACAATTGGGCCACATAGCCCGTTTTTTGATGCTCGATTTGTTCGGAAATTCCTCCCGAATCAAAACCCACCACGGGCGTACCGCAGGCCATAGCTTCGATGACGGTGTTGGGGTAATTATCTTCCAACGAAGGAACTACCATCACATCGACCGCCTGATACACCTTGACTACTTCATGCGCGGGCAAGCTTCCCAATGATCTTACTTCCAGCCCCATATCCGAGAGCGCATCCGGATCGGTTTTGCCAAAAACGACAATGCCCCAGTCGGCACGTCGGTCTTTTAATAACTGAGTTGCTTCTTTGAAGTAGGCAAAACCCTTGCGTGGATCTTGGGTATTAACACCCGCAAAAAGAATCCATTTTTTGGCGGGATTTAGATCGATGGCTGGTTTGGAGGCAGCAGGTTTGAACACCGACGTATCAATGGGATTGGGAATAGCGAGCGAAATCAAGTGTTTGGTCAGCGCGGCACGCGTGCCCAATTCTGCCAGCCATCGGCTGGGCGAAACGAGCGTCAGCGGAGCATTTAAAAATAGCTTTTTCTTTTGCTCAAACACCTGAGATGACAAATCCATGGCACTGGGCTTTCGCAAATAGGGACAAAATCCGCAATGCGTAAGAAAACGGTCGCATTCACGACTGTAATGACAACCACCCGTAAAGGTCGACATATCGTGCATTGTCCAGACCACAGGCTTGCCGAGCGCAAACAGTTTTTCTAATGAATCCAATGACAAAAACCCGAAATTAATCCAATGCAAATGAATCACATCAGCGTTGCGCACAAGCGGATGGGTAGATACGTCGGTGCCGGCCCACAACGGCGAAAAATGAAAGCGAACGCTTTTGTCTTTTTCATGAAACAAAAAATAGGCACGCTCCGCCGCAAAACGTGCAAAGGCCAATTTCTTTTCAATAAAACCAGACGCAAACCCCTGCACACCATCTTCCTCGCGTTCTGTTTGTTGAACCAATACCGACGATTCCACGCCAATCCCGCGCAAGGCATGGTGTAGACGAAGCGCCGCAATCGCGGCTCCTCCAAAAGTATGATAGGTACTCAGATGAACGACTTTCAAGAGCTTTATTTTGTCAAGGTCTGACCGATAGGAAAATTTTTATTCGCTACAAAATCAAATACTTTTTTATACCCTTCGATGGCAGTATGAATATTTATTTCATCCGTAATAATGCCAAAAGAGCGTTTCCCAAACGTTTTGACCTTTTCAGGATCAGTCAATAATCTATCCAGCACCCTCACCAAATCAGCCTCGTTGCCGTTTTCAAAATAATACCCATTGTAATCTTCTCTGACCAGACGCTTCTCTGTGCCGTCGGCAACCGAGCATACAATAGGCTTTGCAAAACACATTGCGTCATTAATAGAAAGTCCGCCCATTCCTCCCAATACATAGACTGCTGATTCGGAGAGGTATTGACCTAAATCAACCGCATTATACACCCCGCCCACAAAACGCACAGATTGAAGCAGTCCCATTTTTTGGGCCTGTGCTTTAAGAGGCTCTAATTCTGGCCCAAAACCCACCACCACAAGTTCAATATTAGGATAAGAGGGACGGAGTTGCTGAACAGCATTAATGATCAAATCAACACGTTTCCACTTGACCAAACGCCCTACGTGAATCAAACGATGTGGATTAGGAGGCAGGATGGCAGGACGATTTTTGACCGTTTCAAAAGCCGCCAAAAGCTCGTCCGTGTCGGGGGAATTAGAAATGACAAAAATTTTGTTGTCGGGTACGCCATAGCTCCCGATGATTTCACGGGCTTCATCTATGTAGTTTATGTGCGCGTCGGCTAGCGGCAAATTGATTCTCCGTATCAAGGAGGCTATCCAAAACAAAACGAACCCTTTCCACGTTTTTTTTGCACTACTGAAGTTTTCATTTAAGAACTTATCTGAAAAATAAAACTCTTTGACATGCCCCCAAATAGCGTAATTGAAAGGGATATCACGGGCAATGAGCTTTGTACCTAACTTTCGTAATTTTCTATAAAACAGCGGATTGAGTGTAAGGTAAAGAAAATAGGGCCAAGTTGTAAACACAACAATATCTGGACGAAACTCCTCTAGAGCTGGCAATAAATTCCGGTAAAAAGCTTTACCATACCATGTCTTATATTCTTCCAATTCAAGGATGCGAAAAAGCGCGTTGTCTGTTTCTTCTTTTACCGCTGCGCCCGTAGCTTTTCCTTTCTGGGCAGGTTTTACCATTAAGATTTCATAATCGGTGGCGATGACTAACTTATTCAATAGAAGTTTGAAATAGTGAGGCAACGCAGGCATTACAAAACAAATACGCATTTGCTACGAATTAAAGAGGGAAGTACATTACACGAACAAAAATAGGTAATCATTCTATATCTTTCTTCAACTATTCAACAATCCACAGAAGTCCACATAGTAATTCAGTAAAACCTATTGGCCTACGACCAATTCATCAACATTGAATTGGTCGTAGGCTGTTTATTTAATATTGATTTTGAAGTAATATTGAACAACATTTTAGAAATAAAGTTATGAAAATGCGACCTTTGGCAAAAACTGCTCATCCATGCTTATTTCTCTTATCGTAGCAGCGGCCCAAAATGGCGTTATCGGGCGTGATAATCAGCTTATCTGGCATTTGCCCGATGATTTGAAACAATTCAAACGACTCACCACTGGTCACCCCATCATCATGGGGCGTAAAACATTTGACTCCATCGGAAAGCCCTTACCCAACCGAACATCTATCGTCATTACGCGAAATCAAGATTGGCAATTTGAAGGCGTAATTGTTGTCAATTCAGTCAACGAAGCCATTGAAGCCGCGCGCCAAACGGCCACCACCGAAGCCTTCGTCATCGGCGGGGCAGAAGTATACAAAATGGCATTGCCTGTAGCCGACAAAATCTATCTGACGGAAGTAAAAGCGGAGTTTGAAGGAGATGCCTATTTCTCTCTTCCCAATAAAGAAGATTGGCAGGAAGTCAGCAGGGTAATTCATGCAACCGACGAAAAACACACCATCGCCTTTGATTTTGTTGAGTTGATACGCCAAGGCTGATAGTTAGAGTCCGTGAAGGCAGTAGTGTCTAAACCGCCAGACATATGCAAGAAACGAGCCCCGTACCTGAGCAAGCTTCTTGCTAAAGTCAAGTATATTTTTGATTTTGCAAGACACTTTCATAACCGAGCGATACCCTTCCTGATGAAAAACGCACTCCGAGTGATTGCCATTGGCCTTGTTTTACTGATTGGCGTGTTGTTATTCAACACCTTCCGTATTTCATCTAAACAAATGGCTGGCATTGCTCCCGCACCAGCACTGACCATCAGCGATTCCGCCCTGACGCACTTATCCGATGCCGTTAAAATTCGTACCGTTTCGTACGAAGATTTGTCGCTGATAGATAGTACGCAGTTTGAAAAATTCATTGGTTTTATAGAGCAGGCCTATCCCCTCACCCACGCGCGCCTCAAACGCGAACGAATCAACAGTTACGCTTTATTGTTTGAGTGGAAAGGAAAGAATCCTACCCTTAAACCCGCCCTGCTGATGGGCCACTACGATGTAGTTCCCGTAGTACAAGGCACCGAAAAAATGTGGAAACACCAACCCTTTGCGGGAGAAATTGTCGATGGTTTTATATACGGTCGCGGTACGTTGGACGACAAAGTAACAGTCATCGGGGTTTTGGAGGCAATCGAATATTTATTAAAACAAAACTACCAACCCGAGCGCTCCTTTTACTTGGCCTTCGGCCACGACGAAGAGGTTTCGGGGCGCTATGGGGCGCGTCAAATAGCGGCCCTACTCGAAACCAGAAAGGTACAGTTAGAATACGTTATGGATGAAGGCGGAACCATCAAAACCGATGGTGTTTCGGGCATTACCACTCCTATTGCGCTCATTGGCATCGCCGAAAAAGGCTACACGACCCTCCAATTAACCTCGGTAGGCGATGGGGGCCATTCGTCCATGCCACCGCCCCAAACCAGCATCGGTATGATGGCCGAAGCGATTGACAAACTTCAGAAAAATCCATTTCCTGCACGTTTAGAAGGCGCGGCCAGTTATTTACAGGATTACCTCGCCCCCGAAATGCCCTTCGGCACCAAACTAGCCATGGCAAACCGTTGGCTACTCAAGCCCGTGATTGTCAATATGCTTACTAAAACCAACGCTGGCAACGCCATGGTCCGTACCAGTATTGCCCCAACCGTAATTCACGCAGGTGTAAAAGACAACGTACTTCCTGTAGAGGTCATTGCCAAAATAAACTTCCGAATTCTGCCAGGTGACTCTGTAAAAGGTGTAGCCGAATATGTCAAAAAAACCATTGGTAACGAGCGCATTACAATTGAAACGCTCAAACAGTTTGACTCTGAACCCTCCCCCGTTTCTGATACCGCTACCCTTGGATTTCGGGCGTTGCACCGAACCATCAAAAGTTGTTTTCCAGATGTGATTGTAGCTCCCTATCTGGTGGTAGGTGCTACGGATGCGCGTTTTTACCGCAACGTGTGCTCAAACATCTACCGTTTTATGCCCGTTCGCATGAACGAAGAAGACCTTAAACGTCCGCACGGCACCAACGAGCGCATCAGTGTAACTGATTTCAAAAATGTAGTAAAGTTTTATGTTGAATTGGTAAAAGGGAGTTAAAAACACGTTGAAATATTCCCAAAAACGGCTATTTATTTTTCAAATTCTCACTTTTTAGGGCCTAATGTAGTAAGATAAAATTCAGTTGTTTCCTGATTTATTTCTATATTCTAAGCATCTTTTAATGTCAACTTGGCCCATATAACTCACTTTTTTGGTAATTTTAAACTTAATTTACACGTAATATTGCCTCAATGTTAAATCAACGCAATTCGATTACTTTTGCGGTATAAATCCTTTGATTGAAATGATTTCAAAATCGTTGCCAAGTTTTGATGAAGCCTTCGCTTGGGATTGCTTTAGAGGAGGAGACAAAAAGGCCTTTGCCGAAATCTACGAACGGTTTGTGAAAGTACTTTATAACTATGCCTACAAACTGACCCACGACCCGCAAATCTCTCAAGATGCAGTGCAAGAGCTTTTTGTGGAAATATGGGACACGCGCGAGCGGTTGAGTGCCACCACTTCGATTCGATTTTATCTGTATCGGGCGCTGCGGCGCAAGATTCATCGGTCTTACCAAACCGAGTGGCGTACCGATCTGAATTCTTTGCAGGACCATGAGATTCCTGATACGCTACTGTGGCCTTCTATCGAAGAAATGACTATTACGGAAGAGACGTTTGATGCCAATGTAAAGTGGTTAAAATCTCAGCTTGAACAGCTCTCGGCCCGGGAATACGAAGCACTCCAACTACGCTTTTATGATGGGTTGGAATATGATCAAATCGCGGAAATACTGCAAATCAACGACCAATCGGCCCGAAATTTAATCACCCGGGCCATTCAGCGTTTGCGCCGAAACCTCCCCGATTCATTGCTTCACGTGCTGCTGTATTACGTTTTCCAATTTTCTGTTAAATAATTTCAAAAAAAATTCAGAAAAAGTGAGTTACCGATAAAGTTTCCTGCTTTTTCTTCATGAGGGGTAAACGTTTACTGTTTACACGCCATTCGATTTATTATTTATGAAGCCCCTTTCCGAATTTTCTGCGCGTGATTTTGCCGAACATCCGGACTTCAGAAATTGGGTACAAGCCCCAACGCCGGAGTCGGATACTTTTTGGGAAAATTATCGCCAGACTTATCCACACCAACAACCCCATATACTGAGGGCCCAAGCTTTGGTTAAAGCCATCGCCGAAAGCCCTCAGTTTTTTCCTTCCGATTCCCAACTTTCCGAGATGTGGCAGTTTGTAGAAGCTCACACATCGGAGAAAACTCCCACACCAGTCGTTCGTTCATTGAGAGGATGGTGGGCTGCCGCCGCAGCCGTCATTTTGGTCATGGCCGCGGGATGGATTTGGTGGCAGCAACGTCAACAGCCTATTTCGTACGATACCATCGTTGCCACCGCAACCAAGCAATTAGAAGAACGAATCAACACCCAAAATCAGATCCAACACCTTCGCCTTCCCGACGGAAGTTCGGTACAGTTGGCACCCAAAAGTCGTCTGAGTTTTGCGAAAAAATTCGAAAACCTACGCGAAGTATACCTAGATGGAGAAGCTTACTTTGAAGTAAAACGTGACCCCGAACATCCTTTTCTGGTATACGCCGCCGAAACTGTGACCCAAGTAGTAGGTACGAGTTTTACCGTGCAGGCCTTTGTGGGGAAACCCAACGTAAACGTGTCGGTCCGGGAAGGCAAGGTAGCGGTCTCGTCGCGAAAAAATCTATCTAACGACCTTAAAAACACGGTTTTACTTGCAGCCAACCAACAGGCAACGTTTGTCAGAAACGGGGAAATTTTGGTAAAATCGCTGGTAGAAAACCCCGCTAAAATCACCACCAATCAGCAAGAATTGGTTTACACTGACCGTTCAGCGGTGAATGTATTGCGTGACTTAGAGCAACAATACGGGGTAGAATTGGTATACGATGAAGAAGTGTTGAAAAAATGCTTTGTTACAATAAGTTTTTCTGACGAAGTATTTTATGAGCGTCTGCGTTTACTCTGCCGTACCATCGGTGCCGAGTACGAAACCATTGAGGCCCAGATTGTCATTAAATCCAACGGATGCCAATAACCTTGCATTCAGTTGCGTTTTATTGAATAGATTTTTATATCCACTCCTCTTTTTAAAAGCAAAATGGCCGGTGAAGGACCAGTTCACCGACCAAAAATAGATAAGCCCTCAACCGTGTGCAATACGGTTGAAGCAGGGCTTTTTTGTCGTGTCCGCGTTTTCCACATCGAACAAAACAAACAAAAATATGAATTTTTTTTCCAACTAATCATTGGTTGTACGTAGCCTTGAAAATTACTACTGCCCAACTCGTTTTCGTACTGCTGTTGCTGAGCGTTGTCTACCCCCGACGAGCCGCAGCCCAGGATGTACTCAACCAACGGTTCTCGTTAAAGGTTGAGAACCAATCCTTGCGCCAAGTGCTCAATAAAATCGAGAAACAGGCAAAAGTTCGTTTTTCGTACCGCTCCGAAATACTTAAAAAAGTACCAGTGGTCAACCTAACGGTGAAAGACGAAAAGTTGGAAAATGTGTTTGAACAACTTTTTTCGCCCCTCCAAATCAACTATGAGATTGTGAGTCGAAAACAAATTGTACTCACCAAAAAACCGCAAAGAATCACGGTTTCACCCTTAGAACTTCCTAAACGCACCAAAAGCACGTCCATAGAAACCCTCATCTCTGGAACGGTCAAAGGGGAAAACGGCGAAGGGCTACCTGGCGTAAATATTTTGGTCAAAGGAACGGTCAAAGGGACTTCCACCGACATTAACGGCCACTTTACCCTCTCCGCTCCTGTTCCACAAACAGTTTTGGTATTAAGTTACGTTGGCTACCTCCGTCGGGAAATAATGGTGGGGAATCGAACCACCCTCGAAATTATCATGGATTCTGATTCCAAATTACTTTCAGAAGTAATAGTCGTAGGCTACGGAACCCAAAAGAAAGCACATTTAACCGGTGCTGTTGACCAAGTGACAAGCGAAGTACTCGAAAACCGTTCATTGCCCAACCTGACCCAAGGTTTACAGGGTGTAATTCCCAATTTAAACCTCCGCATGGCCGACGGCAAACCCATTCAATCCCCTTTGTATAATATTCGCGGCACTACTTCCATTGGGCAGGGAGGAAACGCCCTGATATTAATTGACGGCGTAGAGGGCGATCCTAGCCGCCTCAATCCCAACGATGTAGCCAGCGTAACGGTCTTAAAAGATGCGGCGTCGGCGGCTATCTACGGCGCACGAGGGGCATTTGGGGTGGTACTGATTACCACCAAAAGTCCCCAAAAAGACAAAACTGTGATTACTTATTCGCTCAACCATTCCATCAAAAGCCCCACCACGCTTCCTAAATTCGTGACCAATGGCTACGAGTTTGCAAAGATGTTTAATGAGAGCTGGACGGCTTGGAATGATTATTCACAGACCCCGCAAAACGTAAATAAAACACTTCGCTTCTCTCCCGCCTACCTGACCGAATTCGAACGCAGGAACAATGACCCCACCCTGCCCAAAACGGACATTGACCCCGCCACGGGCGAGTACGTCTACTACGAAAATACCGACTGGTACAAAGAGTTATACAAAGAAAATAACAGTGCCACGGAGCACAACCTTTCGGTGTCGGGTAGCAGTGGCAAAGCGGATTTTTACGTAACAGGTCGTTATTATACGCAAAGCGGCCTATTTCGTTACAATTCCGACGACTACCGCCTCATGAGCGTACGGGCCAAAGGATCGGTTCAGCCGTTTCCGTGGTTGAAAGTGACCAATAACGCCGATTTTTCTTCCATGAAATACCATAATCCGCTCAACGTAGGTGAAGGCGGAGGTATCTGGCGCAACATTGCCGACGAAGGCCACATGATGGCACCAATGTTTAATCCTGACGGAACCCTTTCTTATTCGGCGGCGTATACGGTAGGGGATTTTTGGTACGGCAAAAACGGCATTGACATGGACAAACGCGTGTTTAGAAACACTACCGATTTTACCAGCCAATTTTTCAATGACCAATTCAGAATAAAAGGGAACTTTACGTTTCAGAATACCGACGATAACGAATACCGCCGTCGGGTGCCTGTACCCTATAGCCGCAAACCTGGCGTGGTTGAATACGTAGGCACGGGAACCAACGATTTGCAGAATATTTACCGTGAAACGCTCTACACCGCAACCAACCTATACGCAGAGTACGAGCCTAAAATCAGTCAAAATCATTACTTAAAAGCATTGGTGGGGTATAACTACGAATTGTCAACTTTTCGCCGCCTCGAAACCTTACGTAATGGGCTGATTTACGAAGATGCAAACGACATTAACCTTGCCTTGGGGCAGTCGGTCAGTACGAGCGGCGGCTGGGAAAAATGGGCAGTTGTGGGTGGTTTTTACCGGTTAAATTATTCATTTAAAGACAAATACTTGTTGGAACTCAACGGCCGCTACGATGGCTCGTCCAAATTTCCATCAAATGAGCGGTACGCCTTCTTCCCCTCTGTTTCGGCGGGTTGGCGCCTATCCAACGAATCTTTCTGGAAAATTTTACCCAAATTTATCAGCGACCTTAAAATCAGAGGCTCCTACGGCTCGCTCGGCAACGGAAGCATTGGCTCTTATGCGTTTCAGGAGCAATTTTCCATTTCGCAATCCAACCGAATTTTAAACGGAGTCCGTCCCCAAAAAACGGGGCAACCAAGCGTCATTCCCGATGGCCTCACTTGGGAAACTTCGACCACACAGGATATAGGAATCGACTTAGGCATGTTTAGCAATCGCCTAATTCTGAACGCCGATGCCTACATTCGCAAAACGACCAATATGTTTACGGTGGGAATGACACTACCCGCGGTTTTCGGGACCGATATTCCCAAAGGGAACTACGCCGACCTCACTACCAAAGGCTGGGAGGGAGTTTTGTCGTGGCGAGATAAATTCCAAACAGGTGGTAAGCCTTTCGACTACGAAGTACGCCTTACAATGGCTGATTATACTTCTACCATCGACAAATTCAACAATCCCAACAAGAAACTTAGTGACTACTATGCGGGACAAACCATCGGTGAAATTTGGGGTTATACTACCGACGGGTACTTTACTTCCCTCGGCGACGTGGAAAACTCCGCCAAACAAACCTTGTTTAAGGCCTCTAACACGGGACAATGGCTACCTGGTGACATAAAATTCAGAGATTTGAACGGCGATGGCCAGATTGACAACGGTGATAATACTGTGGCAAGCCCAGGCGACCGCAGCATCATCGGCAATTCGACGCCTCGTTATACCTACGGAATCATCCTCAGTGCCAACTGGAATAACTTCTTTTTTTCGACTTTCTTTCAAGGTGTTGGGCAACAGGATTGGTGGCCTGGTCCCGAAGCTGCCATTTTTTGGGGACAATACAATCGTCCGTACAATAAGTTGCCCGAATGGCATACGGGGAATATTTGGTCGCCCGAAAACCCCAATGCCTACTTGCCGCGTTACCGGGGGTACGTAACGCAAAACAGCGCAGGGGAGTTGTATCAGGCCCAAACTAAATACCTTCAGAACGCGGCCTATCTCCGGATGAAAAATCTTCAGATTGGCTATAATTTACCCCGCGTGCTCACTAAAAAGTTGGGAATGAGCACGGCCAAACTTTTTGTTTCGGGCGAGAATCTCGCAACATGGTCACCACTCTACAAACTCACCCGCGATTTGGACGTAGAAAACCTCGGTCAGTCCGACAATGTGGTCACCAATGGAAACAGCGGCAACGGATACAACTATCCGATTTTGAAAAGCATTACTGTCGGCCTGTCGGCGACATTCTAGACTAAAATCAGCCTTGCACAAATGAAAACATATACGATAGGATTTTTATTGGCACTGTTTTGCCTCGTTGGTTGCAACGAATTGGATCAGGTACCTGAGTCAACAGCCACCAAAGATGCCGTTTTTGGCAGTGAGAAAGGACTAGAATTATACACAGCTTCCTTTTATGATAACTTGCCCAGTGCCAGCGAAATTCACAAAGGAGACGCCATGGCCGATTACAGCGTGCGCACCCAAGTTCCCGATTTTCTGCGCGAAGGAGCCTATGGCCCACGCCAAAGTACAGGTTGGTCGTGGACGGCATTGCGCAACATCAACTACTTCATTGCCAACAACACTAACCCTTCCATCCCAGCCGACGTGCGTAAACATTACAACGGAATTGCGCGCTTTTTCAGAGCGTGGTTCTACTACGACAAAGTGGTACGTTTTGGCGATGTTCCTTGGATTAATAAACCACTGGATGTCTCGGATGGAGGTTTGTTTAGTGGCCGCGCCCCCCGCACTATGGTCATGGATTCGGTATTGGCAGACTTAAACTACGCCTGCGAAAATATCCGCACCACCAACGACAACACCCGCAGCGTGATTACCAAATACGTGGTGTATGGTTTTAAATCACGCGTGTGCCTCTTTGAAGGAACTTTCAGAAAGTACCAAACTTCCTACACCCTGATGGATACCTCCGAAAAATGGCTCACCGAAGCTGCCAATGCCGCCGATAAAGTAATGAAAGAGGGCGGTTTCAGCCTCAACGAAGCAGATGGTTCCGAAAAATCCTACCGCCAATTATTTACGAGCAAAACCCCCGTTACGTCCGAAATCATGCTCGCAACAGTAGTAGACCCCGCCCTTGGCATCTTCAACGATGCTAACTGGTGGTGGACCAGCGCGACCTACGGGGCGCGGGTGAGTTTGAGTCGTACCTTCGTAAATACCTACCTGAATATAGACGGAACACCTTTTACCCGCCGTGCAGGGCACGAAGTCCTCCCGTTTATGGAAGAGGTAAAAGGGCGGGATAAACGCCTACAACAAACCATTCGGATGGGAAATTATACGCGCGTCAACGGCGGAAGTGTAGAGCCTGCCCCGCCCGTATTTTCGTACACGTACACCGGGTACATGCCCATCAAATGGTCATTGGATGATACCTATTTTGATGGCGGAAACCGCAACGATAACTCCATCTGCCTGATGCGTTACGCCGAAATACTGCTCAACTATGCCGAAGCAAAAGCAGAGCTAAAGAACCTAACTGATACAGATTGGGCAAAAACCGTAGGCGCACTACGCAAAAGAGCAGGTATAACGGGCGGTGTTAGCGCCAAACCAATCGCCGCTGACGCATATCTTCAGACCCATTATTTCCCAGAAATTACGGATGCTACTCTACTCGAAGTACGGCGCGAACGAGGTATTGAGTTGGTATTTGAGGGCTTCCGGTTCCATGATATTATCCGCTGGAAACGCGGCGAATTGATGGAACAAATCTGGAACGGTTTCTACGTGCCCGCCCTTGACAAACCCTTGGATTTAAACGAAGACGGAAAAAATGACGTAGTTTTTTATAAAGTAAGGCCTACTACTCAATTGGCGGGGGTGACGTATATCAATGTGGCAGAGACAATAAACGGCGTAGCCAACCCCCAGCGCTTAAAAAACGACACCTACGGAGAACTCACTTGGCTGACCAATATTCCTCGAAAATGGAATGAAAAATATTATCTTTATCCCATTCCGGAAGCGGATAGACTGTTAAATCCAGCCTTGGGACAAAATCCAGGTTGGTAATCCACTCAATTTCAAACCTCTATTCTTTCACAAATGAACAAAAGTCTGTTTTTAGGGGTGCTATTCGCACTCTTGGTCCAAAACGTTTATTCACAAAAAAACACCCCGATTGTGGTGGCCACGTACAATGTGCGGTATAACACACCCAACGACGGCGTCAATGCCTGGCCTAACCGCAAAGAAGAAGTAAAAGCACTGATTCGCTACCACGAATTTGATATTTTTGGCACGCAAGAAGGCTTGCGTGGGCAGTTGGACGACATTGCTGAATTGCAAGAATTTACGTTTTTTGGCGCTGGTCGCGATGATGGCCAAAAGGCGGGCGAACATTCGGCCATTTTCTACAAAAAAGACCGTTTTAAAGTCTTACAATCGGGCAATTTCTGGCTAAGCCAAACCCCTGACAAACCTTCCAAAGGATGGGATGCTACCTGCTGCAATCGTATTTGTTCGTGGGTAAAATTCAAAGATGCCACAACGAAGAAGGAGTTTTACTTTTTCAGCGTGCACTTTGACCACCAAGGCGTAGAAGCCCGCCGCCAGTCGGGGAAATTGATGGTGCAGAAAATCAAAGAAATTGCCAAAGATGCTCCTACGATTTGCGTCGGAGATTTTAATTCCACGCCCGAAACCGAGCAAATTATCGAAATGCAAACGCTGCTTAGCGATGCAAAAAAGGTTTCGGCCATGGCTCCTTATGGCCCCGAAGGCACATTTAACTCCTTCAAGTTTGACGCACCGATGAAAAATCGAATTGATTACATCTTTGCAAGTAAGCAAATATCTGTCTTGAAATACGGCGTCCTGACAGACGCAAAAGAGCAACGCTACCCTTCTGACCATCAGCCCGTTGTGGCAAAGGTCGTGATTAACTAAGAATCTTTTTTTGATAAAAATGCCCCCTATAGAAACCACTAGGGGGCATTTTTATGATTTCTACTGAGGCATTATTACCCCTGTATTTTCTCCTGATGTTTCCATAAATCCTGAAAAATAGCACTGTTTTGGCGGAGGTGTTCAAACGTTCCTTGGTCGGCGATTCGACCATTTTGAAGAATATACACGTAGTCAAATTTGGTCAAAAGATGCAGGCGATGAAGCGTGGATAGAACCGCCTTACCACTAAATTCTTCAAACAAACGGTCATAAATCTGCACCTCCGTTTTGGGGTCAACACTGCTCGTTGGCTCATCCAAAAGCACAATGTCACTGCTTCGAGCGGCCAATACGCCCCGCGCTAAAGCCAAACGCTGTTTTTGTCCACCCGATAAATTCACCCCTTTTTCTTGAATGTTTGATTGCAGTCCGTTGGGTAATTGCGCAATCACTTCCGAAAAATGCGCCGTGGCGCAAACCGTCATGATGTCGGTTTCCTCAAATGGCAACCCAAGCGTAATGTTGTATTCAATCGTATTTTCAAATATTTCAGGTTCTTGCGGAAAGAGTGTTACGGTATCGTTAATTGTTTCCAGTCCCGTAAAATCTTTCCCATCGATGTTGACTTTCAGCCCGCTTTCTGCTTGATACAAACCGCGCAACAGCGCCAACAATGTACTCTTGCCGCTTCCGCTTTCACCAATAAACGCCACCCGCTGTCCGCGCTTAATGCTCAACGAAAGATCATGCAAACTGTGGGCTTTGTGCTCGGCATCGTAAAGTTCTTGGTGCGAAAAGTTCAGGTGTTGAATCTGAATCGTTTGCCAAGCCGTCGGCAGAATTTCATCTGACTCGGCACGGTGCTGTTGGGAATAAGCCTCTCCAATGGCGCGGGCTGTTTGTACGTCGGTATTGTACCGAATGATTTCGGTATACTGCCAAGCCACATCCTGAAACACACTCGTAAACTGATTGACATACCCTAGCAACGTTACCAGCCCTCCGACCAAAAATACCGCATTGGGTACATAATTCTCATAAACGTAGCCAATGGCGACCACCACGTAGATAATTCCAATCAGCACACTAGCAACAAACCATTTCCACTCATTGATAACCACCGTACGACGAAAAGGTGGGAAAATCTCGGCTACTTTACCCATCAAACTGTTTTGCATTCGTTTTTCGAGCCGAAGTGTAATCACCGTAACGATATTGGAAAGACTGTCAAAAAGCGTGGAAGAAACGACGTGTTCTTTCTCGTTTGTTTCGTCGAGTGCTTTGATAAACGGTTTATCAAATTTGAAAATAATCCAGACCGTCAATACGCCAATCAACACGCCAATGCCCCCATAAAAAGGAGAAAAATAGAGGATGGCTCCAAACGAAAAAATAAACTTAGCAAAGGCATGAAAAAACATAAAGCCATTTTGAAAGAAATCTTTCAACGCTTCGTAAGCTTTTCGGATGCGGTTGATGGTAGCACCGCTGTGGTGGTCTTGATGCCAACGCACGGGCAGATGCAGGGCCTGATGGTAGAGTTCATCCAAAAAATTGCGACTGAGGTTGAAGGCCAATTCACGCTCCATCACGCGGGCAGGGCCGTGAAAAGCCCATTCCAACAGCATCAAAAACAAATATCCACCGGCATACATCCACACGTGGTCAATCACGCCCGTACCTTCTTTTTGAATGGCTTCAATAAACCACCCATAAAGCAGCGGATTGAGGGCATACACGATATTTGCCAAAACAAACAACCCATACACAAGCAAATAACGCCCTTTTTGCTGGCGGGCATACCGCCAGGCAATACGAAGCAAGGAAATGTAGGGGTTTTGCATGGGTTGCAATAATCAGCCTTAGGCGATTGTTGTCACTTTTTTCAAATCATCCCAAAAACTCGGATACGATTTAGCCACCACGTGCGGTTCGGAGATTTCGATGGGAAAGACCATGCCCACGGGCGCAAAAGCCATGGCCATGCGGTGGTCATCGTAAGTCTCAATAATGGGTGTTGAAGAAGGAGTATCAGGCATTTCTGCTTTTCTTCTAACGATGTATTTCGTATTTTGCTCCAATTCAACCAACTCACCACCAATTTTGGGCAATTCTGCCTGAAGCGCCCCTACGCGGTCTGTTTCCTTGATTTTCAGGCTTTCAATGCCCGTCATTGTTACCTCAATTCCCGCCACTGCGGCACAGGCCGCAACGGTTTGGGCCAAATCTGGACAATCGGTAAAATCCCACGCAAAAGCTTTTTCAGCAGGAATCTTAGTCAGTAAAACACCGTGCTTGGTAAAAACACTTTTTACGCCCATGTGCTCCATAATTTTCACAATGGCGCTGTCGCCCTGCAAGGAGTTTTCTTTAAGACCTAATAATTCTATCTCCGCATCTTTGGCCAATGCCACCAAACTATACCAATAACTCGCCCCCGACCAGTCGGATTCAATGGCATAGTGCGTAGGGGTGTAGTGTTGGGCAGGTACACGGATGGTTTTGGCTGCCCAGTTGGCTTCGTGGGTCACGCCAAAGGCCCGCATTTGTTGGAGTGTCATTTCAATATAAGGCCGCGAACCAATTTCTCCCGTCAATTCAAGCGTAATGCCGTCGGGTAACATGGGTCCAATCATCAACAAAGCTGAAATGTACTGACTGCTTACATCCCCCCGAATCGTCAGGTGATTTTGGCCCGAATATTGAAAACCGTTAAGCTCGGTAGGTGGATATCCTTCGTTTTGTTTGTAGGTAATATTTGCCCCCAAAATGCGCAATGCATCCACTAATATTCCAATCGGGCGCTCACACATACGTGGCGTTCCCGTCATGGTTTTGTGTTGATTCGTAACGGCAAAATACGCCGTCAAAAAACGCATAGTCGTACCCGCATCCAGCACGTCGGCCACTACATCCGACGATTGTAAAAGGCGCATCATGGTTTGGGTATCACGAGCGGAAGAAATATTCTCCAATTGGCCTTTAAACTGCGTCAGCGCATTAATGATTAATGCCCGGTTGCTTTCACTTTTAGAAGAAGCCAGTCGGATTTCGGTACGAATGGGTTGAGTAGGTGGGTTAACAATAACAGAGTTCATGAAAGTAAGAAACGTTGGACGAAAGACATTGGACCGAAATAAGTAGCATACTTTATTGTCAAAAACCCAAGGCATTTCGTCGATTAATATAATAATTTTACAAAGTTAAGGCCATTTTTTTGCTTTTCAACATAAAAAAATACAATTTGCAGCTTGATTTATTCATAGCTTATGAATGATATTTCGGTTATTATTCTGACGCATAACGAAGAAAAACACATTGAAAGATGTATTCAAAGTTTGCTGCACTTTACGGATAAAATCTTCATCGTAGATTCTGGCTCAACGGATCGTACCGTAGCCATCGCCGAATCGTTAGGGGCAAATGTAATGTATAACCCTTGGGTTACGTATGCGGTTCAATTCAATTTTGGTATCAACCACACGCCTTTTAAGACCGATTGGCTGATGCGCATGGACGCCGACGAGTACGTTACCCCTGAGCTGGGCCAAGAGATAAAAGAATCGCTTGCCGCTTTGAACAACGACACAACAGGTATCTATGTGAAACGCCGGGTCATGTTTATGAACCAATGGATAAAACGCGGCGGTTACTATCCGATTTGGCTTTTGAGGCTTTGGCGAAAAGACAAAGGAATCTGTGAAGAACTTTGGATGGATGAGCACATTAAACTTTCAGAAGGCACCACTGTCCAATTCAAAAATGACATTGTTGATCATAATCTCAACAACTTGACGTGGTGGACGCAGAAGCACAATAATTATGCCATTCGTGAAGTAATTGATTTATTGGATATAAAATACAATTTTACGGAAGCCAATCGCGTTATACCTAAACTTTTAGGAACGCAAGATCAACGTAAGCGTTTCCTTAAGCTGAAATACGCTTCTTTACCCCTTTTCACACGTCCTTTTGCCTATTTTTTGTATCGTTATTTTGTAAAGTTAGGTTTCCTTGACGGCAAAAAAGGCCTGATTTGGCACTTCTTACAAGGGCTTTGGTATCGCTTTTTGGTAGATGCCAAAATATATGAAGTATATCATCGAGTTGGGAAAGACAAACAAGACATCATCGAATTTTTCCGAAATGAATACGGAAAAGACTTATCAGCGGTGCAAAACCGACCTGTCGAAATACGACAATAGTTGGTACAAGCAGCCTCCTTTCGTAAAAAATGTGCTTTGGTTTATCACAAACGCCATTTTTTTGAATTCGTATTTGCTCGTACCAGTTTCGTTAAAACGCCTCATTTTGAGAGCTTTTGGCGCAAAAATAGGCACCGGAGTCATGATTAAACCAAAAGTAAATATCAAATATCCGTGGTTACTTAGTGTAGGCAACTACGTCTGGATAGGAGAAGAGGTTTGGATTGATAATCTAACGGCAGTATCGCTGGGCGACAATGTATGTTTATCGCAGGGCGCCATGCTTCTCACGGGAAATCATGACTATACCCGCAGTACTTTTGATTTAAGCGTTGGTAAAATCGTCATTGAAGACGGGGTTTGGATTGGTGCCAAAGCGATGGTGTGTCCCAATGTAGTTTGCCATTCACACGCTGTATTGGCCGTAAATTCGGTTGCAGTCAAAGATTTGGAAGCCTACGGTGTCTATCAGGGCAACCCAGCACAATGGATTCGAGAACGAAAAATAACTGAATAATTACAGCATACACAACGAATATAGCTTCTCCATCCAAAGTGATGAATTAAAAGGAAGGAGAACGGTTAACATTTTGAAACTTTGAAAGTAAGCATTATAACGGTCGTCTTTAACGGAGAAAAAACCATACGAAGTTGTATTGATTCGGTGCTCAAACAATCTTATAGTGACATCGAATACATCATAATCGACGGAAAATCAACCGATACGACACCTGAAATTGTTAAAAGTTACGGCACGAAAATTGCTGTATTCTTATCCGAAAAAGATGCTGGAATTTATGATGCCATGAATAAAGGCATCGCTCTAGCAACCGGCGAGGTAATCGGTATCTTAAATGCCGACGACTTTTATCATGACTCTTTTGTCATTGAGCATATTGTTGACAGGCTGAAAGAAACAAACGCAGAGGCAATCTACGGCGATTTGATTTATGTAGATGCCCATGACACAGGCCGAGTAACGCGCTACTGGAAATCTGGCAACTACCAAAAGAGTAATTTTTTGTTCGGATGGATGCCGCCTCATCCAACGTTTTTCCTTCGAAGTTCGTCCTATAAGAAATTCGGGACGTATCGTTTGGACCTTGGAAGCGCGGCTGATTACGAGCTCATGCTGAGGATGATGTACAAACACGGAATAAGTGTGACCTACCAACCTCAAATCACAACCGTGATGCGAACAGGTGGCGTCAGTAACAAGTCGCTTGATAATCGTTTAAAAGCAAATACAAGCGACCGGATGGCATGGACCCTCAACGGAATTAAGCCTTATTGGTTTACGCTGTGGTTAAAACCCCTCCGAAAAGTTTTACAGTTTGTTTACAAGCCAAAATATACCGAATAATAAATTGCTCCCTATTTTCGTCGTTGATTTTTGTTCGGTAATCTTATTTTTATAATTTTTGCTTTCAAGTTATGAAGGCGAAGTAAGCTGAAATTGAATTTATGAATGCAGATATACTTATAGATGTACTCCGAACACAGTACCAAAATATACTTCAACACGAAGTGTACCAATGTCTTATATCTTTTTTGATTGCCTGTGCCGTATCCGTTACATCTATCCCTGTTATCATTAATATCAGCGGTTTATTGGAGCTTAAAAAGAAGCCCAATTTCCGGAGCGCTCACCAGCAAGAAACCCCCGAATTTGGCGGGATAGCCATCTACGCCTCCCTGCTGATTGCCCACTTTCTTTGGCCACATACCAATGAAAACACCGATTCTTACCTGACAAGTTTGGCCGTTGTAGGGCTCACGATTCTGTTCTTTCTGGGTCTAAAAGACGACATTTTGGTGCTCGACCCCAACAAAAAACTATTGCTTCAGGTATTAGCCGTTTCAACGCTTATTCTTTTGGGCGGACTGAAAGTAGATAATTTCTTTGGAATTTTCGGCATTCATCAGATTCCTGACTTAATCAGCATTCCTTTCACAATATTTATATTCATTGCCCTCATCAACGCCATTAATCTCATTGACGGGGTCGATGGCTTGGCTGGCGGGATTGCTTTTATTGCGGGCTTGAGTTTCGGGACGTGGTTTTTGCTTAACCACCATTTTTCAATGGCCTGTATGGCGTTTTCGATGTCGGGGGCTTTGCTGGGCTTTCTCCGGTTCAATTTTTCCAAAACCAGCAAGATTTTTATGGGTGATACTGGCTCACTTATTATCGGTTTTTTGTTGGCTTTTTTTGCCGTAAAATTCATCCGGCTCAACGTCACCTATATCCACGACAGCAGCGCATTTTTCAACGCTCCTATTTTGGCGGTTGTGCTTCTGATTGTTCCGATATTTGATACACTGCGGGTATTTCTGGTACGTATACTTAACCGACGTTCCCCGTTTAAGGCCGACCGCAATCACATGCACCACGTTTTATTGGACAATGGGCTGAACCATTTTCAAACTTCCATCACGCTTTGGAGCATGACCATTGTCAACGTGATTGGTTATTTTTTGACTTTTAAGTATATTACCAATACCCAAGCTTTCTTTGTACTAGTAGGTCTTTTCTTTTTATACCTGCTTATCGGGTATGTATTGAAAATGCGAGCGGTAAAAATGAAGAGGCAGGTATCGTGGGCCGATGTATGGAAACCACAGGATTTACGCAGTCAGCGTTACTCATGGGCAAAGCGATTCATTAAAGGATTATAAAAAAAAGAGAGGCCGTAAGCCTCTCTTTTTTTTATTTGATAGATACCCCGCCCGATATAATCATCTTCATCACATCAGCACTTGAGAGGCCTTCCAATACTTGAATATGCTCCGCCGAAACAATAAATAGTTCTCCAGAAAAAGCATACGAATGGGGGCAGTAAACTGCCATATAGCCTTCCAATTGTAAATTGGACAAGTCTGTTTGGGTAATAAAACCCAATTTTTTAAGATTTGACTGTTGATTAACTGTTACCAGAACAGGTTGATTAAATTTCCGTTTATCCCCTACAAAAGCTGTGATGAGGTCTTTAAAGGAGTAATAGATAAGACTCACCAACGGCATCTGCTTCAAAATACTTTGGCCAAAAGCAAAAAATGACTGCGGTACAAAACGCGAGAAAATAAATCCCAAAAAAACGATGCTTGAAAGGATAATCAACAGCCCCAAACCAGGTAAGTAAAGGGTTTGCTTGTCGCTTGTGTCAATATAAATGGGTAGAATGCTATCTAAATACCCAATCCCTTCTTTGATAATTACGAAGGTAAAATAAGTCGGCGCTACTAATATAAGCCCACGGCCAAAGTAGGCCAGAATACGTTTAACGATACGATTTTGTAGCATTTTACGGCATAATAATAGTTTTACATTTGCCCGATTCTTGTAACTGCATCAACAAATCGGCAAGGCATTTGTTCTTGTCAACTGTGAATGTTTTAGGTAAGTTCCTTTTCTCAAATGCCAGTAATCCTCTAATCGGGTCAAAAAATGGATAAAACTCTAAAAAAAAGAAAAAGATATTTCTTTATAATTACCCGATTTAATGAGATGTTTACGTTTGAATACTACCCCTTCTAATTTACTTGTCTTCCGGTAAACGCGACCAGTTGTATGGTGTCATTCTAATTTAATTACCCATATGCCGCGTACCAAAAATAAAATGCATTCTCCCTACTACATGGGAGCAATGGCTAAGTATTGCGATTTGGCCATTGGTGGTCATCCTTCTGCCCGGCCTACTGGGGAGGAACAGGCTGCTTGGTTTGCCAAGCACCTTCGTAAAAAAGGTGAGCAAGGGGCCGATTGGGAAGTGCCTGGTGTAGAAAGCCTGAAAAAGGTTTACTGTAAAATGCGCCGCTCCCCGTGGAGTTGTAGCTTCGACGAATCGACGCTCAATAAAGTATGCGGTATGATTGGAAAGGACGTTGAGTTTGCTGATTTCGAAACGTATGAGGACTTCAAAAAATGGATGGGTGAGCCGCCAAACGGGGACGAAAATTGGTTGGCAATCATTGCCCGCGAACGCATCCAACAGCTTTTTGAGGAGACTGAAAAACAAAAATTGTTGATACGAAATGCCGAAAACACGGCCCGTTCGCTCACGTTTGATATTGAAAAGATTGAGCAATACTTTGCGGTTGGGAACCTCTCGGCGCTGGAAGCGAATAAGTACGCTAAGTTTCAAAAAAAGCAACTGGAGCAACTGGAAAAACTTGCGGATTTTGCCATTCAGGAGATTGCTACCGAGTCGTTTATAAAAGCCTTTAACACGGTATTTGTGTACGACAATAATAAAATTATAACTATCACCCTTACCGCAAAACTTTGGAACTTTGCGTGGAAAATAGACCAACATCTAAAAGGATTGGTAAAGCCCAGCCCAGAAATGCTCCGCTATATGCTGGACCTCAAATGCAATTTGATGAAAACAGCGGGGGCAATGGACAAGAACGAAATAGCCCAACAGCTTAACCGCGAATTTTTGGAACTGATTGACGAAACCGCTCCCCGCAACACGTTTGATTTATCCCCTTTGATTTTGTATCATTTGGGCAATTGCTTCATCAATCCGCACTTTTACCACTTAAACCCAGCGTACCACCCCAACGTTGATGAGTTGATTTCCCAGAAATCGCACTCGCCGTTGTATTATTATCTGCTCGGTATTATTCAATATTACAGAGGTCGTCAATTTTATGCGGCGGCGGTTCAAAACCTCCATCATGCACTTGAGCATTGGAGCAAAACTGAGCTGAATAAAAGCGTAGAAGCAGGCCACGCATACTATTTGCTGAGCAAAATACAACAGGAAATGGGGTACTTTGGTGAATCAATCTCGCTTTCCGAAAAGGCAAACGTTATTTTATGCAACGTTGCCGAAATGGATACTTTTATTGAAAATCACTCCGTTTCCGCAAAAAAGAATGCGCACAATATAGAAAAAGAGCACCGTTGAGGTATCAACAGTGCTCTTCAGAAACCAAAAAGCATAACAATGGCAACGCCTCAACTTATGCTTTTTTTGCTTGCAGTTTTTTAACGGTGTATACCGCTGCACCTACTGCCAATGCCACCGACAAGAGTTTGACTACTTTTTTCACGGCTTTATGGATGATTTAGAAATGAGTAAAATAAATATTAAATGCTGATTTAGAACTTTATATCAGGGTACAAGTCAAAGTATTGTACCTATCAATAAGACACCTAAAAGAGGCAAAAGGTTTATTGGTTTTGCAATAAAATTACAGCAACAAAAGTGCCAATTTTTAAGTACGAGTTATAGCGTAGAAATACGTGTTTTACGACCGTTTGATAATTTTTCACAATCTTTTCCCTAATTCTTCCAACTGTTGGTCCGTAAAATCCATGTGTGTCACAAACCGCACCAAATGTTTGCCAAACGTAACGGCCCGAATCCCTTTTTGCGCCAATTGCGCCACGTAATCAACGGCAAGGATAGTTTCGGGCAAACGAAAGATGACAATGTTGGTATCAATCGGAAAAATCTCCTCTACTTCAGGAAGTTGTTGAAGCATCTGCCCAATAGCTTGGGCCCGGATATGGTCTTCGCGCAGACGCTCTACGTGGTGATCAAGGGCATAAATACCAGCCGCGGCCAAATAACCCGCCTGTCGCCAGCCGCCCCCCATTACTTTTCGGAATCGTCGCGCTTGTTTTACAAAATCCTTCGTACCCAACAACAACGACCCAACTGGGCACCCCAGCCCTTTGGAAAGACAAATACTGATACTATCAAACACACGGCCGTACTCCACGGGGGACTCGCCCGTTTCGACCAAAGCGTTGAATAGTCTAGCGCCGTCAAGATGTAAGCCCAGACCATGCTCGTTGCAAACCAGGCGAATGTCCTGAATATCCGACAAATTATAATAGCATCCGCCGCCTTTATTCATCGTATTTTCGAGCGAAACGAGCCTCGATACAGCCGCATGAACATCATCGGGATTATTGACGGCATCTCGTACCTGCTGCGCGTTGATACGACCACGGTCGCCTTCCAATAACTTAACCGAACTGAACGAATTCAGCGCTATGCCTCCTCCTTCGTACAGGTAAATGTGAGAGTTTTTGTCACAAATTATTTCACTACCCGGACGCGTATGCACTCGAATCGCCAGTTGATTAGTCATGGTTCCCGAAGCACAAAACAAGGCCGATTCCATTCCAAACAATCGGGCGGCTTTTTCTTCCAACGCATTAACTGTCGGGTCGTCGCCAAAAACATCGTCGCCAACAGAAGCGGAAAACATGGCTTCAAGCATGGGCTGAGTAGGTTTAGTCAAGGTATCAGAACGAAGGTCGATGGACATTATGGGGGGATTGGTTGGTTTAAAAATTTGAGCGATGCAAAAATAACAAAAGGCGGAAAAGTCCGCCTTTTGTTATTGGAATAAACTGAAAACATTCAGCTTTTCAACACCAATGTGTTTGCAATCATATCGTGCAAGGCCTGTTTTTTGGCAGTAAACGCCGCCATGATGTACCCAATCAGCATAATCATCCCCGAAACAATGCGCCCGACAAAACGGATTATTGCCGTGGTTGGGGTAATACGATTTCCGTTGAGATCCGTTACTTTGAGTCCCATCGCTATTTTACCCAGAGTAGCCTGCTTTTCTGACGACTCCATTAGCACAAAATAAACGCCACTGATGCCCCAGCTTACGAGCTGAATCATCAAGCCCGCTCCCATCATTGCCGAAAAAATGCCCATCGCTTCGCCAGGCTCCATTGTTTCGAGCGAATCCGTCTCAATCTTGGACGCTACCCCCAGACCCAAGGAGATCATAATCGGTACAATAATGAATGATTGAGCAACTCCAATGATGATTCCATCGATAATCAAGGCAACAAGCCGGCGACCAAAACTCGCATAGTTGGTAGGCTCTCCCACCTGAGTAATTACATTTTCCATGTTAAAAAGGTTAAAAGGTTTCGAACAAATAGGTTATACAAACCTATGATTTTCAGGCAAAAAACCAAACATTTTACCCCATTCTTTCCCTGATATATTCAAGTTTTTTTTTCTTCTTAATATCAAAAAAGCTGGCTACATCTACTTGGCAATTTTCGTCAGAACCTACTTCATGTGCTTTACTTTTGGAAAATACCTTTCGTCCTTTTTAAACACTTTCAAAAACCCTCCCAGCCACTTCCATTTTTAATTGCCTCGCCCTTCCGTTGCAGCACTTATTCAATCAAACCCCACGAAATTAGCCATTTTGTCACTATAAAATAATCTAAAATTGACATATTGAGACATTTTGTCACTTATATTAAATCTTCAAAAAGTTAAATAAAAAAAGCCAATCATTTGAATATCAAATATTTGAGCAAAAGTAGATTATGAAAGTCAATTATTTTTTAGATCGGTGGTACAAAAGTTGAAGATATAGAACCGTCGCATCGGCGAACCGTCGCATCGGCGAATTGAATCAGAAAACTTAAAACACTAAAAAAATAACAATCATGGCAACTTTAGTAAAAACAAACGGCAATTTTCCCAACTTATTCGGAAGTGTATTTGGCAAAGACCTCAATGACATTTTTGCCCCTGCAACCTTGAGCAACTACGGCGTACCAGCCGTTAATATCGTAGAACACGACGGTGGTTTTCGACTAGAAGTAGCCGCTCCTGGACTCAAAAAAGAAGATTTTAAAATCAACTTAGAAAACAACGTGTTGACGATTTCGGCCCAACAAGAGCAGAAAAACGAAGAAAGTACTGAGAAATACACCCGCAAAGAATTTAGCTACACAAGCTTCCGCCGGGCTTTTACCTTGCCTAACACCATCAACGGTGAGCAAATCAACGCCGCTTACACCGACGGAATATTGAAAATCGAACTTCCTAAGAAAGACGAAGCTAAAAAAACGCCCCGTATCATCGAAATCGGCTAATCCAGAAGAATAAATGACAAAAGCCCCGCTCCTCATGCAAGAAGCGGGGCTTTTATTTTTAGAGTGGTGATGGTTTTGAGAAACCATCACCACCGCACTTAAAGCAACACAATGTCATTCGCATTGGCTACTTCAAAGTTTTGGGTTTTGAGGTTTTGAGCAATCGAGCTTGAAGATTCTTTTGCTTTGGCCACCGCCACCGACGTACCTTCTTCATCCACAATCTCAACCGCTTCGCCCGCTTCGAAATCCCCTTCTACTTCCGTGATTCCGACCGCTAAAAGGCTTTTTCGGTTTTGGAGGGCCAACGCCGCCCCCGCGTCGATTAGGATACGCCCCGCCACCAAACTACCGCTTCCGAGCCAGCGATTGCGGGCCGAAAGCACGCTTTCCTGAGAAACAAACACGGTTCCAGTTTCTTCTCGCAATGCCCTTAAAATACCATCTGATTCGTTCATCCCGAAGATAATAGTCCGAATGCCCATGCGCATCGCGAGTTTGGCGAAGGTAAGTTTGGAGGTCATCCCACCCAAACCTACGCTAGATTTATCCGTTCTGACGTACTTAAAAACATCATTTACCTGCGAAACTCTAGGGATAACTTTACCAGTATTGTCCAACAATCCACCCACTGATGTACACAACATCAACGTGTCGGCGCCGAAACCTACCGCAATGAGCGTTGCTAGTTCGTCATTATCAGAAAACTTTAATTCGCGGCTGCTAACCACGTCGTTTTCGTTAACAATTGGGATAATGCCGTTGTCCCACAACTCCTGAAAGGTTTCTTTCATTTGTAAAAACTGGTCACGGTTGGCAAAATGCCCTCGCTCACACAGGCTCTGGGCCACAGGAATCTCATACGGGGCAAAAAACTGCGCGTATTTGTTGAGTAAGAGCAAGTTACCAATGGCCGCTGCCGCTTTTCGCTGGGCTATTTCGCCCGCGTAATTACGGATATACTGCTTTCCCGCCGCCACCGCCCCCGACGAAACAATGACCAGATGATACTCTGCGTACAACTGCGCCACCTGCCGGGCAATCTCCACCATCACCAATTGATTCAGCTCGCCGTTGGCTTTGGTAATGGCCGCACTTCCAAATTTTATAACTAAGATGGGTTTTGACATGAATCGTAATCTTTGCGGCAAAGTTACGAACCAGAAAGGGTTACCCAAATTTAGCATTCAGGAATCGCAAAACCATTTGCGAAAAACGACACAGTGAATCCTCACATTACACAAAAAGCGAGCGACTTTCGCCGCTCGCTTCTGTACTGAATTCATCAAGAAAAATCTCTATTTATCAAACCACTGCGGCGTATCCAACGTCAATCCAGAAGGCGTATTAGGATTGGAATTGACCTCTTCGCTGCGGTAAAGCAGGCGGCGTATCAACCCCGCTACAGGTGCCCCCGTTGGAGTAGTCATGGCAGGTACTTCCTGTCCAATGGTTCCCGAACGACGGTGCTGCACCCAGCCTTCAATCGGCCGCATAAACAAGTCTAAGTATTGCTGTTGCGCCAAAACTGTTTTGTAATTGGTGGCCGTCAGGGCAGGCAAAGCCGCTACGTAGGCATCCGTTTGGGCCGCAGTGACTCCCAGTGCCAACATTGATTCGCGCACCCCAGCCCGCATCTTGGTGGTAGCTGCCTCAAAGCCTCCGGGGGCAAATCCTCGGGCAATGGCTTCGGCTTCAAACAACAATTGTTCTGAATACGAAAACGATACTTCTGGCAAATCGGGTTTCAGCAAGTTCATATTAACCAAGGCAGATTTGGTGGTGTACACTTCAACTGGCCCAAGTGCAATAAACTCATTGGGAGCCGCATCCGTACCAGGCTGATAAAAATAAGGAATCCGTGGATCTTTGAGCGACACCAGCAAGTCATAAACGGGCTTCGAGCAATACCAATCCGATTGTACGCCACCCCGGAAAATAGCCGTAAACGAAAATCGTGGGTTCTGACGACCAGGCTGATTAAAGTACTTATACAACATGGCATCGGCGTTGGAAGAAATCATATTTCCCCCCGCAACCAACTGACCAATGGCCGCCCCTTTGGTAGGGTCAGAATCCACCATTGAAAACAAAATTCTCATTTTCAATGAGTTGGCAAATTTACGCCATTTAGCCATGTCACCACCATAATACAAGTCATTGGGAGCAATAATACCTTTTGCGTTCAAGTCAATCAGCCCGATGGCTTCGTCGAGTAGGGCAATAGTGCCGTTCAACACATCCTGTTGTTTGTCAAATTTAGGAAAGTCTACTTTGCCATTTGCAGCTTCCGTAAACGGAATATCCCCCCACAATAAAGAGGTTTGCGCGTACGCAAACGCCATCAAAATTTTACACTGAGCCACCGCATTTTTATTGACAGGTTGGGTGTTTTGGGCAATCTCAATCGCCACATTCAGGTTTTTCAGAACATCGGTGTACGTCCGTCCCCAAGCGCTGCGGATACGGGTCTGGTCATACTGCGACTGAGAAAGGCCCCAACGGCCACCAGAAGCCCACATCTGGTTCATCAGGGCGATGGGCCAAGTGAGTTCGGCCACGCGCAAAAGCGAAAATTGGGTAGAAGCTCCCGAAAACAATAACGCAGGGTCAACCGATGTAGAACGGTTGGGGTCAACGTTGATGTTGCTGTCTTTGAAACAAGCCGTTGTGGAAATGGCCAGCAATGCGGCTAAAATCAGCTTTTTCATGTTGGTTATAGTTGATATAAGTGAATATTTTTATTAAAAAGTAAATCGTAAGTTACCACCTACGGTGCGACTGCTCGGGATACTCCCCCGCTCTAGTCCTTCACCGATGAGGCCCGTTCCCAATACGTTGGCTTCGGGGTCAATGTGTGGCACTTTCGAACTGATAATCCAAAGGTTACGTCCCTCTACACCTAACGCAATACTGCCGAAAGGTGTTTTGCTAATCCACGATTTAGGCAAATTATACGCAATGCGTACCTCGCGCAACTTAGTATAAGAACCATCAAAAATGTTATTTTCTGGACTAACCGAATTGTCCAATTGGCTCCAATATTGTTGAATGCTCGCCACTGGTTTATCGTTCGGACGGAAGGTGCCGTCGGCGTTACGAATTACACCCGGATCAATAAAAGGAGTCCGGTTGTCGATGGCCGTTTCGGCAGCTAAGCCACTGCCGCGCACAATACTTACCGTTTGTGAGTTGATTACACCGCCCTTGCGCACATCCACCAGAAAGTTAAAATCAATGCCTTTGTAAGAGAACGAGTTGTTAATACCCAACGTCCAATCGGGATAAATGGAGCCAAATACCTTACGTGGGCCAGGCGTCCTTAAGCCCGTTGTGGGGTTGATGATGATATTTCCCTGCGGGTCACGCAACCAGCCTACGCCCTGAATACTGAACGTTTCGCCAGGACGCGCCACCACAAAGATCCCAAATCCGTCGCCCGAAGTGGTGATAAATTCGGTCAACCCAGGGGCCAGAGATTCCACGCGGTTGATGTTTCGGTTGAAGTTAAAGGCTGCATCCCAACGAAAACCTGAACGAGTTTTGAACGGCGTAACGGTTAGCATCGCTTCGAGACCTCTGTTGGAAATTTCACCTACGTTCAAACGTCTGGCCGAGTAACCCGTCGTTTGGGGAATAGCAATGGAGATGATTTGGTCGTAGTTGAGGGTTTTATAATACGTCATGTCCAAGCCCAAACGTCCGCCAAAAAACTTCAACTCCGCACCGAATTCATACGAAGTTTGCTGCTGCGGTTTGAGATTCGTGGGCGGCAAAATATTGGTTGCTCCAAAAGCTGATGCCCCGCCGATAGGATACAAAATATTGAATGTGTAAATATCACTAGCCTGCGTTAATGGATTGTAGGTAAATGATAATTGGTAGGGGTCTTCGTCCGAACCTACGTTGGCGTAGTTGGCGCGAAGTTTGGCATAACTCAAAATATCATTTTTAACAATCCCTAAATTTGGAAACGCTTCAGTCAACACAAAAGACACGCTGGCCGATGGATAAAAATAGGAGTTATTATTAACAGGAAGCGTTGAAGACCAGTCATTTCTACCCGTTACATTGAGAAACAAATAGTTTTTGTAATCAAAGCTAAAGTCACCATATACGCCAAAAATGTCGCGCCGACTGAAGAAGTTGGACGGCACGTTGGATTGGGCGTTGGCAAACGTATAAAGTTGGTCAATATTTAAACCTTCCGACAATAAACGCGAACGGCGAATAGTACGTTGGTTAAACTGGTGTCCAACGATGCCTTTGAAGGTCCAGTTGGTATTGATTTTGCGTGAAATAGTTCCTAAAATGTCCGTTTGGAGTTCGCGTTCAAAAATATCGTTGGTTTCAAACTGTCCGTTTAGGCGTCCGCGTGTTCCTTTGCGCGTTACAGCGCGGCGGTTTTCGGTAAAGAAGTCCGTGCCCACACGCCCTGTTACGTTAAACCACGGCGTTACATCATAGCTGAGGCTGGTTCCCCCATAAACACGATCTACTGTATTGGAAAAACGATTGAACGCTGTCACAAAATAGGGATTGTTCTGAACACCATTAAGGTCAATAGAACGCGCCAAATCGCCCGTCCAACCTACAGGAACTGCCTGCGTCGATGGTGCGAAAAGATTATCTCTCAATTCGTTAATATCTACCGTCACTGGCAATCCCGCCAAAATTGTAGCGATGATATTGGTCGTATTTGAGCCCTGCTGCGGACGTCCGTCGCTGGTGGTGCGCACGTAGTTTACCCACGCGCGGGAAGTCAGTTTATCGGTGATTTTTTTGCCTGCATTGATGGCAAATGTATTGCGGTTCAGTTCAGAACCTGGCACCGTACCTGTTTGACGTAAGTTAGTGTAACCGATGCGATAATCTCCCTGATCGGTAGCACCGTCTAGCGAAACGCTGTTAATCATGGTGTGACCCGTCACAAAGAAATTTTTCCAGTTTTGCGGATACGCCTGCAAGCCCTGCACCGTTTCGCCTTTGTAATCTTTGACAGGTCCTGTTACGCTGGAAATCTTTGGTCCCCAGCCATTTCCTGACTGAGGATTGTACACTCCCAAATTTCCCTGTGCGTACTCTGTTTGGAGTTCAGGAACGCGTAAAACATTGTCGGTGCGATAAGACGAGTTGACCGTCACGTTCATTTTTTTTGCTCCTTGCTTACCGCGTTTGGTCGTAATCACAATCACGCCATTGCGGGCCCGAGAGCCATACAAAGCCGACGCCGCCGCTCCTTTCAGCACGTTCATGGTTTCAATGTCGTCGGGATTCAAATCTCCCGCCCGGTTACCTACGTCTACCCCACCCGTCACCACGTCGGTTTCGGAGTTGTTAAAAGAAGAGTTTGAAATTGGGATTCCGTCCACCACAAATAGAGGCTCACTGGAGCTTGAAATGGAGTTGGCACCGCGAATCATGACGCGGCTAGAACCACCCACCGTACCCGATTGCTGCGAAATACGCACCCCAGCAATCCGGCCCGCCATCGAATTGAGCACATTCGGGTCACGCGCTTTGACGAGCTCAGCGCCCCCGATGGTCGAAACAGCATAGCCTAGTTCTTTTTTCTCACGAACAATCGCATTGGCCGTTACAACGACTTCGTTCAAATTGACCAAATCAGCCTCCAATTGAATATTTATTGTAGACTGGTTTCCAATTGTAACATCCGCCGTTTTGTAGCCGATAAACGAAAACACCAACGTACCCGATTTGTCGGGAACGCTGATTTGGTAGGTGCCGTCGGCCTTGGTTGCCGTCCCTACATTGGTTCCTTTGATTAAAACATTGACGCCAGGAACGCCTTCATTTTCGGGCGAGGTAACTTTCCCCGAAATCGTTTTGGTCTGCGCTCGTCCGAGCATAGACATGCCTAACAACATTAACAGAAGTAGCCTTCTTTTCATGAGGAGATTTGGTTTTTACGGTGTACAGAAAATGGGTAATCGACAAAAAAGGGTTCTTTTGGCTGAATAAAGAACCCTTCTAGGCTATTTTACACGTCGTACAGCGGTTATTACGACGGGATTCTTCAGCAATTGCATGGGATTAGAGAAGGCGTTAGTCGGTCCAGGTTGACCCGTTTCCCCTTTCTGAATTTTGCGTACCACCTTCATGCCTTTCACTACCTTTCCAAAAGCAGCAAATCCCTGACCGTCGGGGTTTCGCTTACCTCCAAAGTCTAGTTCAGGCTGGGCATTGATACAAATAAAAAATTCGGAAGCGCCGCTTTCGGGCTTCCCGCGCGCCATCGAAATGGTACCATCCACGTGCAGAATACCCGTTTTGTTGGTTGTTTCCTGCGGAATGGGCGGCAGCATTTTAGTAGAATCACTTTGAAGCCCTCCTTGGATTACTTCAATTTTGACGGGGCTTGTGGACTGGTTGTCCATACGTACGACGCGGTAAAATTTACCTCCATCATAGCGTTTTTCATCCACATAACGAAGAAAATTGGCCACCGTAATCGGGGCTTTATCGGCGTAAAGTTCAACGATAATCTTACCCATTGAGGTTTCAATTTGAACCTTCTGGGCAAAAGTCAACGAAAACGAGCCGAGAATAAGGGCGAAAATAAATAGAGGTTTCTTCACAAAGGAGGTTATTTTGGCTGAATGGGAGACCAATATAAATGTTATATCCCATTAAGTCAAGCGCTTGCTGTTAAACCTCTAAAAATTTAAAGTTGTTTATGAAATTATGCAAAAAAATTAAAAATACATGCCTAATAACAACGCACCTCCATCAACGCCGCTGGAACATTGGCCGAAGGATGCTCTACTTCGATGGTAAGCGATTGGGTTAAGATGGCACGTTCTAATACAATCGTCCGTTGGCTTTGATGATTATTTTTAACTTCGGCAATTACTTCATTTTTATCATTCAAAATCCGCACATTTTTTACACAAAATGGCATTTCATTTTCAGGATGCGACATCAGAACGGTTTCCATCGGGTGGTCAAAATCCGTATCGAAATGCAGAATTATTTCCGATATACGCTGTTTATCAGGCCATTCTAAAAACAAAGACGGGCTTGTATCCTTATAATCCGCTACCCAGGCATTGGGTTTGTTGGTTGGACGTTGGAGACCGTTACGAATATTTTCGGCCTGAAATGACAACAAAGCTGACTCAAACTTTAAGGCTAGGTTTTTCCCCGCAGGGCGTCGTTGCGGACACCAAAACTCAAACGTGTCCACCCCAATATCTTCAATAGGTTCTTGTTTGCCGTAGTTAGAAACGGCTTTATTAACCAAATTAAACACAGATAACAACCCCGTAATGCGCTGTTCGGAATACTGTAATTTTACTTTTTCGTTTTTTTGAATGGTCAAAAAAGCATAGCTTAAACTTTCTAAGTCTTGAAAGCCTTCAACCCTTTCATCATGACATGCTTTCAATGCATCAGCCATGTTAAATTCTAAATGCACACAATTACGGCCTTTTTCCAACGGAATCAGGCGTTTTTCAAGGATAATATCCGGCGTATGGTTGGCCGCTTTGCTCGAAATTCTGAGTTCTACATCCAAATCGGTAGGTTCATCGGCGTAAGGATGGAGAATGGTTTTAAATATAACGTCGGCGAGGACTGGGCGTCTGCCGTTTAAAACCTCGCCGACGTTGGCTACCGGCAGCATCTGTGCGACCGAAAGCTCCAACCGCTGTGGCTCGCCAGCGGGCAATAGTTCTTCCAAAGCCAACTCACTGCTTGCCGAAATCGTGGCTTTTTGAACTAAATCTTGGGCATCCTGCAAACGCAAATTGGGAATATGCTGCCCCGTTTTAAGCAATTCCTGCTGTAGAGATGCAATATACCGCTTCTCCGAAAGCTGACGAGGCAAGAGGCCTTTTTCAATGCACACTTTCGCGGCCATGCCCACGGCCTGTCCACCGTGCGCACTCGTGGCCATGACCCGTGAAGAACCAAACGCCACGTGACTGGCCGAAATAATACGCCCCGCAATGAACAGGTTATTGATATTTTTGGAATAAAAACACCGGTAAGGAATTCCGTACAAGCCTTTGCTGTGCCATTGATTACAGCTAGATTGACCAATTTCCGAAAAAACACCATCTGACGGATGCAGATCAATGGACCAACCACCAAAGGCAACGTCATCATAATGAGCGCGTTGTTCTACGATATCCTGCTGAATCAGCATGTAATCTCCTTCAAAACGACGACTTTCGCGCTTGCCAGGAATATGCCCGACCCACTCCAACGTAAGGTTGGCGGCTTCGGGAAAATTGCCCGAATTTTTGATGTAATTCCACACTCCGTAGACTACTTTCCACAATTCCCACTTGATGGTTTCGGTCTCGTGAACGGTATCCAAACGCCCGCCGTACTCAATCCACCACAACTTGCAGCCAAACTCCTGTGTATTGAACGAGCGAAATTTGGGTACTTTTTGGGTAACATCATGCGCAAAACTTGGTGGTACAAAAGTGATGGGTTTACCTGCATCTTTAGAATAGAAATAGAGGCTGTGTCCCAGCAATTCACCGTATTCCTTAGAAGGCGCAAATTTCTCCCCAAATTCCTCCTTCGACTCCGCACCCATGCGGAAAGCCGCACCCGACAAAAAGCCAAGAATGCCATCACCTGAAGCATCGCAAAAAAGTGGCGCTACAAGCTCGTATTGCGTTGAATTTTGAGAACAAAAAGCGTACACTTTTGAAATAGTATCGGGCGAAGATTTATCCAAATCATAAACCGAGGTGTTGAGCAACAGCGTAATATTTGGCTCACTAACCACTTTTTCGAGCAAAATAGTATCAAATATCAGCGGGTTGCTGTCGGGATTGCGGTACATGTTTTCGACCAGCAATTCGTCAATAACCCCTCCTTCACGTGCCCAGCGGTTGTTGTTGCCCATGTGTGAGGTAGCGCCCAAGACCCACAATCGCACTTCACTCGATGAGTTACCTCCCAATACAGGACGGTCGGTAACGAGTACTGCTTTTATGCCTGCTCGGGCCGCCGTAATGGCTCCGCACAATCCCGCCAAGCCTCCTCCTACCACGACCAAATCAGCGGTCAATGTGACACTTTTAGGCAATCTTTTGCCTGTTGCTTCTGCTTTAATCATCCCTATTTCTTTCAAAAATTCGTATTAATCGTGTCGTTTATGCTGTTTAGACTTTCCAAGTCTTGCTGATTTGCGTTTTTAACGCGAATCCTCGGAATGTGCGTTTAAAACGCACTGCTCAAAAGTTCGCATTGAAAATGCAAACCAACTTTTATTTCAATTCAAACGTTTCGGTAATCACCGAAAAGCCCGTGGGCTTCATCACTTCCAGTGTTACGTTTTTCTCAAATCCGCGCACCGGAACTTTCACTTCCATGCTTTGACCAGGCTGTAAATCAGGAATTACCATGGTTTTCTCATTGGTTTTGAGCACGTATTTTTTAATGGCATACGCAGGGAAGTCATTCCGGGCTTTTACCCGAATCACCAATTGATGTTGCCCCTGTCCACCTGCTTGATAGCTTACTTTTTCAAGCGTAACGGGCGACATTTCACGACGATGTGCGGCATACAAGGGTCTTTGAGTACGCTCCGGTCCTACCAAGCCCCACGGACGATAGCCATTGGGATTTGTTCCTACATGCCGACTTTGATAATCATTATACGACCACCACGAAGCTCCAACGATGTAAGGCCGCTTTCTAATTTCCGTCATTACACTCTCTAAATGAGCCACTTGACCTGCTTCACCCGTCGCATTGTCGGCGCGGGTTCCCCACTCACTGATCAAAATGGGCTTATCGGGATACAGGGCATGAATATGGTCAAAGGCTTTGGCGTGATTTCCGTAGGTATTGGTCGAGACAAAATCGCAGTATTGCGTCGCTTCGTCCTCGGGTTTTGCAGGCAAGATATTGAGGCGCATAGAAGCAAAGGTGTACAAACGTGTCGGGTCAAGGCTACGTCCATACATCATCATATCTTTGGTCCAACGCTGCCCCGACGGGGTTTCCGACAAATATTCATTGCCCACGCTGTAAGCGATGACACTCGGGTGATTCCAGTCGCGCTCCATCATTTCCCGAAATTGCTGCTGAAATTTGCGGCGAATGGTGTCATTATCCATTTGGGTCGGCGTAAGTTGCCAATTACCAGGCTCAGTAATGATGAGCATTCCGTAGCGGTCGGCCAAATCGTAAAAGGTTTCACTCGGGGTATAATGCGTCAAACGGTGAAATTCCATGCCAGCTTCTTTCATCAGTTTGAAATCTTTTTCGACCAACCAATCCGGTTCCAGTGAACCTAAGCCCGGATAATCAACAACACGGTTTCCTCCCGCCAGTCGTATGGGTTGACCGTTAAGCAACAATTGCGCATTCTGCACTTCCATTTTACGAATGCCGAAATTGGTCGAAAGCGTATCGCCATTGATGGCCGCCTGAAGTTGGTACAAGGTTGGCTCGTCGAGATTCCATAATTTTACTTCGGACGATTTCAACGAAGTTTCTGCTTCCAAAACCGCCGTTTGTCCGGCTGCAACAGAGGGCGAAGTTGTTTTCCAAACCAATTTTAACGGTTGATTTTCCAAGGAAACGACGGTCGTCAATTTGGGCGTAACGACCTGTTTGGACGCATTCCGCACGCGGGCTTTGAGGCGCACATTGGCCGTTCCTTTAGCCAAATCAGGCGTAGCTTCCACTTTCAGATTTTCCAAATAGACTTCCGATTCTGTGGTCAAATACACGGGACGAATCAGTCCTCCGTAATTGATCCAACCCGGAAACGGGTCATTGGCATTACCGTTGTCTTTCGCGCCGGGAATGGAGCCCGTTTGCCACGTATCGTTATTAATGGAAATGGCCAAAACGTTATCACCCGATTTCAGGAAGTCGGTGATATCAAAATGGAACGGGGTGTAGCCGCCTTCGTGCGTACCTACTTTTTGGTTGTTGAGCCAAACATCCGAGGTGTAATACGCGGCGTCAAAATGCAAAATAACACGTTTTCCCGCCTGAGGCTGCCACGAAAATGGCTTTCGATACCACACCGTTCCTGTATAAAATTGATAGCGCGGGTCTACCGAAAAGCAATGCGGAACAGTTACTTTATCCCAACCGTTTGCATTGTAACTATCTTTAAACCAACCCTTTGCTACACCTACCTCGCGGGTATCCATGGCAAACGACCACTGTCCGTGCAACGGTATGGCGTCGGGTTGACGAAGGGTGTATTGCCCAAAAGCAGTAATAGAGACAAGAAAGAATAAAGCACTTAATTTCATACAGGTTATTTAATTGATTGTCAGGGCTAAAGCCCTTATTCAGTTTAGCTTTGCTTCATTTGCCCCACGCTAAAGCGATGGGATTAAAGGAGGTTGTGCTCATTACGACATACCTCCAACTGATTTTACCCACTATGATAGCCTCACGCTAAAATGCTGGGGTTAAGGGAGACTACTCTCCTTACAACCACGTCCTTTAGGGCGTGGACAACGCCGGGGAATCTATTCAAAGGGCTTTAGCCCTGACTGATTTCTTTTCTCCTTCAAACATTCACAGTCGGTTCCCCTTTCGGAAGCTGAATCTTCCGGGCAGCATACCACGGAATGAGGGCGCCAAAAAGAATCACGACCGCAATTCCTGCTGTTACAATTCCTCCCGATGTGGCAAATGCACTCAATCCCAACAACATGGCCGCCACAAAAACCAGCGCCCCCGCAATGACCCGCATTCCGAAACGATTTTGGCGTTTGATTTCAATGGCTTCCTCTTCTCCTTCCGCCAATTTGGCGGCTTTGCGCGTGGCTTTGATAGCTAAGTATTGTTCATATTCTTCAGAAATCAGGCCTTTGGAACGGGCATATAATTCATACGCAAGCAACAACACCAAAGGTAAGCCAATGCCGATAATGGTTTCCAAAGCCCGGCTCAATTTGAAATCCAACAGCCAAGGTGACAGCACTTTAAAGAACAGATTGACCGTTAATCCGATAACAGTTATCCAAAAAGTGGTTTTTCCATTAATTCTTTTGGAGAACAGCGCCCAGAGCGGCGGTGCTAACAACGGCCCACCTGAAATGGCCGAAATACTCAACACCACCTCCACAATTCCGCCCGCCGCAGGTACGAGTAAGGCAATGACGATCATCCCCAACCCGAAACCCCAAGACGAGAGGCGAGCTATTTTAATCAATTGTTTATCAGAGGCTTTTGGATTAATAAATCCTTTGTAAATATCATTGGTAAACACCGCAGAAACCACATTCAGCGTGGTATTCGCACTGGCAGAGGTGGAGAAATACATGCCCGTGAGCATCAGTCCCAACAAACCCGGCGGCAATACGGCTTTGCAAATCAGCAGATACGCATTTTCGGTATCTAAACCGACTAAACTAGGATTGAGCGCGCGGTAAATCATGGGCGGCAGCATCCAAATCATGGGGCTGACGAGGTACAGAGCGGCAAAAAGAAAGGCCACTTTCCGAGCTGATTTTGGGCTATCGACGCTGGTATAACGTTGCACAAAGGTCCAGTTGCCCCCAATGTAGGCAATGTGATACAGCACAAAAGCCATTACAAAACCCAAGGTGTATTCTCCATGCAGTAAGTTAAAAAAATCGTCAGGAACGGATTGCGTAAATAGCTCAAAACCACCAACTTTATCCAATGAAAGTGGTAACAGAATAAACACTGCCGCCGTCAGAATGACGAACTGAAGAATATCGGTGACCATCACCGCCCACAGCCCACCCACAGCGGTATAGGCAATCATAAAAAGTCCCAATACAATCGTGGATTCGACCAATGGAAAACCCAATGAAATGCTAACCAGTTTGGCGACAGGATACAATACCGAGCCTTTGATAAAAACCGACACTAAGGTAAAAATACCAATGTAGGTTTTCTGAACGCGTTCGCCGAGACGTTCTCGAATAAATTCTGCCGCCGTCAGGTTGCCCGTAGCCCGCCAACGCGGCGCCAAAAATAGGCCCGTCACAATGGCTCCGAGACACATTGTCCACTGAATGGTGACCGCTACCCAACCGTGTTTGTACGCAATAGAGCCCCAGGCCACGAAGGTACCGGCCGAGAAAAAAGACATAAAAAGCGACAATCCGCCAATGAACCAGGGCACCGCCTCGCCTCCCGCAAAGAAGGATTTGAGGTTGCGGCCCGTTCGGGCAAACAGCATCCCGATGGCCAGCACAAAGGCCGAGAAGATGAAGATGACGGCGGTATCAATGGTTGAGTTCAAAATTTGTTAGTTTTGTGGCTTAAAAAATTAGTATTGTGAATTATCCGAGTTATGTATTTTATTCAAATCAAAATTCTACAGAATTCTTCTTTGAAAGTATTGGTTCAAAAGGGGTTATAAATAAAGTCATTGCTTTTCAAGAAACATCTTTCGCCGGTATTTATAATCTTGCTTTAGGCGATATCAATCCTTTAACTAATGAAGTTGATGACACCGTGGTAACAGACAATGGTGATACAGAAAAGATTTTAGCTACAACTTTTCAAATTGTGAACCATTATTTTTCTTTATTTCCTCATCATCAAATTTATTTTTCAGGTAATTCACCGGCTCGAAATCGGCTTTATAGAATTGCAATCAACCATAGTTTTTATGCGCTTGATTCTATTTTTGAATTGTTTGGTGTTATGAATAATGAATTAGAGCCTTTTGTTTCAACCCGTCCATATCAAGCTTTCTTGATTAGAAAAAAATAATTCTTTAACTTTATTTTCAAATTCTCTCTTTATGAAAGTCAAGACCACTCAAAAAATTGAAAAAAGAACGTTGCCCGCTCTCAAATCAAAAGATGGAAAACTTCCATTTTCTGATAAGCTGGCAAAGGCTAACGAAATCTTGGCTAAAACGGACTTATCTATCTTGAAGCGAAAATAAATCTGTTCGCTCCTTCCTCTTTTTAATCATCCTATTTCATTTCTCAATCGTCATTACTTCAAAACCAATGGCCGGAAGTTGCTTCTTCATTGACTTCCCTTTCACAGTCACCTGAAAATCAGTAGCCTGCGCACGATTGTTCAGCAATACAACAAAGAGTTTATCCTTCTTTTCCGATTCCGCCAAAATGTAATCAATCGTGGGGTTATCCACTATTACTAAGTTCTCACCCACGATAAGATTGGCCTTTTCTCCGTTGATCATCCCGGCGGCAAAACCGTAGCTTTGGTGCGGTCCCACTTTGGGCGTCACAAATCCGCGCGGAAACTTCACCTGCCCATTAGAACGCAATTCGGCTTCGGCCATCAGGTAGTCGGTAAGCCAACCGATCTGCCACCACGCATGGTGCGGATACGGCCCGGCTCCGCGATTCATGGCGTTCCAATAGTAAGAAGCTACGCTCGTTTTGGCATCCACAAAGGCATCACGTCCCCACGCCACCGAACGCGCCATATCGGCAAAAATGGGTTCTTTCGTCAACTGATGCATCCGAATAAACAGCCCCGCATGACTCGCCAATTGAATGGGGCCATGGGTATTTGAAGAACCAAAAATTCCTCCGTGTTCAAAACTTAACCCTGCTTGCGAAATCTCCCAATCTTCGCGTTGTGTACCGTTGACTGTTTTGAGGCTTCGGTTTGGAATGGGATGCGTATAAATGGAAGCGGTATAAACCTTGGCGGCCGTAATGGCAGCGTTTTTGTACTTTGAATCGTTGGTCAAATCATACAAATCCAGCAACGCCTGCGCCGACTGCGCCGTGGCAAAATCGGGTGCGTAACGGGCGTCACCGCAGACACCCAGAAAACCGCCCGTTTCCACGGCATTTTTCACAAACCAATCGGCTCCTTTTCGGGCGGCAGCCAAGTATTTCGGGTCTTTGAGAATACGATAAGCGACCAGCAAACCGTAAAACGTTGGACGCACGTCCTGAATATCTTTGAAGGCTTCCTGCTCGGTTTTTCGGTCGTAGGCTACGGCCCAGCTTCCGTTGGCTTTTTGGTTTTTCTGCAACCATTCCGCTCCTGCCTGCAAACGCTCTTTGAGGGGCTGATTGTTGGGATCAAAGAGCAAAATATTGCCAATGTCCAGCATCGTGTAATAAGTTACCGCAATGGGTTCCACGACCTCACCCCACTCTTCGGTAAAGCGTTTTGATTTGGCCAAATAATATTGTCCCGCCAGTGCGCCTTTGAAGAAACCCTCGTCGGAAATTTGCTGCGTAAACTTGAAATTCAGCGCGTAAGGCAATACATTTTTTATCAACAAACTGTCGTTGGTAGCCTTAGCCAGCATCCACATCGCGCCGTAGTCGGAGTTTTTCATGGCGTCTTTGTTGGAACCCACCACGCCGCCCAGATACGACTGCGCCCCTATTTTCAATCCTTTGTACTCTTCAATATTCCAAAGCGATGTTTTGGGGTCGGTCAGGTAATGGTGCATTTTTTGGATACGGTCGGTCAGCGATTGCTTGCTTTGACGCAGGCTGAGGGCTTCTTTGAGTTGATAAATATTGTACGCGGCGTGGTTGATGGCCTTGAACCAATCGCCGTCAATTAAGCTGTAACGAAATGAGTAAGTGACTGTCTCACCCGCTTTCAGCTCGGATTTAGGCTCCCCCAATACGGGATAATACAACGTGGGCGAAAGTTGTGATTTTCGGTTTTTGTGCGATAAACCGATGTTCCAATTTTGGTGCGTGTTTTGGCCTTTTTCCCACGGGTCGCGGCAGAGCGCGGGGTCAGGAATAACTGAAATCGTTATACCATTTTTAGTAGAAACCAACGGACTCAACGTGCTCGCTGAACGCTCCCGATACACCGCAGGCAGGGCAGGAACGCCATGTCCGTAGGCGTAAGCCAACGCAAAATTCGGTTGTATAAAATTCCCCTGAAAATAGCCCGGCACCGACGCCCAAGCCATATCTGTTTCATTGACAGAGGCAATGGTCGGCGTAGCCAACGAAAAGTAGCCTGCGGCTTTAGAAGTCAGGGTTTGTTTAACAATAATATCGGTTGGGAATTTCGGATCAAAACTCCATTCGGTCGTTAGGTTGGCAGCTTCCGTTTCGTGCTCGAAGGTTAAGTTATTACCTGACGTTTGTTTTGCTTTTTTCGCAAAAAAATGAAAGGCTTTTCCAGCAGTATTCAACGAAACGGGACTGATGCTTTCAGCCCACCATTTGGTTTGATAGTGGTATTTAGGGCCAGGAAATTCTTCGCCCGTAATGCTTTTAACGATCTGTTCGGGTTTGTCCGAGGGCTTCTCGGCGGCATAAAGCAAAGTATTTTCACCCGACGGCGTTTTTAGGTTCGTCCACGTTTGACCCTTTTTGACCGACAGGGTCTTGAGTTGCCAACCTTGGGTGCTGTTTTCCCACCGCATTTTCACGGAAGAACTTTCCAACACCAAAGGCTTAGATGATTGACTGAAGGTATCAATCCAAAAACCAAAAAAGAAAATGTATACAAACTTAAATTTCATCTCTACAAATGTTTTGGCCTCCGCGCGGCGGACCGTTCCGGGGCTCATATATTATCTTACAATTACTTCAGCTTTTTTAGTAAACCCCATCGTTCCATACGATACTTGCAGCGAACGGGAGGCCGCAGGAATAGTATAAGATGCCCGAAAAATTCCCGTATTTTCTCCAGTTTCAATCACTTCAATAGCACTGACTGATTTACTGTTAATTGACAATAAAACCTGTCCTTTCTCGGCCAGATTCCAGTCCATATTCAGGGCTGCTTTCAGTTCGAGGATAACAGTTTCTCCCGCTTTGGCTTGCTTGAGTTCTTTTCCATCCCGATTCAAAATTTTCACGTATTGACTGCCGAGTGTGGAAAAAGTCAGCGTGGCCTGCCAACCTCGGTTAGACACGCACCAACCTTCCGTGGCGTAGGCATCTTTTCCGATCAAATCCTGACTTTCATTTCCGCCAGTTGTTGCCGTTTTTGTTTTCTGAAAATCTTTGTCCAACGGCGAACCGTCGAGTGTGCCGCGCACTTTGCCCAACATTCCGTAACCGTTGGGATGCGCGGCAGGCCAACCGTGTTCAACACCTTCCCAATAGCCGCCGATGTCGAGGCGCTCTTTGCTTTTGTTACTCAAATGCGCTCCTACGGGATTGACTCCAAACACAAAATCAACCTGCGCCCACCCCAAATCGCGCAATCGAGTGTCGTTTAATAGATGCGCCACGGCAAACATCGAACCACCCAACGCAGGCGCCCCGCCTAGTTCTTTGGTTTTGGGATGCGCCCATTCCGTTTCGCTGTGGACGCGGTATTTCCAAAAATTATTGGTCTTTTGGTGCATGTGCGTGGCCCAGGCACTCAATTTTTCTTTGGTTCCTTTGGGTGCGTGTTCGGGCGCAATCAACAAAAAATACGCCAATGCCTGCGGGGTAATGTGCTCGGCGTTCCGAATCCACCACATATGCCGGGGATTATTAAAATCCCAATTTTGTATAATATCAGTGGCGCTTTCCTGGGCCCATTTCAGGTATTGTTGGGGTTTACCGCTGGGTTCGTTCTTTTCGCACAAATACATGAACAAATTGCTGAACACCGACTGACCGTAAGCATTGCCCATTTCGTTAAATTCCTGAAAACCAGCATCTACCCATTTGTTGCTGTATGTCCAGTAGCGCACTACTTTATGACGGTCGTAGGCCATCCATTTTTCATTGCACACCTGACGGTATTTCAGGTATTTTTCGCGGGGTAAATAAGGTTTTAGGAAATCATGATAGGCCGCACATACCACCGAAAGTTGGTCTAATAAATTCCAATAATCGTACTGCATCCGTGGTTGTCCTTCGTAGCCCAATGAGCCGTGGCGAGTGCCCACGGGGCCTTGATAGGCAACGTGCGCGTAGGCAAATTCGGCATGCCAGAGAATAAGTTCTATCAAATCAGGCACATTTTTATCGCCAAAATCGGTTTTCCAGCGGTCATACAGGGCAGGATTGGAGGCGTATTGCAGACATTCAAAAATGGTTTCCAAACCATACGCACCGCCATCCCGCGAAGGGCCGCCGCCGTAGACTTTGGGTAAATTGGCATTGATGGGGTCTTCGGAGCCTCGTACATCAATAAAGAATTGATAACCCAGCTTTGACGCTATCTTTTCCAGTAAATGGTCGGCGATCCAAAACGGAACGGAAGTCCCGACACCCTCCACTTCTACCCGAAACTCATCTTTGGAAACGGGATTGAAGCGCGTAAACCAACCTTCCTGATTCAGTATTTCACCTTCAAATACGGCTTGATTAGTTGCAGTATTGATAATCTTAAATTTTGCCCCGTCTTTTGCCCCCACGCACACAAAGCGTTTGGATTCGCCCAGATTATAGCCGGCCTGATTGACCAACACCGACACTTTTTCCTGTTGAGCGAATGACGTTATACAGCAAGTGAGTAAAATAAAAAATACGCGCATTGAGCTATTGTTTAGTGCGACCGGACCCACCGGCTGATTTCTTACAAATTCTTTATACCAGCCGTTGAGAATGTTTTCAACTGGCCGGCATCATCCGTATAAAGGATATACACGTCCATATCTCTTCGGGTAACCATAAACTGTTTGACCGCTTCCAATCCCATGACAAAAAAAGCGGTATCGTAACCATCCGCGGTAATGGCATCTTCTGCCAAAACAGTGACGCTGAGGATGGAACTCTGCTCCATTTCGCCCGTTTTTGGGTTGATAATGTGACTAAATACCTGACCGTTGACCTCGTACCGATTTCGGTAATTGCCTGCCGTGGTCATGGCTCGATTGTGCAGCTTGATTGTTGTTTGCAACCTGGCTGGATGCAGTGGGTTTTCGATGCCTATGGTCCACGCTTGCCCGTCATTTTTCTGTCCTTTTGTCCGAACTTCTCCGCCAATTTCCACCATGTAGTTTTTGATTCCCTGCTTCTCCAAAACGCCCGCTACTACATCTACACTGTAGCCCTGCGCAATGGAATTGAGGTCTAACCGAATGTTTGCCTTTTGTTTAACAACCGATATCGAATCAAAGGTTATATGCTGAAAACCAACGTACTGCAACAATGAATCCACATTCACAAACGTCCCTTTCGGCCGTTTTGCTGGCCCAAATCCATAGGCTTCCACCAACGGCAACACGGTTGGGTCAAACGCCCCTTTTGTATCTCGAAATACCTCTGCCGACTTTTTCAGCACAGTATAAAAGTGCGGCGACATGAACCGATGACTCATCGACCGATTAAACTGTGAAATCTCGGAGTCGGGTCGATAGATTGACAGAGATTGGTCAATCTCTGCCAGCAAAGAATCAATTTGTTGTTGAAACGAACGCTTTTGCTCGTCACGATATTTAATACGATACGTTGTTCCCTGCGCCTCTCCTGTCAGGCTCACCATTGACTCTCCCAAAGATACACTCCCCTGCCCCTGCCCAAAAGCAGGAATGAAGGCAAGTAGAAGGAGGAACATCAGTTTCATGGGCAATGGTTAAAATTTAACGTTGAGCAAAGCAGTTTCTCTGCGTTTTAAGGTTTGCCGGGTGGTGTTTCGTCTTTAATGATTGCCATCAATTCGGGCAAGTATTCCTGATACACGCCGCGCGGAGAAGTGTTGTATTTTTTGGTCAGGTAAGCGGCAAAGCCCACCACTTCTCCCATCATGCCGCAGGTGCGCATCACCCGCGTACTCCCAAAAGCAACGTGCGTGGTGCTGATGTTACGCCCGGCCATGAAGAGGTTGCTGATGTTTTTGGAGTACAGACAACGGTACGGAATGGTATAAGGAGCCACTTTGATATGCTTTGTGCCCGCAAAAAACTCCTGTCCTTCAAAATACTTTTTGTTGCGCTCGTCTGGAAAATGCAGGTCGATGGTCCAAGTCGCGGTTACGGTGCCGTCTGGATATTGTTTGCCTTCCTGAATGTCCATCTGGGTCAGCACGTGGTCGCCCATCAACCGGCGCGATTCACGCTTGCCGCCGATGTAAGCCACCCATGCCAGTTCGCGCTTGGCGTATTTGGCCGCTTTGTTCTTTTTCAAATAGGACCAGTTGCCGTAAATGGCCCGTAGGTTGTGGTCGCGTATTTTTTCGGCGTCGGTAATGGTGTTAAAATTACCGAAACCCGTTTCCCATTGCCAGTCGGCTTTGGAGTCATCGATGTGGTATTCGTCGGAAAACTGTATCGCCCAAGGGGTTTCAGGAAACGAGGACACGGTATCACGCTCCAGCGAGGCCCAGAGGTTAGAGGTTCCTAAAGTAAAATTATCGGCTTTGTCGGCGGCCAACGATTCGCCGGTTTCGGCTTTGCTTTCGCGGCCCATTCTGAATTCCGCCCCTGCCAACTCGCCGATGGTGCCGTCGCCGGTGCAGTCAGAGAAAAACGTTCCCGTAAAGCGCGTTTCTTTATTGGTAGCAATGTCGCGACCAACAACCGCTACAATTTTATCCCCGTTTTTTTCCACTTTGTACACGTGCGTATTCAAAAACAGCGAGATATTTCGTTCTCCTTTCACAATGGCCGTTTTTCGGGCGTCGCCGTATTCTTTGGCGTCCGGGTTTCCGTTGCCGGGGTCACCGTTATCCATTTCACGTACAATTCGGCCGAGTTTTGGGTAATGATTTTTGTCGACATCGCCCATCAAATGCACTCGTATTTCGGAGCTGTTGTTTCCTCCCAATACTGGACGGTCCTGAATCAAAGCTACTTTTAAGCCCATGCGAGAAGCTGAGATGGCTGCGCAGGTTCCAGCAATACCACCGCCTATGACCACCAAATCAAAGTTATTGGCTTGGGTGGGCGCATCGGTCAGTTTCAGTTGCTGCTTACGAAAAGCCGTCATCGCGTCGAGTTTATCGGGCGGGATAAACGTAGGAGAATTTGTAAACAGAATCGCATCGCAGCGGCCATTGAAACCGGTCAAATCGTGCAATGCCACGCTCATTTGTTCGTTTTGGACCTCAATTTCACCGCCCGGATACCATTTCCACACGTCGGAGCCGCTTTCGCCGAACACTTGGTTGAGGGGTTTACCGTTCAGAACGACCTGAAATTTGCCCGGACCTTTCGGAAACGGTGCCCAATCTTTGGTGCGTACCCAAACTCGATATTTCCCTTTTTTGGGAAAGAGAATGGTCGTGGTGGCATCTTTTACCGGACGGCCCATACCATGCGCCATAAGGTACGACGAGCCCATGACCACAAACGATTGCTGGTCGATGACCCAGCCGCCTTTATCGGTGAAGGATTCCGTTTCCAGAAAAACATGATCCTGTGCCGATAGCTTCAGCGATATAAACAGTAAGAGGAGCGTTCGGAATAGCGGTTGCATATTACTTATTGTTTGGGTGGAGTGTTTGTTTAAATTTTACTATTTTCTTTTGTACAGTTTGATTTTTGGGCTGGCGCGCTTCCAACACCCGATAAATTTCAGCAGCAAAGTTTTCATTGGCTAGCTGATCGGCCAGAGTCAGCAGCGTTTGTTCCGACAGTTTTGGTTGAGTTGCCAATGCTTTCAGTAAAAGACTTCCTTGTTCCTGATTTGATTTGCCAATTTGTTGGGCCACCTGTTCTGCCATTGTATTGGTGAGCGGCAGCGTCGCCATCTTTTTCAGAATAACGAGCTGCAACGGATACCCTGCCGATTGGTAAGTTTCCCATAACCATTGCTGCCGGGCGTTGTCGGCAAAGAATGCCACATTGATTTTTTGCAGGGCAAAACGAGCGGTAAAGATGTTTCTTCCTCGAATGACCTGCTGCATATCCGACTGAAAATCAAGGGCAACAATACCCTCCGTATTCATTACCCGTTCCATTGCCCAATACTGATAATGGTGATTGTTGTCAGTCAGGAATCGGTGCAAAAGAGCCTCGTTTTTAAAGGTTTCGGTTATCCGCTGCATCTCCGTCACTACCTTTCCGTGGGCGATGTGCCAGAGCGTATAGCAGGTGTATACTGCTCCGTCGATCACTTCATTTTTGACGGTTTTGAGCGTGGCCCCCGCCTTGGCATCGACAGAATCGGCCAAGTTTTCGGTGCCTTTCCCGACCAGATCTTCCATCGAAACATCTTTCAAGAGCGAGTGAGTATTGGCCAGAATATCCTGTAATTTTTCGTAATCTTCAGGTTTAAACGGCTTGTGATCCATGCGGGTCAACACGGCCCCTTTCGGAAAATCAAAACGGGTATAATTGCCCAACAAATCCCAGTAAAAGTTAATGTACACGGGTTTGCACTCTCCTGTCAAACACACCGGTGTAAACAGGTTACTAAAATAATACAGCGGCTGCCCGCCCTCATCAAATGCCAGTTGCAGTGTGTATTCGGTGGTATCGTTGATGGTTACCGTGTATTCTTTCTTCTTCATTGGGGCCTGAGCAAAAACGGTGGTTGCTACCAATAGAAAAACACATAGAATACCGGCATTCCAGCAAGCTTTCTTCAAAAGCGCGCTGAACAAGAAGAGAAATTGTATGTGTTTAGGTTTCTGCACGATTGCTTCCAAGCGGTTTGCCAACGTCGGCGAGGGCTGGGCGCCCCCGTTTAAAACCTCGCCGACGTTTTTCGACGATGTATTTTACTTCCAAGCAGGATTTTGTTCCAATTTAGGATTGGCGTTGATTTCGTCCAGCGGAATTGGAAAATACTTGTTCTTAGCCGTCGGTGTACGCACTGGATAGACGTTGTTGACGGCTTTAGGGATCACACTCATAAATTTGTCGGTTCGGGTCAAATCATACCAGCGATCGCCTTCGGCAAAAAACTCCCACGAACGTTCCTGCAACACCGCATCAATGAAGGCATCTTTGCTCAGGCCCGCTTTCAAATCAGGGAGACCTGCCCGTTTACGAATCACATTTACAAATCCATACGCGGTGGCAGTGGCACCGTTCAGACGGGCTTCGGCTTCGGCCGCGATCAGGTACATATCCGGCAAGCGAAAAATGGGGATATTGGGAATCTGACCCACGATCGTATTAGGGTCTTGGTATTTTTTAATCAACACCCCCTGCGTGGTAACGGGCGTTATGCTTCGTTGAGGCACGGTTTTGCCGCTTCTGTCCACAAAAGTTGTGTCCAATAACTGACGTCTTTTATCCGCTGGATCAAAAGAATTAAAGAAGGTTTGGTAGGCAAACATCGACCCAAACGACGTCCGGGCATAGTCGGCACCAGCGTTGCCAGGAGGGCCGCAAAGGCCGGTCAATTGGTGCGTACGACCAGGCGAAATGGGAGCGACTTCAAAAGCCCACATGTTTTCGACCCGAGCCGCATCTTCTTTATCATAACGATACACATCGCGCACATCAGGCATAAGCGAATATTTACCCGAATTGATGACTTCCTGCGCTTTTTGCAGGGCTTTTTGCCAATCTTCATTGTACAAAGCCGCTTTGGCGTAGAGTGCATTCACTACTTCTTTGGAAGGCCGCCCTTTTTCAACAGCGGGGTATGAAAGCAAACCTGCCGCCGACGCCATATCCAAATCGCTATAAATTTGCTTATAAACATCCGCTTTGAGGCTTTTTCCAATCGTGGCTTCTACTTCTGAAGTACTTGGTTTTGTTTTAACAGGCACATCCCCAAAGTTTTTGGTGAGCGTCCAGTGATAAAACGCCCGCATAAAATACGCTTCTCCGATGATTTGCTTTTTGCGCGTTTCATCCATGATGGCAGCGGGTACTTTTTCAATAATCCAGTTCGCTTTTTCGATACCATCGTAGCTCGAAGCCCAGATTTGTTGGGGTGATTCGTTGGTGCGACCTGCCGTACGCTGCGTAGTATAATTGGCGTCGTATGCAAACAAGGTCAACGTATTGCGTCCCACCACCGCGCGCGGATAACACTGATCGGCGCTGAAATCCGACACGATCGTTAAAGCAGGACCGACCCCCATGTCACCAATGGGATCATAGACCGCCACAAGACCTTTTTCAGCATCTGCCGCCGTTTTATAAAAAGCCTCGGTATAAATAGACGAGTAAATGGTTTCTTCCAAATCACAACTTGTCGTGAGCACCAACAGGGCTGAGCACAAGCCAATGAGTTTATTATATCTTTTCATGTTAATTTTCTTTGAAGGGTTTTAGCTTAAAACGTTAACTGAATACCGCCCAAGAAGGACCGCGCCTGTGGATACACAAAGTTGTCTACCCCAATGACCGTATTTGAACCCGCAAAGGTGTTTACCTCAGGGTCGAATCCGCTGTAGTTGGTGACCGTAAACAGGTTGTTTCCTGAAACATACACGCGGATATTTTGCACGCCTTTGATGGCTGGAAGGGTATAGCCGAGGGTAATGTTTTTACAACGAACGTACGAGCCGTCTTCTACGTAATAGTTACTCACCGGCAAGCGTCCACCCTGCGCCGCACTTACGTACTGGTTGCTTGGGTTGGTCGGTGTCCAACGGTTTACTACACCTTTCAACAAATTGCGTTGTCCCAGCGGATTTTCAAACGAAAGACGGCTCAGGTTGTAGATATCATTTCCTTGGGAACCCGAAAGGAAAGCACTCAAGTCGAAGCCTTTGTAAGAAACATTGGTCGAAAAGCCGAAGATAAAATTAGGATTCGGGTTGCCAGTAATGGTTTGGTCGGCCGACGTAATGGTTCCGTCCCCATTCAGGTCTTTGATTTTATGTCCCCCCAAACGACCATCATAACCTGGCAAAATGGTTTCTCCCGTTTGGTTGATTCCGTCAAAAATGTACGATTTAATCAAGCCCAAAGGCTCACCCACTTTTAGAATCGTATAGCTTGTAATGAAACGTTCCTGCGTAGTTCCTCCGTCCAAATCAAGCACTTTGTTGCGATTGCGGGTCAAATTAGCCGAAACAGTCCATTTCAACGGGCCGTCTAAAATACGTGCATTGGCCGCAAACTCGATTCCTTTATTTTCCAATGAGGCGTAGTTTCCAGTAATGCTGCCATAACCCGACGAAAGCGGTAATGTTTTGATATACAATAAGTCTTTAGTTATTTTATCATATACATCTACAATCAGACTAAAGCGATTATTGAGCAAACTCACGTCCAGACCAATATTGGTTTGGGTTGATTTTTCCCAACGCAAATCAGGGTTGGCAATGCCCGTAGGATTGATACCCGTTACGTAGGCATTATTGAAAACATAATCACTACCCGTAGCGGCTACTGTACTCAGGGACTGATACGGTGAAATACCACCCGCATTTCCCGTAATCCCGTAGCTTGCCCGCAATTTAAGGTCAGACAACCACGAAATATTTTTCAAAAACGGCTCTTCGATCAAGCGCCATGCGGCTGAAACCGCAGGAAAAAAGCCGTATTTATTGTTAGCTCCAAAGCGGCTCGAACCGTCGACGCGCGCGGTCAAGTCCAAAAAATATTTGTCTTTGTAGCCGTAATTGACACGTCCCATGTACGAGTCCAAACGCTGTTTACTGCGACTGCTACTGACGGTGCGGTTAAGGGCCAATTGCACCGCTTCGTTTTGAGTAGCGTCGTTCGGGAAACCCGACGCGCTGATGGAGTTTGCATTGGAAAACTCTGCCTGTGAGGCAAATACGCCCGTAAACTTCAGGCTATGCGTCTCAGCAATGGTTTGAGCATAGGTCAAAATACTTTCGTGCAATAAGCCCAAAAAGTTGGAATTTGATTTGGAACCCGAACCCGAATTGTCGTTCAAATCTCTGACACTGATGATAGAGCGCGGTGAATAACGGTCGGCAATATTGTTCTGTAGATCAGCGTTGAACGACGCACGGTAGGTCAGGCCTTTCAGAATAGTGGCTTCGCCATACAGATTTACCAAGGTACGCTTCAAGGCTGTTTGGTTGAGTACCGAAGCAATTCCCAACGGATTGGTTACCTCGCGGTACCGTCCGTCTTCCTGCTCACCAAAAGGAAACACGCTTCCATCAGCACGATAAGGTTGTAAATTCGGTGGTGCGCCGATAGCCGCGCCCAAAATACTGCCCGTCACGACATCAGCATCTCCCTGACTCGTTGAACCCGTTTGTACGCCAGAATTGACCGAATAGCTTCCCAAAATACTGGTTCCCACTTTTACGCGATTACTGATTTTGTGGTCCAGATTTAGACGATAAGAATAGCGTTTAAAGTTGGAATTGATAATGATACCATCTTGATTAAAATAGTTGGCCGACATTGCCAATTGCGTTTTGTCGTTACCACCATTGATTGACAGTTGGTGGTTTTGAATCGGTGCCTGACGGAAAATAATGTTTTGCCAGTTGACACCTTCACCCAACGACGCCGGGTCTTTGTAATAGCTGTTTTTAAACACTTCGTTTTCCAATTGCGCAAATTCGGCGGCGTTGAGCGTCGGCAGGGTTTTAGATACTTTTTGAGTTCCATAATAACTGTCAAACGTCACTCGCGTTCCGCCGCTGCGACCTCGTTTGGTCGTAATCAGCACTACACCATTGGCGGCCCTTGCCCCGTAAATAGCTGAAGCAGAGGCATCTTTCAATACTTCCACGCTTTCAATATCGTTGGGATTGATGGTCGAAAGCGGACTAACGTCGTTAATTCCGCCGCCATTGGAAATCTGAATTCCGTCTACGACATATAAAGGTTCTGATGCACCGTTGATGGAGTTCGTTCCCCGAATCCTGACGCTTACGTTTCCACCCGGGGCACCTGAGTTTTGGTTGATTTGAATCCCTGAAACCCTCGCCTGCAAGCCCTGCGCCACGTTGGCTACGGGCGTTTGCACCAAATCAGATGCTTTCACCGAGGCAATCGACCCCGTTGTCTCAATTTTTCGCTGCGTACCATAACCTACCACCACGACCTCATTAAGTGCCTTGACATCGGCTTGGAGCGACACATCAATAACACTGCGGTTATTAACATCAATTTCTTGTTTTAAATACCCAATAAACGAGAAGACCAAGGTGGCTTTTGACGGCACACCGTTGAGTTGGTAGTTGCCATCACCATCTGAAACCGCCCCCTTCTGTGTGCCTTTTACTGTGACATTAACGCCCGGTAGAGAGGCTCCAGCACCATCGGCGACTTTACCCCTTATGTTCAGATCTTGGGCATACGCATTGGTCATAAAACCAAACGCCAGTAGCCATATTCGTAATTTTCCCAGCATTAGATTAGAGGTTTAAAATAAAAAATATACAATTTTTATGGATTTGAAAATCTGCATTGAAAAAGCCTTTACAAATGCTTTCAACAGGATTTTGAGGGAAATTAGGGGCGGTTTTTAAATAATCAACAGAAAAAATTGAATTTTACCTACAAAAACTATCGGGAAGTTTCCCGAAACTGATAACGATAGCAAGCATTATTTAAATAAGCAATTTTCTTTAGCAATTTCCTTTTTAAACTATAGTTTATATATTGAAAACATACTGAAAATTACTATTACAGGAATAATACAATTATATAATTAACACACTATACAAAAAAATCGCAGCGCTTTTACCAACTTGGTAAAAGCGCTGCGAAACGAATCAACAATTTGATCATTAACGGGCTTTACAGTATTTCTCCACGATCAAAACAACTGAAACTCCCTAACTCCTGCAAAACCGTAGGAATCTAAAATCACCAAACGAAACTTTTGGGCTGTTACGGGGCTAATATCTTTGCTCCAATTGCCCATTTTTTCATCCTGCGCCAGCGTCAGCCATTGCCCTTCTTTTTCATACTGAATTTCAAAGCGTTTGATTTGAGATTTCTGATAAACCAATTCGCTCACTTTAAGCTGCTTAACGGTTTGTTTTGTACCCAAATCTACTTCCAGCCAACCTTTGTTCTGAAATAAATTAAAAGCCGCTTCTGTCTGATAATGCACGTCTTTTCCATAATACGCCTCAAAATCTACGTCGGTACGCCGTCCCATTTTCCAAAAAGTAGCGGGGTTGTCGTCAACTGCGGCTGATGGATCGTGTAAAAACTGCCCCAACGCACTCGAAGCCGTCGCTTTTTTGCCGTAAGCCAATGAATTGGTGGTTGTAAAAGGGATAATTTGTCCCAACTGAGCAGCGGGTTTATCCAGCGTTAGCTCCACAATTGCCGCAATAGAATCACGCCCGTTTTGGGGTACTTTTAAAGTAATATCCGCCTTACTTTGTGTAAATGAAATAGCGTTTCCATTCAAAAAAGAGGCTTTTTTAATATTGGCAGCCATGGGTGGCAGCTTGATTTCGTCGTCGGTTTGATTCAACAAATGCAAATACAGTGTATTGCCTCGGTACGAACTCACGTAGTTTTTTGAGGGAGTATACACTCCTCCTTTGGTTTGGTAAACTGCTTCTGCGTTTTTGTTCAGCCAATTGCCCATCTCTGTTGCCCGTGCTACAAAGTTGGGTGGAAAAACGCCCGAACTGTCTGGACCGATGTTGAACAAAAGATTGCCGTTTCCACCTACGCAACGAAGCAATGTATGCAAAGATTCTTTCAAACTCCGGGGCGTATCGTTGAATCGCCACGCCCACTGATGACCCATGTTGGTGCAGGTTTCCCAAGGCACTGCGCCATAACCCGCCACAAAACCTTCGGGCGTAGCATAGTCGGCATACTGCCCTACCCGTGCGTGCGATTCGTCGGGATTGAAGGGTTCGAGCCGATTGTTGATGATGATTTCGGGCTGCAAAGTGCGCGCCAAATCAAACACTCTTTTGGGGTGAATCGGGCTGGGTGCCCCTTCGTAATCTATCCATAACAAACTGATTTTGCCGTAGTTCGTCAACAATTCGCGCACCTGTTGCTCCACTCGATTGGCAAAAACATCATTCGTTTTGGGGTTGCGACAATCGGGGTCTTTCCAGTCGGCCACCGAAAAATACCAGCCGATGGGCATCCCCGCTTCGTGGGCAGCTTGGGCAAGTTCTTTACAAACATCCCGCCCAAAAGGGCTATTCATGATGTTGTAGGACGTGGTTTTGGTATCAAAGAGGCAAAATCCGTCGTGGTGTTTTGAAGTCAAAACCAAATACTTCATTCCTCCCGCTTTGGCCAACTTTACCCATTCTTTGGCGTTGAATTGCTTAGGATTAAATCTCAAATACAACGAATCGTACTTGCTTTTACCATAGCCATTGCGCGACCAACTGATTTCTTTCCCAATCAACGAAACAGGCCCCCAGTGGATAAACAAGCCCATTTTGGCATCTTGCCACCACTTTAAGCGCTGCTCTTTTGAAATGTTTTTTTGAGAATTACCCTGAAAAGCAATCAGGACAAACAACAGAATGATAGATAATTTTTTCATTGAAATAGAGTTTAACTACTTGATAACATGGCCTTTCTGGGCGTAATAAAAAATGTAAGCGTAACACAAAATGGGTAAAACAAAGGCAAAGCGAATGCTGTACATATCAGAAACGAGCCCCATGAGCGGCGGGACAATGGCCCCACCTACAATGCTCATGATAATCAACGACGAACCCGTTTTGGTGTAAGCACCCAAATTTTTGATGCTCAACGTAAACAAAATGGGGTACATCACCGAGGTACAAAGCCCCACGATTGAAAGAGAGACAATCGAAACATAGCCGGTACTCAAAATTGCCACTGTCACCAACCCTATCGCCCCCAACGCACAGGCCATCAACATTTTGGAGGGGTTTACTTTTTGTAGAAAGTACGCCCCTGACAGCCGTCCGACCAAAACCAAAGCCATGAAAAGCGTGATAAAAAGAGCCGCTTTTTGCTCACTTAATTCATTTATTTCCAGGGATTTGGCATACCGGATTAAAAAACTGACGATCCCCACCTCTGCCCCTAAATAACAAAATACGCCCAGTGCTCCGAGAACAGTATGTTTAAATTTAAAAATGGCATTTAATCGAATATTCTGTTCACCTTCTTCTTGAATATCAGGTAGTTTAATAAAAAACAAAGCCACCCCCAGTATCACAAACAAGGCCCCCAAGCTCAGGTAAGGCATTTTGACCAATTGAGCTTCGGCATTGAGATAAGCCGACAATTGGCTTGGGTTGAACTGCTGAACGGTAGCTTCGGAAGTATCGGTGGCGTGAAGTAAAAACACCGCCCCAATGTAAGGGCCGAGGGTAGCACCCATAGAGCCTACCGCCGCCGCCAAACTGAGCCGACTTGACGCTTTTTCGGGGTCCCCCAAAATGGAGAGGTAGGGCGTAGCCGTCACTTCCAGAAAAGTAAAGCCTGCGGCCATGATGAACAAAGCCGTCAAAAAAAGTGGATAAAAGCGCGTTTCGGCGGCTGGAAAAAATATAAATGCCCCCACCGCCGCCATTAAAAGTCCCGTAATCATGCCTGCCCGATAGCCAAAGCGACGAATGTATTGACCCACGGGCAAGGCCAACAAAAAATACCCGCCAAAAAAAGCCGACTGCACCAATGATGACTGAAAATCCGTCAATTGACAGGCTCTTTTGAGGTGGGGAATGAGCACATCGTTGATATTTCGACTCAAATTCCAAATAAACATCAGGCTCATGACGACCAAAAGCGGTATCAGAAATGGGTTGCGGTTTTTCACTTCAGACAATCATTTAACATAAAAACAGGTTTCATTTCAGCCCAGTGTTCGTGGGGTTTGGCTTCGGCCAATCGTTGTTGGAATCCCTCCATAAAAGCCGCCCATTCGGCTTGCAGAGGCATTTTACCAATGGCTTCAAAAGCCGTATTTAGGTCAATACCTTCTTCGGTTTCGACAATCATAAACAGCCGGGTCCTGAGGCGATAAATTTGCATATCAACAATTCCGCCCGCTCTGATACCCTTCGGGATTTCGGGCCAAATGTGTTCGGGCTGGTGAAAATGTTCGTATTGGGCAATGAGTTCGTCGTTGTCCTTTAAATCGAGGGCTAAACAGGTTCTTTGCGTTTGCATGTCTTTTATTTTTTATATCCCAACTCCGCCCCTCCACTTACTGGCATGATACAGCCCGTTATGAACCGGGCAGCATCTGAAACCAAAAACACTGCCACATCCGCAATGACGTCGCCTTCCGGACAGTAGCCCAAGGCGTGAATGTTATCCAGATAATTTTCAATAGCCTCCGGATTAGTCTGTTGCGTTGCCCATTCTCGCAGCATAGGCGTCCATACGCCAGCGGGACAGATGGCGTTTACCCTAATGCCAAACGGTGCATAATCCAAGGCCATGGCTTTGGTCAAGGCACTCATGCCCCCTTTGGTAGCCACGTATGCCGCGTGGTTTTCCTGCCCAATGGTACCCACCATGCTACTGGTGTTTAAAATGCAACCTTTGGTCATTTTTAGGTAAGCGATGCCGTAACGGGTAGTCCAATACACACTTTTCAGGTTGACCGAAAACAGACTGTCCCATTCATTTTCGGTGGTTTGGTCGAGTGGTTTTGAGGGGTGGGCAATCCCAGCGTTGTTGTGAATGACGTCTATTTTACCAAATTGGGCCATGGCTTTTTCGATGGCCGATTTTACCGCAGTTTCCTGTTGAACATCCCCTACAAAACCGCCGTGTTCGTTCCCCAAACGGCCCATGAGTTGATTCAAAGACACTTCTTCTTTATCCATCACAAAAACGCGTGCGCCCGCTTTTGCATACGCATTAGCACAGGCTTCGCCAATGCCCGAAGCACCTCCCGTGAGAAAAATCACTTTATTGGTCAATAAGGTCATGTTTTGGGTGGATTAGGTTTTCAAATCGCTGCTACTACCTGTTTCTTGGGGCACTTGATAAAAGCCATCAATAATCGTAGCGGGATGCACAAAATAAGGCCGTAAATGGGGGATATATTCCAAAAACAAGTTTTCGTGTCCGATACCAATATGATTAAAAAGCACCAAATGCTGATGAATTTGGCCCATATCGCCCACGTGTGGCAATACAGGTATTCCAAATTTTTTTGAGAGTATACTAATGGTCAGAAACTCCGAGATACCCCCTACGCGTACGGCATCTACCTGACAAAAATCCATGGCCTTGGCTTGCAGAAAGTTCTTAAAAACCACCTTATTGGGGATGTGTTCGCCAGTGGCTACTTTAAAAGGGGTAATGGCTCGGGCAATGGCCTGATGCCCAAACACATCGTCGGGATGCGTAGGTTCTTCAATCCAATAAGGGTTGATGCTACCGAGCCGTTGACAAATATCTAATGCTTGCGGTACGTTCCATTTTTGATTGGCATCCAGCATGATCGTGGCGGTATCGCCCGCCGTTTGTCGAATCAAAGCCGCGCGTCGGAGGTCGCGCAGTGGGTCGTCAGAGCCTACTTTGAGTTTAAGTGCCGTAAAGCCTTTATCGAGGGCTTGCTTTGTTTTTTCAACGATGAGCTCATCTGAAAAATTAAACCAACCCACCGACGTATCGTAGCCTTTGTAGCCAGTTTTCAGCACAGAATTTCTGTTTTCTCTTGTTTTGTACTGTTCAGTGAGTAATTGTATGGCTTGCTCGCGCGTAAGCTCATCTTCTAAGTAGCTTAAATCCAGCGTATCGACCAGCGCTTCGGGCGACAAATCCAGTAGCAATTTCCAAAGAGGCACTTGTCGAGATTTGGACCAAAGGTCAAAGCAAGCATTGACAATGGCCGCCAATGCCAAGTGAACCACGCCTTTGTGTGGCCCCAACCAGCGCAACGAAGGCTCGTCGGCCAACTCACGGTAAGTTGCACCAAAGTTGGTCATTAATTCTTCGATTTCCGTTCCTACTAATTTTACGGATAAATATTGAATGGCTTTGCACACTAAGTCATTGCCTGCCCCCAGCGTAAAAGCCAACCCTATTCCTTGCACGGCAGTATCCGTTTTTAACACACAAACGGCATAAGAATACTGAGGGTTGGTGTGGGTTGCATCTGAACCCGCCCCCTCCCCCATTTTAAAACGTTTATCAAGGACTTCAACAGAATGAATATACATGAAACTAGGTTAATTTCGTACAGATAAAATGCGATTACTGCTTAGTCATAACATTGAAAATACCAACGTTTTTTAATCTTGGCGTTGCCGTGCTTTGCGTAATTGTGAGGCGAAATTTTGCTCCTTCAATCGGGTCAACGGCTCGAATATGTTTGTAGCCAATATTTGTTCCTTCGGCGATGGTTTTCCATTTTTTATTCATTTCTACCTCAATTTTAAAAGCCCTTACCCGCTCGCCTTGGGCAATATCCTCTTGCAAAACGAAATAATTGACTGCCTGTTTTTTTTCTAATTTCAACTCAAAAACAGTTCCTTCACCATTTGTAGTTTTGAGGGGATAAGAGAAACGGCTTTTGATTTCCTCTCCCCATTCGGTGAGGCGTTTCACATCTGCATCGGGTAGTAAGCCTCTATCATCGGGGGTTAAACCTACGATTAAGGTCGAATTATGCCCCACCGAGCGCTCATACATATTCATCAAATTTTTTAGCGGAAAAATATGCGCGTCGTCATTAGGCTCCCAAAACCATTCATGGCGGCCATTGTACCCTCTCAATGGTGCGTCCGACATGGCGGGCATCCAGTATTTCCCATCTTTATCGCCTTCTTTCAAGAGCTTGAAATCATCTTTAAAAACGATTTCTTTCTGCGCAGAATGCGAAAACGGGAATGGAAAAGTAGCCCAACATGGGTAAGGCACCGTGCCGGATTCGGAGCCACCCCAACGAAAATCTGCCCGCTGCGCATTGTGATAAAACAGGCATTTGGGCTGGTATTTTTCAACAATGGGCAATACATCAGCCCCGTATTTTGTGGGGTCATCGGCACCGCCATCAAACCAAATCATAAACAAATCGCCGTAGCGCGTGCAGAGTTCTTTGACCATGCCTTCGCACATTTTTTTGTAGGCTATTTGCCGATTTTTAACAAATTGGCTTTCGCCTTCAATCCTAAAATCATGGACGCCCAAATACGAATTCCACCGAATACCGAGGTAAATACCCGGTGCAATGCCGTATTTCCGACAAGAATTGACAAAATCACGCACTATATCTCCCTTACCCTCCTGAAATTTCAAGGCTTTCATACAATAGGGATTGACATCGCTTTGATACAGTGCAAAGCCCGTTTCGTGGGTGGCGGTCAGGACGGCAAATTTTCCGCCCATCGCTTTCACCGCTTTGACCCATTGGTCAGTATCCAATTGGGTCGGATTAAAGACATTGATGTCCTCAATGGGCGTGATGCGATTATAGGGTTGGTTGTAATTTTTTCCATCAAAAACGTGTAAATCATAACTAATAAGCGCCCCGATTTCCGCTTCATGCCATGCCATCTGGGAAAGCGTAGGTTTTGGAAAGTCGTTACTTTGAGTTCTAACTTGCGTTGTTAAACCCAAAATAGTGAAAAGAAAAAGTAGGCTATTTTTCATTGATTCATAGCTTATTGAAAACATTGACGAGATTTTTTGGGCGTCACTTTACTCCGTCTGGATACGGAATGGATTGCCCCGTGGCTTTGAAAGTAGGGAGATGCGCATTCCGTTTTTTGAGTTCAACGGTCAATAACTGAGCCATTTGTTTCAGCTTTGTGGGCTGGGCTTTCGCTAAGTCGTTCAGTTCTCCAATATCATCCTTCAAGTTGTATAATTCTAAGGTTTGAGTTTTGTGTAAATAGACCAATTTCCAGTCACCTTGGCGCATGGCACTCCCCCACGACGTGCCTTTAAAATTTACGTTGGTCCAGTTGTTAGGATAGTGCCACAGGAGGATTTTTTTGTCGTCGCGTTTGTTCTTGTTTTCCAAAAACGGCCGTAAATTTTTGCCATCTACGGTTTGGAGAGTAGTGTATCTGGCAACGCCCGCCATACCCAAAACCGTAGGGAAGAAATCGTCAATAGACACGTACTGACTGGAAATGCTGTTTTTCTCAACCTTCGGCCCAGACACCAGCATAGGCACCCGAATACCTCCCTCATACAGAGAGCCTTTGCCCTGCTTTAAGGGTAGATTTTGGGTGTGTACTTCCCCGCTACGTAGCTGAAGGCTATACCCACCGTTGTCAGAAACAAATAAAATATACGTGTTTTTATCCAAATTATTTGTTTCCAAATAATCCATAATATCGCCCAGACTCTTGTCCATTCCCTCCACCAAGGCCGAGTACCTCGCCTCAGTATCGGTCAAGCCTTGGTCAATGTATTTTTGGTAAAAACGGGCGTCTTTATCAAAAGGCAAATGAACAGCATAATGCGACATATACAAAAAAAACGGCTTCTGACTCGGCTGATTTTCTTTTAGGGCAGCGATGGCTTCTTGCGTAAGCGCTTCGGTCAGAAATATGTCTTTTCCGTGGTATTTTTCTAAGTCGCGTACTCCCCAAGTGGTGTCGTTGGGGGTACGTCTGAATTTTTTTTCGCCCAAAAAGCTACTTGGATGGCCTGCGGCGGTACCAGCAATATTTTTCTCAAAACCTATGGCAAGCGGATTGGCCGCCGGCGTTCCGTAAGAGGCAAAGTGCGCCTTGCCACAATGGAGCGTGAAGTAACCTGCCTGCCGCAGCAATTGAGGCAAAGGCGTAGCATGAACGGTCTTGGCAATGCCCGCCATGGGACTCATGCCGTTGTAATTCCAGCTAGGAGGGTTCAGAAGGCTGTCGGGGTAGTCGGTGGGGGTGTCTTTGTGGGTGTTCGTCCAGTTGGTGACATTGTGCCGTGCTACGTTCATACCTGTCATCAGACTTACGCGGGTTGGTGTACAAACAGGGTTGGCGTAGGCATTCGTAAACTTCATACCATTACGGGCAAGCCGTTCCATGTTGGGGGTATGAAAGCGCTGATTAATGGGAGTTTTGTCTTTCCAAAAGGGTACAGAAGTATCTTGCCAACCCATATCATCAACCAAAAAAATGATAATATTGGGCTGGCTTTGCGCCAAAACGAAGTGACTCCCAACGGTAATTCCGAGAATTATTAATAGTCTTAACATCAATTTATCGTTTAATATATAAGGACAAAATACCGCCAATTCTAAACAACTTTTAGTATATAATCGCCCTTTACTGGTCAACGTTTTCTGATTTTTACAAAACCTTTATTTTGAAACGACCTGTTATCTGAACTCATCACAACGTTCAGGATTGAACTTGTCCCTTTATCAATTTGGCCAGTACGATTGATGAAAAACACATTTTCCTTGCGTTTTCTTTGAATAAATTCCTGAAGCGTATTAGGGTCATTATCAAAAATGATTTCGGCTTTTTCAACGTACATACCCGTCACGCTAACCGCATTGGTAAAACTTACTTCGTATTGGCCTGGCGCAGTGATATACTTTCCTAAATCAATACGCATGTGGCCTTTGCCGTTTACGAAGTCTTTGGTATCCCATTCTTGCACTATGGTGTACTCTTTGGCTTCTTTCTCCGATTTTGGGAGTTCAAAATTAGTAACGTAATAGGCTGTCATGCTCCTGATGAGAGGAGTACCTTTGTTTTCGGTGACCTTTAACTTTATGGCCGTAAGTTCAACATCGTCGAAATAATCTATTTTTGTTACCCCTACCGACCTGCCATCGGTCAATTTTTCCCACTTGTTTTTTGTAAGCCCCCACAGTTCGTATTTTCTGATTCGGTGCCCCTGTCGGTAGTCTTCTTTCAATATGATGTGGTTTACCTTGGTAGGTTTTGTAAGCACCAATTCTACTTCTTTGGCGGTTTTGTTTTTCACTTCGGCCAAGGGTCGGTTAAATCTTCGGCTGACTTCTGCCCCAAATTCGGCGTATCTTTTTACATCTCCTGCCGGGATAAGGCCCGTGGTATCGGGATTGGAATTGAGCAATAAAGTCCCTCCGTGACCGACCGATTTGTAATAAATCTCCATCAACTCCTCTACCGATCTCCGTTTTGCTTCATTTTTGGGCGACCAAAACCAATTGTGGTTATACAGAGTCACATCGGCTTCCAAAGGAGCCCAAACATCACCGTCGGGGTCATCATCGTATTGGGTCGCTACCCCGGACCTCAAGACATCCCCTTTGAGGGAATTCCAAACCGGATAATGAAGGATGCCGCTTTCGGTACCGGGCCAACGGATGGTCGCATCTGAGCCTTGAAAGATGACCGCTTTGGAGGCGTATTTTTGTAAAATATCGCTGACCGGTACCTTACAAGAGCCATCAAACCAAACTTCGAGCATCTCGCCATAATTTGCCAAAACCTCGGTAAGTTGTTGTCTGAAAATTTTATTATAAGCTTCCTGTTTTGAAGGGTCTTTGGTAATACCCCCGCTTCCGAGGCCCGCACCCCACTTGATATCGCCGGGATAAATATAGATGCCAAGGTTCAAACCCGCCTTTTTACAGGAATTTGCCAAGTCTCTGATAACGTCGCCTTTGCCGTTTTTCCACGGAATATTTCTGACGCAATACTCGGTGGTATAGGTGGGCCACCAGCAAAAACTGCCGGCATGTTTGGCCACAAAAATGATTTCTTTTGCTCCCCACGACTTGGCAACACTGCACCACTGATCAGTGTCGAGTTTGGTAGGATTGATGCGGGAAATGTCAAATTCGCCCGTCTCGTCGTACTCTTGGCCAAGCCAGGTGGCCACCCCAAAATGGACAAACATAATACGCCCCTGCTCCTGCCATTTATACTGAACATCAGAAGGTTTAGCCAATTGTTGGCCCGATAAATGTATATGAGCCAATAAGCAAACGATAAAAAAAATCTTCTTCATTGGTAAAAAAATGATGGGTAAGTTAACTAGCTAAAAGTGGGTTAAAAACTTACTTTTTAGCGTCATTTTTAATTTTTATACTTCCATTTTTTTCAAATGCTAATTCCATAAACTCAGTGTTTTGTGAAATTACCTTTACTCCTTTATTGAACTCAATCGAATGGTTTTTAAAAGGTAGTTTCACTTTTGTTTTTCCACCTTTTTCGGCCTTTATTTCAATACTCGAAACCATGCCATTGGTTTTTTGGGCACTTACCAAAAATGCCCCTTCGGCCCGTAAATCCTTGAAAGAGGCTTGAAGCCATTTTTGGGGAATGGCCGGAAAAACCTCAATTTGCCCAGCATAACTTTGTAAGAGCATCTCCTGAATACCTGCAGCGTAGGCAAAATTTCCCTCCAGCGTAAAGGGTCGATACGTCATATTCGATTTGCCAGACTTCGTTTGGTCACCGTTGAGGTGAAAGGAGTTGGTGGAACAAAAGGCCGTAGCAAAATCGGTCAAGGCCGCCGCCGCCCCTTCACCATCTTTGGCGCGGGCTTTCAGATTGCCCTCCCACGCATACGAATATCCGCACCACCAAGCGGGGCCGACTTTATCCAGTAATTTGAGCGAATTTTGAATAATTTCTTGGTCTTTTGTTCCGTTTTCCCAGCGAATTTCACCGAGTGGATGGATGGCCATCAGATGCGAAAAATGGCGATGAGATTGGTTATATGGCAGGTCTTTTGAGAAGTTAAGTTCTTTGTTATCAGACAAATGATAAGACTGAAACTGATTCAAAATTTTAGAATAATGCTCGGCTTCGGTTGGTAGATTCAGTTCAAGTGCCAGTTCGTTTGCCTTCGCAAACAAAAACCGCATCAGAGCCAAATCATAATTGGTATTTTCTAAAAACCAAGCTGACTTTTTATTGTCATTAATTTCAGGGCTCGAACTTAAAGGCAACTGACGGTAGCCATTTTTATCGATGTACGTAATTTCTTCGAGGTGTTGGGCTACTTCTTTAAACCAAGGATAAGCCCGTGTTTTTAAGAAATCTTTATCCATGCTGTACCGCCAGTGTAAATAATAATGTTGCGCCAACCATGCCGATACCGTGGGCGAAAGCGAATATTGAATCCATCCGCCCATTTCTTCACCCAAAAGCGTAGTGACACCCGGTACATTGAGACCGTTAGAGCCAAAATACCATTTCGTGTATTTTTTATATTGTTCTCGGTTTTGGTCTAGGTGGTTAAGGTAGCCCATAGCTTCTTCCAAATGATTGGCGCTGTAAGCGGGCCAATAGCTGAGTTGCGTGTTTAAATCGTGGTGAAAGTCACCCTTCCAAGGGGGAATGCGCCCGTTGTCGGCCGTCCAAACCGCCTGCAAGGAAATAGGGGGAGTATTGCTTCGAGCGGCGCTCCCAAATTTATACAGCTCCAGATAATATTGTTTTTCCAGTACGGGATCGGGCAATGACACGGACGATTTTGCCCAAAAGTTTGTCCACCAATTCTGATGCGACTGCCATGCTGCGCTGTAACTAGGGGCTGATGCCACTATTTTTTGGGCTTCTGGTTGGGGCTTGTTGGGATAATGGGCAGAGATCGCCCAAGAACCTTCAATCGTTTTAGGATTAATTTTCTTCCATTTTACATACACTTCATAATAGAATCCTCCCCATCCCTGCTGAATATAGCGATAGGATTGGCCACTTTGGGTAACTTCCCCTTGCTTATATCCAAGCCTTGCCAAGTCGTCGCCGGCTACGGGGCCACCGGCGGTATTGCCGGAACTGCCTTCGTACTTCGGTGCTAACAATTTTAGAGTCAAATCATTAAGATTTTCAAATCTAAAATAGCCAATGTTTTGTTTGGCATGAACGAACGATGTCATTTTTACGCCATTTTGCCAACTGATGGTTGCTTCCGCCGTTTCGATATTGAGCGTGGCCTGTTTGACACCGCCCCAATCTTTGACCTCAAATTCGAGGGCTGCCCCGGGTATTTTACTGGGGGCGGGTTCTCGGTCGTAGGGCTTGTCGCCTATTTTTTGTACGGCAGCGTAGTTGTCGGCAAGCACCTGTTCTTTGACCCATTGATAGTTAAAGCCCGGGGTGTGCAGTTCCTGCATAGGGCGCATATCCCAGAGTTCGGAGTGGTCGAGCGAAAAGCGCAGTTTATCTTCTTTTTGCCAAATCAGTTCGCCAATCAGGCCATTGCCGAGGGGCAGACCTTCATCCCAGCGAACAGGTATTTTTTCAGATTGAAGCCCTATTCGATTACGTTGGATTTGACCAAACGCGCTAAAAACCAGAAGTATTTGCAGTGAGATTAGTATAATTGACTTCATTAATTTGTTCCGTTGTGACATAGTAGGTGGTGGATTTGGCAGACCAAAGGCGAAATCCGTCGTGGTGCTCCGTAAGGATATTGATCGTAGATAGGTAACCGATGGGAGTCGGCAGGGTAAATGAGTAAGGCAAGCTTAATACAGCCACTTATGAGAGCAAAATTATTTGCTTCATTGTCAGAATATTACAACAAAAAGTGGACTTATGTAAGCGTTGGTGTTTCTTCCAAAAATCAGAAACACCAACGCTCATTTCAACTAGCGTACACGCTGTTAATAGCCAGCATTCTGTACCAAGCTCTTGTTTCTATCCAATTCGTTTTGGGGAAAAGGAAGCACATTATTTTTTTCGCCAAAAGATAGTGTTACGCCCGCAGGATTTTTGACATTAGCTAATTTTGCCGCCATTACGCCCCAACGTTTCAGGTCAAAATAGCGATGTCCTTCCAAAGCCAGTTCAATGCGTCTTTCGTGACGGATAAATTCCCTTAGCAAGTCTTTGGAATTGTATTTGGTTCTGTCCATAGGAGGGAGGTTTACGCCAGTACGGGTCCGTATTTTATCAATGGCGTCATAAATAGTGGCATCCGGTCCCGAAACTTCATTTTTAGCCTCGGCATAAGCCAACAGCACTTCGGCATAGCGTGTATGTACCACGTTCATGTCGGTAACCGTAATTTTAGACCGATCCCAGGGCAATTTAGAAGTATCCATGTACTTCTTTTGATTAAAACCAGTAAGCAATGGATCTGTAACAGCAAATGTAGAGCCATCTGGGTTTTTGTATGAATCACCCGGCACTAAAATGGTCATTTTTAGCCTTGGGTCTCTGTTTTCATAGGGATTGGCGGCATCATAGCCCGAGCCAGCCTCGGTAATTGGTTTGCCATTTGCCATTTCATAGTCATCTACGAGGTTACGATAGGGGGCAATGGCTCCGTACCAACCAAGCTCTACGAGCATACCTTCTCCTCCTTGTGGATTGTTGGGAGCAAGAAATTTGGTAGAAAAAATGATTTCTGGGTTATTCTGCTGGGTTGTCGTTAGAAAAAGATTGGCGTATCCTCCCTGGTAGATTGAAAATTTGCCAGAATCAATAATATCTTTGGTAATCGCCGCCGCATCTGCCCAGTTTTGTTGATACATCCTTACCCGGGCTTTTACCATTTGGGCCGCTGCCTTCACCGCACGACCTGAGTAAGCGGTAGCCGGTAATTTTGAGATGGCAAAATCCAATTCTTCAATCACAAAGGCCAGTACATCGGCTTTGGGGGTTTTGGCAATTTTGGCTTCTTCGGCGGTTTTGGGGGCCGTTTTATAGACCACTACATCGCCAAAGAACTGTACCAAGTCAAAATAATACATGGCCCGAATAAAACGTACATCAGCCTTGTAAGCATCTTTATTGGCCTGAGATACTGCGGCTACGCCATCAATGTTGTCCAGAAAATAATTACACTGAGCAATTCCCGAATAGGGTACATTGTATAAGGCAGTATTGACATTGGAAGGATTGATAACCCCAATGGTGTAATTTCCAAAACCAAAAAAAGTATGTCGGTCTAAGGCATTGTCAGAATAGGCATCTAAAAAAGGCTTACGGGCACCGTAAAAGTTATTTTGCAATGTTCGATATACGGCAGTAAGCGACATTTGCACATCCGTTTCTGTTTTCCAGAAAGTAGGACCTGAAATAGCATTAAGCGGATTTTTATCCAAGAAGTCTTTATCGCAGGAAGTATGGGTAGTTACAACCATTATTGCCAGCAATGCAGAAGCTATGTATTTATTTTTGAATTTCATTTTTGTAACAGTTTAGTGAAAGTGAATTTGACTCCTGTTTTAGAATTTAATGCTTAGGCCAGCGGTATAGATTTTCAACTGTGGGAATTGGGCAAATCTACCAGAGCCGGCGCGTTCGGGGTCATTTCCTTCGTATTTCGTCCAAGTGATCAGGTTATCGCCTGATAGATAAACGGTTAAGCCCTTTGATTTAATTTTACTTAAAATTTGCTCATTAAGGGTATAAGAGAGGTAAAGGTTCTTTAAGCGCAAATACGACGCATCCTGAATAAAATAAGTAGAACTATAGCCCGATACCCCCGCATAACCCGTCAGGTAAGTAGCCGGTACTGTATTGCTTGGATTGGTAGGCGACCACGCATTGAGGAATTTAACTGGAGGTGCCGAACCTTGCTGGAAGGGTTCGTAGCCCCAACCCGATACCTGCGTATTGATTCCCTGTACGCCCTGAAAAAACGCGCTTACGCTAAACCCTTTCCAACCTGCATTGAGATTAAAAGAATAGTTATAATTGGGGAATCGACTTACGCGAATTCGATCTTCTGGTCCTACGGTACCGTTGCCATCTATATCCCTTATTTTCAAATCACCGGGCTTGAGCGTTCCTGAGTTGGGTTGCTTAGGAGAATTATTGATTTCTTCCTGACTTTGAAACACGCCTATCCATTCATAAATAAAGAAATTGTTGTAAGGTTGACCTACTTCGATGGTTCCTAAGGTTGGAGCGAGGATTTTGGTTACTTTATTTCTGTATCTGTGAAAAAGTACACTGGCACCGTAGTTGAAATCGCCGAAACGTTTTCTGTGTCTAAGCTCAACTTCAAATCCTTTGTTTTCCATGGCTCCGGCATTGACAATAGGAGCGGCCAAACCTACACTATTGGGCAAATCGGCACGTTGAGAAAGAATATCGGTGGTGTTGCGCTTGTACCAGTCGATCGTAGCGCCAAAGAGCCCTTTAAAAATATCAATGTCCAGACCAAAATCCAGCATCGACGTCTTTTCCCATTTCAAATCTTTGGTTACCAATCGCGTAACGGCCGCACCAGAACTAAGTCCGCTAAACGGATACGCCGTAAGGCTTAAAACATCCTGATATGGGTAGTTTCCGATTTCCTGGTTACCCAGTGTACCATACGAAGCTCTCAATTTTAGATTATCCACCCAAGACAGCGAATTTTTGATGAACCCTTCTTCCGATATTCTCCACGCGGCGGAGCCTCCACCGAATATTCCAAAGCGATAATCGGGCGCAACGCGTGAGGAGCCATCGCGGCGAATATTGCCCTCCAGAAAATACTTGCCTTTGTAGTCATAATTGGCCCGTCCAAAGAATGATTGTAAGGCCCATTCCGATGCTCCTCCGCCGGTGGCCTGATTGACCGCCCCGCTGCCATCTAGCACCATGATGCTTGTATTTGGAAAGTCAAACCGATTGCCCAGTATGTTTTCTGTAAAATTATTTTGCTGCTCATAGCCAGCCAAAACCCCTAAATTATGATCCGTTCCAATTTGTTTTGTGTAATTTAAGGTACTGAAATAGGTCTTGGTGATGTTACGGCTTTCGTTTTGTTGGAGTCCAAAAAAGGTTGGATTTCCATTGGCTACCTGCACATAGTTGCCCGCTGCATCCGGCTGATAAGCGTACGATGGTGAGCCAAACTGTCGGTTTTTGTATTGGTCATTAAAGAAAGTAAACCCAGCTTTGTTTAGCCATTTCAACCCTTTCAAAATCTCAACTTCGGCGTATGCTTGAGCATTCACGTTATAGGTCTTTGTAAATTGACCGCCCGTCGCATATACTTCTTCTACACTTCGGTTGACTCCTCCGTTGCTTGCAAAATCTCGGTTGGTGACTCTTCCGCTGCCATCGGGCAAAAAGGGAGCGTACGTGGGTGCAGTGGCATAGGCCAATAAAAGCAGGTTGTCGTTGGTAAGCCACGGTGCTTTCGCATCCTGAAAGGAAAGGTTAATATTGGTACCTACTCTAACTCTTTTATGCACCTGACTCGAAAAGTCAATCAGCCCGTTGTAACGCTTGTATTTGTAGCCTTTCGTAATGGCATCCTGATTCAAATAGTTGAATGAGATGTTGTATAAGGTTTTTTCATTGCCTCCGCTGAATCCCAAATGTTGATTTTGGATAGGACCTTTGTCCAGTACATAGTCCAACCAATTGAAATTGGGGTATTTATCACTATTGGGATTACTTTTATACAAATCAATTTGTGCCTGTGTATAAAGCGGGGCCTGACCGCTTCGGGCTCTGGCCGAGTTGTACATTTCCATGTACATGGGAGAATTAGTAATGAGTTCAGGCACTCTGGTGGCTTCACTTATCCCGTAGCTTGCAGCATATTCTATTTCTGATTTGCCTGCTTTCCCTTTTTTGGTCGTAATCAAAACCACTCCATTCGCCGCACGAGCACCGTAGATAGAGGCCGAGGCCGCATCTTTCAATACCGTAACACTCTCAATGTCTTGCGGGGAAAGATTCTTAATAGAGGCAATGATCCCATCGACCAGAATCAAGGGAGAGTTTGAAGCGCCAAATGAACCAAATCCTCTTAATTGGTACGAAGCGTCATCCCGACCCGGCTCTCCTGTGGACTGAATAATATCCAAGCCCGCAATCCTACCTTGCAAAAGGTTTTGCACGTTGGGTACTGGCCGCTCCGTGAGTTCTTTGCCTGATACCGTCGAGACCGAGCCCGACAAATTGGCTTTTTGCTGAACACCGTAGCCCACCACAACCACCTCAGAAAGTGACTCAGCCGCCGGCACTAAATTTACATCAATGGTAGTTTTACTGCCCACCAATACCTCTTGTGCGATGTAACCAATATAGCTAAATACCAACGTAGACCCACTGGAAGACTGAACGTTGTATTTTCCATTTACGTCTGTTATTGTTCCTGTGGCAGTACCCTTTATCTGGACACTGGCTCCCGGCAAAGGTGCACCTCCTGAGTCAAATACGGTACCTGAAACTGGGCGATTTTGGGCAAATAACCCTTGACCTCCTAACGACAGCCAAAGGCTGACTAACAGGAGTAACGTTTTTGTACTTGCGGATTTAGCAGTACCTCTCAGCGTGCTATTTGAATCGCCGACCGTGGTGTATAAGCACCCATCTGGCTTAGAATTGAACCGGTAAAGACATTTCATGGATTGGATAAGGTTAATGCAGGTTAATTTTGTACAGGTATTATTCTTTGCATAGTATAAAAAAAATATTTAATAGTTATATTATGCATAATATAACCGCAAAACAATGCCTTGAAGAGCGAAAAAGCCTACAATAGGTTGATATGTTTATGTACTATATTTGCATAATTGATAATTGTCTCAAAAACATGAAACCTACTTTCGCACTTTTGCCCGATTTTGCTACTTCTCAAACTCTTTTTGTGGCAAAAGAAATCATACGCCCGGCCTTTGCTACGGATTTTCATTTTCACGATGAATGCCAGTTGGTGTATATCCGATCCGGTGCAGGAACTCGCATCATCGGTGGCTCTATCGAACATTTTGAAGCAGGAGATTTGACTTTCGTAGGGCCACGGGTACCCCATGTTTGGTATTCAAAACCCAAACCCAATGATACTGATAACCCGGATGTATCACTAACTCTCTATATAAACCCCGTTAAGATCGTAGACCATTTAAAATTTTTTGTAGACACACAATCACTGAAATCGTTCTTTCAACAATCCACAAGGGGGCTTAGTATTGTAGGGACAAAAAAAGAGGTAATGACAAACCTTCTGCAAAATATGATTCACCAAAAGAATGTGCCCCTATTGGCTTCTTTTATTCAAATTCTCGACTTGTTGTTAGATCCCGAAGAGCTGGTGTGGTTAAACGGTGCCTCCATATTGTCGGCTTATTCCAACGACGCTAAGGGACGGGTGGCACAATTAATGGATTTTATCCAACAAAATTTTCGGGCAGAAATTACCTTAGAAAAAGCGGCTTCAGTAGCAGGCCTGCAACTTCACTCCTTTTGTCGTTTTTTTAAGATGCTTACTCACCGTACTTTTTCGGATTTTATCAATGAGGTAAGAATTGGCTTTGCCTGTCAGCTTTTGCAGCAGACTGATTTACCGATTACGCAGGTGGCTTTCGAGAGTGGTTACAGCAACATTTCCTATTTCAACCGTTCGTTCAGGAAAATACACCGAATTACGCCAAAGGAGTTTCGGGCTCAAATGAGTACTTTACCTTAAATTGCCTCTGCATCCATGAACTTCAACCACACAGGACTACCAATCCGGCAGATTTTAAGGAGATATCTTTACTATAATAGAACAAAATCGACAACGTTTTCTCACTGCTCCAATTACATCCATCCTCATTGATACCCCGATAGCTTTTTAAAAAAACAGTACCATTGTTATGATCAAATGCACCAAATGCCAACAGATTGAATTTGTCCAAAAGTCGGGTATCGTCAGGGGAAAACAACGGTACTTTTGCAAGTCGTGTAATTATCATTTTACGTTACCCGAGCCGCATAATCCTTCCGACAACAAGCGCCACCATCAGGTAACCATCATGGACATTGCCAATCAGTTGGGAATTTCAAAGTCTACTGTCTCACGCGCCTTACGCGGGCATACTGATATTCACGCTGGCACCCGCAAAATGATCTTGGATTTGGCACAACAATTGGAGTACCAACCCAATCCGCTGGCCAATGCACTGCTGAAAAGCCGGACCAACATCATCGGTATTTTGGTGCCTGAGTTCCGGCATTATTTCTTTCCTACCATCATCATGGGGGCACAGGAAATACTGTCAAAAGCGGGGTATAACGTTATGATTTGCCAATCGGACGAATCGTACGAAACCGAAGTAGCCAACGTCAAAGCCCTGATGAGCAGCCGCGTCGACGGATTGTTGGTTTCGGTGACAGCGCAAACCAATAACTTCGATCATTTTAGAGCCGTACTGAGGAAGGAGGTGCCATTGGTATTTTTTAACCGCGTTTGTCCTGAATTGGATACACCCCAAGTCATCGTCGACGATTATAACGGGGCTTTTCAAGCAGTAGAACATTTGATTGAACAAGGCTACCGGCGCATTGCGCACTTGGCTGGGCCAGTTTCGTTGCTGGTCAGTCGATTAAGGATGCAGGGATATTTGGATGCCTTACAAAAACACGGTTTTCCCGTAGAAAATGAGCTCATTATCCATTATGATTTGTCGGAAGAAAAAGCCCGTATTTACGCCAATTATCTACTGAGTTTACCTCAACCGCCCGACGCGATATTTGCCATCAATGACCCCACCGCCATCGAAATTATGCTCGTAGCCAAGAGTCGAGGGGTCAAAATTCCGCAAGAACTGGGCATTGTAGGTTTTAGCAATGACCCCATTTCGGCCATCATTGAACCAACACTTACCACCGTGGAGCAACCCGTTTGGGAAATGGGACGACAGGCAGCACGGCTGTTGCTAGAACAAATGGAATCGCCTCATACTGTGACTCATACGCTCGACACCAAATTGATTATCCGAAATTCTTCTGTCAATTTAAGGTCATAAAGGCAACTTTCTCTAAATGAATGGGGTTAAATTCTATGCAACCACCGTGACACAGCGCACATAGTTTAGAACACTTTGAAAACTTCCACCAACGATCCCTATGCCGCGTTGCGGTATCCCGAGTTTGTCCGATTGATTTCAGCCAACAGCATGATTACCGCGGCCATCATGATTCAGGAGGTAGTCATTGGCTACGAACTCTATAAACTCACCCACGACCCGCTTTCGCTGGGTTTTATCGGTTTGGCCGAAGCGCTCCCTTACATCTCAATTGCCTTATTTGGAGGGCATTACGCCGACCGCAAAGACAAGCGTACCATCATGCAAATCAGCCAAAGCGTGATACTTTGCTGCTCTTTGGCGTTGATTTGGGTGATGTATCCAGCGCACCGTGCTGAGTACTCAACCACGTCTTTGCTCCTGACCGTCTACGGAATTTTGGCCGCCATTGGCTTTGCCAAAGGATTTTATTCTCCCGCCTCTTCTTCCATGAAGGCTTTTTTGACCCCGCGTGAGGTATATTCCAACGCGGCCACTTGGAGCAGTACGTTTTGGCAAACGGGCGCCATCGCAGGGCCAGGCATTGCGGGATTTTTGTACGCGTACATTGGCTTGACCAATACGCTGTGGGTAGTGGTGGGGTTATTTGTCGTCAGTCAAATCTTATTAGCATTAATCAAGAAGAAACCCATTCCTGAAGTGGCAGGCCCCGAAGTAAACGTGTGGCAAAGCATCAAAGAAGGCATCAAGTTTGTGTACGAAAAAAAGATTCTATTTTACGCCACCTCGCTCGATTTGGCGGCGGTACTTTTTGGCGGGGTGATTGCCATTTTACCCGTTTTTGCCGAAGATATTTTGAAAGTAGGTGCCGAAGGACTTGGCATTATGCGGGCCGCGCCTTCGGTGGGGGCCGTACTGACCATTTTTGCCACGGCCTACTACACTCCCACCCGCAATGCTTGGCGCAACATGCTCATTGCCGTAGCTGGTTTTGGGGTTGCCACGTTGGTGTTTGCCATTTCCACCAATTTCTGGCTGTCGGTGTTTATGCTCTTCCTAACGGGCGCATTTGACGCCATCAGCGTGGTGATTCGTCAGACAATTTTGCAGGTGGTTCCACCCGACCACATGCGCGGACGCGTGCTTTCGGTCAACAGCGTTTTCATCAGTTCTTCCAACGAAATAGGGGCATTTGAATCGGGCGTAGCGGCCAAAGTCTTCGGAACGGTTCCTTCCGTTTTAATCGGTGGCGGGCTTACGATGGTTATTGTAACCTGGGTATGGCTGCGTTCCAAAGAGTTGTTTGGCATAAAATTAACCTAAAAAACAAACTGTTTTTATATTTTATTTATCGGTCAATTATCTAATAATCAAATGATTATTAGATTCAATATTGCCAATAAAAGACAATAATCAAACAAGACATAAAACAATTCTGCATCATTTGCTGTTTATCCCCCATTATACCAAATACAATCATTGCTTTGAGCAATCAGCGTTCCTCACTTACTCACAAAAAAAACGCTTTTAAGCGCCACGGCTTAGAAGAAGAGGACTATTATACCGACCCCAACGGTTTTTTAGTGTTTACGGCGGCCTATCACCTCAAACGCGGCTATTGCTGCAAAAACGGCTGTCGGCACTGCCCATACGGATTTCGGAAGGGAGAGAAGTGAAATTTAAATCAATCCACCAAAACACTTTGCGCTTTCAGCGAAGCCGTTAGACGACGAATAAGGGCTTTTTGCTCGGTAGGATAGTCCAAACTTTCCAATGCTTCTTCAAAGAGTTGATAACTCCAACCCTGTATTTTTATTTTTTCTGTTCTCAAGCGTTTCTCAAAGGTTTCCACTTCCTCTTCACCAGCCTGTTTTTGGGCAACTTGCGCTGCCAACAGCAGATAATCTGCCAAACGGTTTTCTTCAGATCTGAATTTTGTCCGGTCCAGCCCAAATAGATATTCGTAGGCTTTATCTGGTTGTTCATTCATCAAATACACTTCGGCCGCGCTGAGTTGTACCATCGGAGGTGGATTGCGGACGGCTTCATACATGTTAAGCGCTTTATCAAACGCCGCGCCGCTTTTACCAGCCGTAGGGCGATAGCGCTTGTACCATACCCCGAGACGGCCCCACAGATTGGGCGCAAAAAGTTTGTAGTCGTTCACCAGCAGCTCGTAATCTTTGATAGCCCCCAACGAATCGCCCAGTTTCCATTTGGATTGCCCTCTGAGATCTATATAAAGTGCTACAGGAAGTCCACGTTGCTGTTGTTGCCCAAGGGATTTTTGAAGTTCTTTCTCGTACTTAAAATAACGCTCAACAACCACATTTATGCTGTCGATGGCGCGACGGTATTGATGGGTATGAAAATAGAACCGCGACCACAGTTCGATGGCATATTTTCCTTCGGTCGAATCTATCCGCTGTACTTCTTTCATGTATTCCACAAAGCACTGAATATCACCTATATTCACCTTTTTTCCCGCCTGATTTAAGTACGCCCGCGCCATTTCCTTCGTTTTGGGAAAGGGCTTGGGAACATCTATCCCCATTTCATCGCCCAACAGTAAGCGCTCCTCAAATGAGCGAAATTCCTGATTCATGGCGGGCGGCGTTAATTTATTTCCAAACAACACTATGGTGTTGATTCCTTTGGCCTTATACCAGTCGGTCGGGAATTGCGTCAGTTCATTTTTAACCAGTTGCAGGTTTTGTATCTGCGTATCCAGCCAACCCGTCATTGGTATAGCACTCAAATTACACTCGGTCAAGTTAACGGTTCCCTTTGGCATACGGAGTTGTTGAATCACGGGCCACAAGGCTTTTTCATCCCAATATTTATTACGGGATAAATCAAGACTGACCAGTTTACGGCAATTGGCCAAGGACGCTGGCAACGACCGAAGTTGGTTGTGGTTTTTGGCTGGCACTTGGTCCAACGTTCGGCTATTAATGTTCCGATTAAAATACAAGACGTCAGCGTCGGCAAGGTTCAGAAAATTTAGGTGCTGCAATTTTCCCAGCGAATTAGGCAAGGTTTCCAAACGACAATTCGACAGCGTTAGCATTGAGAGGCTGTCGCAATCGCCCAACGATTCAGGGAGTTGGGTCAGTGGATTATGGGAAACATCAAGCGCTCTGAGGCGTTTCAATTGACCGATGGAATTGGGCAGCTCGGTCAATTCATTATTGTTTAATTGTAGATTTTGCAAGCTAACCCAACTGCCGATATTTTTGGGTAATTCGGTCAATTGATTCCCTCTTGCATTCAGCTCCTTTAGTTTTTTGCACTTTGAGAATTCCGTAGGAAGCCTTATCAGGTTGTTGTCTGCCAAAAAGGCCATCTCCAATTCAACCGCATTAACCAACCCTGACGGCAGTTCGGTCAATTGGTTATTTTCCACATTCAACATTCTGAGCTTTACCGCTTTTCCTATTTCTTTAGGTAACTCTTTCAGTTGATTGTTATTGACGATAAGATACCTAAGCTTGGTCAGCTTGCCCAACTCAGGTAATTGGGTGAGACGATTTTCGGCCAGATTGAGCGTTTCCAATTCAGTCATTCTTTCTATCCCTTTCGGCAAAGACCCTCCCAATACTCTTTCAAGTTGAAGCACTTTCAACCCAATGGATTTTGAAAAATCAGGCATTGCAGAAAGAGGATTTTTTCGCAATGAATCTTCGGATAAATTCCAAAAAATCAATTCTTTTAGGTTGGGTAGTTCTATCGTTGTAGCCGCAGAAAAAGAAGGTAAAGTACTCATTATCAAATAAAACGACTCTAATCGCGGACAACTATTCAAGGCGCTTATCAATTCATCGGTCTCGGAAAGTGTACAACTATTTACAGAAAGATGCTGTAATGAATCACTTAAATCTTTAAAATCAGACCCTTTGAATCTAAAGTTGCTGATTTCTACCCCCTTTAAAGAGGCAAATTCAGACAAAGTCTTTGGGTAAGTAAACAAGGGTTGTACCTTATTCTCATGATACTTTCCTTGGAGCGTTATATACTCAAGCGTTTTGAGCTCGGCAAGCCAATCGGGCAACTGTCCTTCAAACGATGAAATCTTGAGTGATTTGAGATTTTTACATTCTCGCAATGCCACCGGCAGATCCATTTGCTTTGAGGGTAATTCTAAGTCCAGCGCGACCAAGTGCTTAAACGTAGGCAACGCAGTCCAGACAGCACTTGCATTAATCCCACCTCCCATTTTAAGACTAAGCCCTTCCAAACCTTTCAGCTTTTCTACATTAGCGGGTATCTTTAGGATATTCCCCGATTTGTCGAAATATCCTCCTATATTCAAATATTTCAACTTAGGTAATCGGCTCAGTTCTTCAAAAAATGCGACCAATCTTACAGAATCTGACCTTGAAATATGAACAAATACCTGCTCAACATCCACAAATTGCGCAAGCGGTGCGCCCAAAGGTTTGGCATAGTCATTCAGAAATAACATGGTAACAGGCTTGCCATTCTTCAGATCGGTTTCGGCCTGTTCATAACTTTTTGCGGCATATTGCCTGTTGAATCTTTCCTGATAGGGATTCTGCCAATTTTGGGCTTGCAGATGCTGGGGAGCAACGACCACCCAAAGCAGTAGCCATAAGCAACGTGTCATGGAATCCATTCTTAAAAGCTGTTAATCTGTTCTTTAAATAATTCCCTACTCCACCAATCGCCGCAATTCGTTCAGTTTCAGTAAGGCTTCAATCGGCGAAAGGGTATTGATATCCAAGGCTTTGAGCTTGGCTTTGAGTTCTTCTATTTTGGGGTCTTGCGGCTCAAATAGGGTCATTTGGTAGTTTACTTTGGGCATTTCTTTCACGGCTTTGTTGGTTTCGGCCCGTTGGTGGCTCTTTTCGAGGCTGTGCAGAATATCGTTGGAGCGCAGCACAATCTCTTGCGGCATCCCAGCCATTTGCGCCACGTGAATCCCGAAGCTGTGCTCGCTGCCGCCTTCTTTCAATTTCCGCAGAAAGATCACTTTGTTGCCCACTTCCTTCACGGCTACGTTGAAGTTTTTGATGCGCGGAAAATCGTCGGCCAATTGGTTCAGTTCGTGATAGTGCGTCGCAAACAGCGTTTTGGCGCGGTGGCGCGGGTGATTGTGCAAAAACTCCGCAATGCTCCACGCAATGCTGACCCCGTCGTACGTACTCGTTCCGCGCCCGATTTCGTCCATCAGCACGAGGCTCCGCTCGCTAAGGTTGTTGAGAATACTCGCCGTTTCGGTCATCTCGACCATGAAGGTACTCTCCCCGCGACTCAGGTTGTCGGAGGCTCCCACGCGGGTAAATATCTTATCTACCAACCCAATCTCGGCCTCGGCGGCGGGCACAAAGCTGCCCATTTGGGCCATCAGCACGATGAGTGCGGTCTGGCGCAGCAACGCCGATTTTCCCGCCATATTGGGCCCCGTGATGATAATAATCTGCTGGGTCTCGTCATCCAGATACAAATCATTGGGCACGTAACTTTCACCCAACGGCAGTTGCTGTTCGATCACGGCATGACGTCCTTCTTTGATTTTCAGCGATTTATCTTCCGTAATTCTGGGCTTGTTGTAATTATTTTTACGCGCTACCCGCGCAAACGACGCCAACGCATCCAGTACCGATACCACGCGGGCATCCTGCTGCACCGCCGCCACGTAATCGTTGGCCATCATGACCAAATCGTTGAAAATACGCTGCTCAATGGCAAAGATTTTATCTTCGGCACTCAGGATTTTATCTTCGTACTCTTTCAGTTCGGGCGTAATATAGCGCTCGGCATTCACGAGTGTTTGCTTCCGAATCCACTCGGGCGGTACGCGGTTTTTGTGGGAGTTGGTCACTTCGAGATAGTAACCAAACACCTTGTTGTAGGCGATTTTGAGGGAGGTAATACCTGTGCGTTCAATCTCGCGGTTTTGAATTTGTATCAGATAATCTTTGCCCGAAAACGCCAGTTTGTGCAGCACGTCCAAATCAGCATCAATGCCACTCTTAATCATACCGCCCTGATTGGTCACCACGGGCGGGTCTTCGCGGAGTTCAGTTTCGATTTTTTCCAGTAAAAACTCACAGGGATTGAGCTGGTCGGCGTATTTGCGTAACGGCGTCAGCGAGGAAGACGGAGAAACAGACAACGGAGTTTCGGATTCGTTACTGTCTGGCGCCCCTTCAACTTTGACACCCTTCCCTTTTACCTCTCCGTTCCACGCTTTTTGCAGCAATTCTTTCACGGGTGCAATGTGACTCAAAGACTTCTTCAGTTGCAGCAGTTCGCGAGGGTTGATGCGTCGAACCGCCACCTTTGAAATAAGGCGTTCGAGATCCCCAATTTGTTTGAGGTGCAGGGTGATTTCGTCCAGCAATTCTTCGTTTTGGAGAAAAAACTCCACCGTTTGCAGGCGCTCTTCAATCGGTGCTTTGTCTTTTAGCGGTAGTACCAACCACTTACGCAACAGCCGCGCGCCCATGGGCGTTACGGTTTGGTCGAGTATCTGAATCAACGGCACTCCGCCCTCTTGTTGGGGATATACCAATTCCAGGTTGCGAATGGTAAAGCGGTCGAGCCACACGTATTTTTCTTCGTCGAGGCGCGTCAGGCGCGTGATGTGCTTTACGTCTTTATGCTCGGTATCGGCCAAATACCGCAAAATCACCCCTGCCGCAATGATGCCTTCGGTGAGGGTTTCGACGCCAAATCCTTTGAGCGAAGTGGTTTGAAAATGCTTGATGAGAATTTCGTAGCCGAACTCATGCGTATAAGCCCAATCTTCGAGGCAAAAGGTATGAAATTTATCCCCAAACAACTCGCCGAATTCCTGACGGTATTTTTTACAGTACAACACCTCCGACGGCGCAAAACTTTGCAGCAACTTCTCTATGTATTCTTTGTTGCCCTGAGTGGTCAAAAACTCACCCGTCGAAATATCTAAAAAGGCAATCCCAAAGGTGTTTTGTTTGCCAAAATGAACCGACGCCAAATAATTATTCCGTCTGGTATCCAGCACATTATCATTGAAAGAAACCCCGGGCGTTACCAGCTCCGTTACCCCGCGCCGAACGATGCCTTTCGCCACGGCGGGGTCTTCCAACTGATCACAAATGGCCACGCGCTCGCCCGCCCGAACGAGCTTGGGCAAGTAGGTATCCAACGAATGATGCGGAAAACCCGCCAATTCTTCCTGCGCACCGCCATTGTTGCGACGGGTAAGCACAATGCCCAAGATTCGGCTTGCGCGGATGGCATCTTCCCCAAACGTTTCGTAAAAATCCCCCACCCTAAAGAGCAACATAGCTCCCGGATAGCGTGATTTTATTTGATTATATTGGCGATTAAGCGGGGTCTCTTTGGGTTTAAGCGGTTCTGTTGAGGTTTTTCCAGTACGGGCCATGCGTCAATATTAAATAAAAAATAGCGGGCAAAAATAGCCAAAATATCGCAGTTTTGAGTAATACTTATTACTCCTTGCCTCTTATAACAAGTGATACTTTTTTCATTCATTTTCCCTCATTGCTTCAACCTTAAAGCCTAAATCTGCGAACGATTATGAATAAATCATCGGAAGAACGCCGCGATTTTTTAAAACTGACGGGAACCATGGGCATTGGCCTGCTCTCTGCAGGCATCACACAGGCCTGTGCCACAGCCAAGCCAGTTTCCTCTCTGAACCCTATTCAACAACAAGCGCTCAAACCTCACACGCAAAAGTTTAACATGAGTGGATACGGGGCACCCAAAATAGAGACCGTCAGAATTGGGTATATTGGCATGGGGAATCGCGGTTCTGGTGCGCTCAACCGCATCGTTTACCTCGAAAATGTGGAGGTGAAAGCCCTTTGCGACATCCGGCCCGAAAAAGCCCAAGAAGCCAAAAAGAAACTAGAAAATACGCCCCACAATCCAACGCTGTACTCGGGTAGCGAAAACGAATGGAAAAAACTCTGCGAACGCGACGACATTGACTTGGTCTACATTTGCACACCATGGAACCTCCACGCCCCAATGGCCCTCTACGCCATGGAGCAGGGCAAGCACGTGGCAGTAGAGATTCCCGCCGCTACTACGCTGGAAGACTGCTGGAAACTCGTCGAAACCTCCGAGCGGACGCGCAAACACTGCATGATGCTCGAAAACTGCTGTTATGACTTCTTCGAACTGCTCACGCTCAATATGGCGCGTCAGGGGTTTTTCGGGGAGGTAGTTCACGTGGAAGGGGCTTACATTCACGATATTTACGATTCGTTTTTTGATAAAAGCAAACGCTACGACCTTTGGCGACTGAAAGAAAATCAGCGCAACGGCAACCTCTACCCAACGCACGGATTAGGGCCTATTTGTCAGGTTTTGAACATCAATCGCGGCGATAAAATGGACTACTTGGTTTCGATGGCGAGCAATGATTTTATGTTGGCACCGAGGGCGCACGCATTGGCCGCCACCGATGCCGATTTCAAGCAATTTGCCAACGCTTCGTTTCGGGGTAACATGAACACAACCACGATTCGCACCCAAAAAGGCAAAACCATCATGGTGCAGCACGATGTAACCTCTCCGCGCCCTTATTCACGCATTCACTTGGTGAGCGGTACCAAAGCCACGGCGCTCAAATATCCGCTACCCGGTAAGATTTCAACGGGACACGACTGGATTTCGGAAGAAGAATACAAAAAATTGGAAGAAAAATATCAGCCCGAAATCATCAAACGCATCGGTGAACTGGCCAAGAAAGTGGGCGGTCATGGCGGCATGGACTTTTTGATGGACTGGCGTCTGATTGACTGCCTCCGCAATGGCTTGCCGCTCGACCAAGACGTATACGACGCCGCTTCGTGGAGCGCCATTGCACCGCTGAGCGAGTGGTCGGTAGCTAACCGTTCAGCCTCCATCGATGTGCCTGATTTCACGGGTGGGTCATGGAAAAATAACGCACCCGTCGATATTTCCATGACCAAAGGCGGCAATACCAGAATCAAAGAACGTTCACTCTAACTCACCTCCATCAGTACCTCTGTTTTCCCTTATTTTATGAACATCCATATTTCTAAAAACCCCGCTGATTTAGGCGAGATTTCGGGCCAAAAAGCGGCCGAATCAATTCGCAACGCCATTGCTGAAAAAGGCTTCGCCAACGTTATTTTAGCCACAGGGGCGAGTCAATTCGGTACGTTACAAACACTTATTGACAATAAAGACATTGATTGGAGCAAGGTCACGATGTTTCATCTCGACGAATACATCGGCCTGCCACTTTCTCACCCCGCCAGTTTCCGAAAATACCTCAAGGAGCGTTTCTTGGACCAAGTTCCACCGCTAAAAGCGAGCTATTTGATTGATGGCGAAGTAAATCCAGAAGAAGAATGCGCACGATTAGGCGCGTTGATTCAGCAATTCCCCATCGACGTCGCATTGGTTGGTATCGGTGAAAACGGCCACTTGGCCTTCAACGACCCTCCGGCTGATTTTGACACTGAAAATCCGTACATCGTGGTAAATTTGGACGAGCCATGCCGCCGTCAGCAGATGAACGAAGGGTGGTTTCCGACTTTGGACGATGTACCCAAGCAGGCCATCAGTATGTCGGTAAAACAAATCATGAAAACTGCACACCTCATCTGCTCCGTCCCCGATTTACGAAAGGCGCAGGCCGTAAAAGATTGTTTGGAACATGAAGTAAATAATCTTTATCCTGCAAGTATTTTACAAAAACACCCCAATTGCAGTTTGTATCTGGATGAACTTTCGGCGAGTTTGCTTTCTAGGGAAGTGCGGTAAGTGGTGGTAAAAAAAACGACGAAGATGTCCGAAAATTAGTGGACCTCAAGCGTACTAAATCACAAGTTAATTGTGGACAGCTACCCGATCTTTAACAAAAATCCCTGCCACTCGAAGTAGCAGGGATTTTTTAATTTTGGGCAACCCATAAATTACCGCGTTTTTACGTATTCATCCCAGTTGATTTCGGCCTGCGGGCGGGCCAATTGCCTGAAAATTGTACCACGGTCAATGGTGACATCTACGTTTGCGGCATTGAGGCGATCGTAGCGACGCAAATCTACCCAACGATGTCCCCAAGGCTCGGCCCAAAGCGAATAACGGCGTTGGAACAAGATTTCGTCAATAAGGGCGTCTTTGGTCGTAGCGCCCGTGTAGTTGCCAATACCCGCAACGGTACGAATACGGTTGATCGCCGCCACTGCCTCTGGGATTTTATTAAGCTGGGCGTTGGCCTCAGCAGCAATCAGCACCAACTCTTCATTGCGGAAAAACTTCACCTCAGAAGTGTTGAGGGCAAAACGGTTGTCTTGGTACAAACCCGCCAACGGCGTGCCATCAGATGTAACTGATACAGGGGCCGTCCGGCGGAAGAACTTCGCACGTACGCGGGCATCTCCCGCAACGGTATCACGTAATACCGACGGGTGCACCACCATCATGGTGCTTACGTTGGCATTTTTGACAAAAAATAGCGGGTTAAATGTATCAGGTGGCGCCCCGAAGGTATGGGCAGGCCCTGCCTCTAAACTACCAGTTGCACTATAAAAAGATGCGGCTACTGCATCCAGCGCCCCTTGCCAGTCCTGACGATATACAGCTAAGCGAGCTGCAATGGCACGGTTCAGTTGACGCAGTCCAGCAATAGTTCCGAAGCCATTTCCTGTGAAACCAGACGTCAAACGTAAAGGGAAATTTCCTGTGCCAGCACCGTTCAATTCGGTATTGCCTTCGTCCAAGATGCGTTTGATTTGTGTAAGAGACTCAGCCAGCGGTAAGAAAGGCCCTGGATTTTGAAGATCTTTGACATCAATTCGAATCCCATTGTCGTATTGCCCCATTGCCACAATCAGGTATTGGTACGCCATGAGGGTTTTGGCAAAGCCCGAAACCGCATTTTTCTCTTCGGTTGTAAAGGTATTGGTATTGTTAACGGCATCAATCACCGTCAAGGCCTGACGAATGGCAAAATAAGGTTGCTGATACGTATTCAAATACCCAAACATATTGGCTGTTGCCTGACGCCCATTCATGCCGAGCCAATCAGTTTGCCAACGAGGGTCAGAGGCGTTTAAGTACCAAAGCTCACGCCCCATTGTGCCGTACAGCATCGTCACGGTAAAGAGATAATCACGGTGACGTGATTCTAGCCCCGTCACCAAGTTTTGTACTTGGGTACGAGACGCATTTTGGCTCACACTTCCCAGCGAAGGGTTATTGGGATCGTTGGGCGTATCAAGGCTGAAAAAGTTACAAGAACTCATCATCAACAACAGCCCTGCAAAAATCGGAGTATATAAGTGTATTTTTTTCATGTCCGTAATGCATTAAAATTCAACAACTAAATGACCAAAAAAGCGACGCTGTGTAGGATAAGGAGCAATATCTACCCCAGATGCTACGGCTTGTAACCCAAATGTAGAAGTTTCGGGGTCATAGCCACGGTATTTGCTGAACGTCAATGGGTTTTGGCAAGAGAAGCCTACACGCACCCGTGATATTTTATTGTTGGACCACTTATTCAATGAAGTAGAGGGAACAGTGTAGTACAAGGCCGCCTCGCGCAAACGAAGATAAGTGGCATCTTGCACCCAGCGATCGGCACCATTGTGAGGAGCTAAACCACGCTGACGGCCATTTGGCACACCGTCGCCGTTATCGTCATCGTCCCAGTCAGGAGAGGTTCCGCCGCCATCCCATAAAAACTCGGTCAGGTTGATGTTATCCCCACCTTTTTTCCAGTGCCAAAGCATGTTGAAATCAAAGTTTTTGAAGAAGTTGATTTCATTGCTCCACGACATCTGAAAATCGGGCTGGTTGTCTCCCAAAATATACGCTCCTGTGCGCACACCTTCTGCGGCAGGCGTATCATTGGCATCACGCGCTGGGCGTGTACCCACGATGGTCGTCGGCGAAAAGCCCTCTTGGTACAGGAACGTTCCTAATGTTACCCCAAAAGCGCCTAAGTTATACGCAGGAATCCCCAACTTGGTGAGAAGAATGTCGTTTTTCCACCACAATACCCGCGAACTCCAACGAAATTTTTCTTTTTGGACAATTGCCCCGCCCAATGAAAGCTCTACGCCACGGTTTTGGAGTTGGGCTAAGTTAGTAGGTATTGTACTGATACCCACGGCAGGAGAAAGTTGCAAATTCTGGATATTGCTACGGGTTTGCTTATCGTAGTAAGTAGCTTCCAGTTGGATGCGATTATTAAACAACCCTAAATCCAATCCAAACTCCAACTCGCCCGCACGTTCAGGTTCGATGGTCGCATTTCCCGCCGCAGTGGTCACCACCGAGCCAAGCAATCCGCCAATATTGGCCGAGTTGAGCGGTGTAAATGTGGTTCCAAAACCCGGTACCCCAGCGGTTTGTCCATAAGCAACGCGGGGCTTGATTTGCGAGAAAACAGAAGCCAAGCTCGACGAGCGAACGAAGTCAAAGTTGGCTATGTTGATGGCCAAAGATGCTTTCGGAAAAGCCCAAAACTTGTCTGCATCGCCAATAAGGGTTGATTTGTCCCATCGTACACCTGCCGTAGCGATGATTTTATCATCCCAGTTGGCTTCTTGTTGAACAAACGCACCTACGTCGGTAATGGTCTGAAAACGTTGGTCGAAAATCTCTTGTACTGTTCCTTGACGTAAGTTGGTTTGCCCTCCTGCCAATCCGCGCGATCGGTTGAGCAAGCGGTCTTCGCGGAAGTTAAGCCGAACGGCGCCTGCCTGCGACGTAAGATTAACTTTTCCAATGTTCCAGTTATAAACCAACGCTGTTTGAAAGTTGGTATTCACGTTTTCGGTTTTCCCCCAAATCACATCGCCTGGGTTCCCTTGGGCGCGTTGAAACTGCAAATCTTCGGGAAGGTAAACAAACGTTGTTCCTTGGGTGTAGTCCAAACCTCCTTGGCCCACCAATTTCAGAAGTGATTTTTCTGACTTGTAAAGATTCGCCGTCAGGTTAAACGACTGAATAAATCGGTTGACATTGGTGTTGTTAATACCCCGGTCGGTCACTGCCACGGGATTTTCGGAGAAGTAAGGGTTGTCGGGATAGCGACCGCTTTCATCAGGGAAAAGGTTATAATAATTGGGTACGTAAGCGATGTTGTACCCAATACTCGCCCCTGAGTTATTTTGGTTTCCTGTAAAACCACGGTCGGAGTTGGTATTGATGTAGTTTGACCCTACGGATAAGGTAATATCGTTGGTCAGTTTATGGTCGATATTGGCCCGTAACGAATAGCGTTTAAAGCCCGTACGACGAACAATTCCTTTTTCATCGGTCAAGGCGCCCGAAATGAAAAACTTGGTTTTGTCATTGCCGCCCGAAATTCCCAAACGAGTGTTGGAAAGTGGCGCGGTGTTACCATAAAAATACTTTTCATAATCCCAGGTTTGGCCATTGGCTGCGCGGAAGCGGTCTAACTCCGTCTGCCGGCGAGCAGCGGCAAAAAAAGTATTGATTTTAGCTTCCGTCCAGTTGTCCACCCCAAACAAGCGTTGTGGCGTAGCAAATCCATAGTCTTGAGCAAACGATACTTTTGTTTTGCCTGCACTACCGCGTTTGGTGGTGATGATGATTACCCCAGCATTGGCCCGGGTACCGTAGATAGCCGCCGCCGATGGGCCTTTGAGTACTTCTACGTTTTCGATGTCGTTGGGGTTTAAGTCAGAAATACGGTTAGAGGCATCGTCTTGGGTTTCTGCCCCTGCGCCTGTGACAGAGGCACGACCCGAACGATTAACCCCATTGTTGGCATAGACTCCGTCAATAATATAAAGGGGTTGGGATGCTCCTACCAGCGATGAAATACCCCGCAACTGAATCGAAACCCCGCCTCCGGGAGCGCCACCGTTGGTGTTCATGTTGACCCCTGGCAGTTTTCCGTAAAATGCGTTGTCTACCGTTTGAATTTGAGTCGTTCCCATGAGGTCTTTAGCCGAAAGAGTTGCTACGGCGTTGGCTAAGTTGGAACGTTTGATGCTCGACGCCAAACCTGTTACAACGACTTCCTGAAGGTTTGAAACATCCTCGACAAGCGTTACATTAATGGTGCTGTTGTTGCCAACAGCCACCTCTTTCGATTGAAAACCAATGGAAGAAAAGACCAACGTTGCGTTGTTTTGACGGAGCGTAATTGAGTACGTTCCATCCGCCCCGCTGGTGGTGCCTATTGTTGTGCCTTTCACAACGACATTCGTTCCTGGGATAGGGGAGCCATCGGCGGATTTGACCGTTCCGCTGACTTGGTTTTGGGCAAAGGCAATTGCGGTTAGTAACCACATCCCCGTCGCAAAGACTAGCCTTGCCATCGAAAAATAGGTAAATTTTAACATGAATTTGACGATTTAGTTTATATTGAAATGGTTCAGTCAACTCAAAAACAAAAGCGGAGGCTTCAATGTTTTGAAACCAAGGTGGCTGTAAGCCAGAGAAGATTTTTACGCTGTTGCTAGAGAGTTGTTGAGGGCAATAATATTGAAATAATTCTATTCTTAAAAAAAAATCCCTAAAAATTGTTGCTATTTAGGGATACAATAAAACAAAAAAGAGGCTACCTCTTTTGAGACAGCCTCACTTAAAATCCATTTTTGAAATTATAAACTCTTCAAATACGCAATACTCTTAGGCACTTGCTCGTACCAAGTAGGGCTTTCGTCTTCGATAAAGTAGTGCTTAATGCCGATTTTCTTGGCTTCTCTGATTACGCCCGCTACGTCAACCTGCCCTGTGCCCAACACTACGTCGTTTATCAATGGCGTACCGCCGGTCAAATCTCCTTTTACGCCATTTCTGAGGTCTTTGAGGTGAATGAGCTTGAAGCGCTTTCCGTATTTTTTTAACAAACTAACGGGCTCAGCTCCACCGTGAAATGCCCAAAGAATGTCTAATTCAAAGGAAACATATTCGGGATTGGTGTTTTTGACAATGTAATCAAACAACGTTCCGTCTTCGTAGGGTTGGAACTCGTAGCCATGGTTGTGGTAGCAGAAAGTGATGCCGTTTTCTTTCAGCACTTTTCCGATCATGTTAAAATCATCCACGGCCTTTTTGGCTTCCTCAAAGGTAAAACCACCTTTGACTTTGTGTGGAATCCATGCGCACATAAGATAACTAGAACCTAACAATTTGGCCGTTTTAGCCGCTGCTGCGGGGTCTTTTACCAATTGTTCGTAGCCTCCGCCCGTTCCGGGAATTTTGATGCCGCGCTCTTCGCACATTTTTCTAAATTCTTCGGGGGTGGTGCCTTTGGCGGCGCCTCCTTCGAGTTCGGTGACACCCAACATTTTAAGCGTGTCGAGCGTGGCGGCTACGTCTTTAGGAAAACTGGCGCGGTAAGTGTACGCCTGCATTCCGATGGGGAATGTGTATAGTTTGCCTTTTTGGGCAAAAACCTCGCTGATGGTACTGAACAGCAAAAGGGCAAGGCTCAATAAAATAGTTGTTTTTTTCATTGTATTCATTTTGAGTTAGTTACTATTTTTAAAACCGCAGAGAAACGGAGTTACACAGAGTATCGGCTATAACTTTCGTTTTTTCAATTGCTTCACGGCGTAGTCTGCCGCGCGGGCGGTGATTGCCATATAGGTCAGAGACGGATTTTGAGTGCCAGTAGAAGTCATACAGGCACCGTCGGTCACGAACACGTTTTTGCAACTGTGTACTTGATTCCATTCGTTCAACATCGACGTTTTTGGGTCTTTGCCCATGCGAATACCGCCCATCTCGTGAATATCTGAACCTGGATTTGCGTGCGTATCCACGCCACGAATGTTCTTAAATCCCGCCAACGTAAACATTTCGTTGAGTTGTTCGAGGTAGTCTTTCACCATTTTGTCGTCGTTTTCCGTCCACTTCACCGACGTCACTAGTTGCGGAATTCCGTATTTATCTTTCAGATTGGCATCAAGGCGCACATAATTGCTTTCGATGGGAATCGTTTCACCCATCATCCACGCGCTGATGTTCCAATTGCCCAATTGTGGATGCAGAAGCGCGTCTTTGAGTTCTTCGCCGATTTCGGCCTGTCGCGTTAGGCGCCCCCGACCGCCACCGATGCCCGTGGCGTAGCCGCGCAGAAAATCACTTTCCTGTTTGTGGAGATTCCTAAAACGCGGAATGTAGGCATTGCTAGGGTTTTTGCCATCGGTCATTTTATCGTAGTAACCTTCGTATTCCGCGCTGATCCGTCCACGGTAATTGTGCCACGCGATGTATTTTCCCAGCGTGCCGCTGTCGTTGCCTAGGCCGTTGGGGAAACGGCTTGAAATGGAATTCAACAAAATCAAATTGCTGTTGAGCGCCGAGCCGTTGACAAAAATGATTTTAGCGTAAAATTCTATCACTTCCTTTGTAGTGGCATCCACAACTCTTACCCCCGAAGCCCTTCTTTTCTTCTCATCAAAAATAATGGAATGCACCACTGAATGCGGACGCAGGGTCATGTTGCCCGTTTTGGCCGCCCACGGTAAAGTAGATGCATTGCTACTGAAATAGCCACCGAACGGACAGCCACGGTTGCAGAGCGAACGGTGCTGACATTTGGCACGGCCTTGGTCGTAGTGGATTTGCTGCGGGTCGGTAATGTGCGCACAACGCCCCTGAATCACGTGGCGGTCTTTGTAATTTTTGGTGATGGCTTCCTGAAAATGTTTTTCAATGCAGCTCAATTCAATCGGCGGCAAAAACTCACCATCGGGCAATTCTGGCAAACCGTCTTTATTTCCCGAAATCCCAGCAAATTTTTCAACGTGACTGTACCAAGGCGCAATATCGGCGTAGCGAATAGGCCAATCGGTCGCAAATCCGTCGCGGGCGGGGCCTTCAAAATCAAAGTCCGACCAGCGTTGCGTTTGGCGCGCCCACAAAAGCGATTTGCCGCCCACGTGGTAGCCGCGCGTCCACTGAAACGGCTGTTCTTCCACAAACGGCTGTTCATCAGGCTTTATGGCCCAGTGTATGGTTTCTTCGCGCATGAAACTGGCGCGGCCTTTCGGGTACTGATTTCGTATTTCCAACGGCACTTGTCCACGATGCTCAAATTCCCACGGATGTTTATTGGCAGTTGGATAATCGGTTACGTGCTGTACGTCACGACCACGCTCCAAAACAAGGGTTTTCAGTCCTTTTTCGCACAGCTCCTTTGCTGCCCAACCGCCGCTGATTCCTGAACCAATCACGATGGCGTCGTATGTACGGTCTTTGATGGAATCTATATTAAGGTATGACATTGGAGTATTGAGAATAAGGGGTATTAAGGATAAAGTATTAGGTATTGAGTACGAACATTGGGGGTTCAGTAAAGAGAAAAATCTGAATACTCACTACTGAACTGGTACACACCCGTAGTAATGGCCTGGCGCTTGATTATATTTCAGGTATTTGGTCTGGACGTATTCAGAGGTAGTAAAACCAAGAATTGTCAGTGATTTTATAAGTGTCAAATAGTCTTTTTGCGTCTGGTCGGCCGACATCGCTACCTTACCCAAAATGTCTTTACGTTGAAGGGAGTTACAGTCTACAAAGGCCCGGAGATAACGGTCTTTGGCCATGGCATTGGTCTTTTCAAGACCTTTTTTGAGATTTTCTTGCACGTCTTTTTCGTAACAATCCAACAGCATTTTTTGGATAAAATCTGGTACGCCCAAGTCTTTGGCTCCGGGCGTATCGGTCGTTGGAATAATTGTATCCACCACCGAGACCAACATGGCTTCGTGCTCAAGCGAAAGATATGACGCCGACCTTTGGAGAGTGTTCAGGCTCCACGCTTCCGCCCAAGTGGGCAAAACGATGAATCCGCCTCCGGCCAAGGCGACATTTTTAAGAACTTCCCGTCGGTTCATGCGTCTTTAGAGTTGCTTTGTTAACTAATAACTTAAAGGGTTGATTTGCTATAATTTACTGATTTAAAAACGTTTCATGGCTTCCGCGTAGCGGCGGCCTAGTTCGCGGGCGGCGGGGGTGTCAAAATGCGTTTTATCTCCTTTCTCTCCCAACCCTGCGGCTTCAACGCAAGCCGTGTGTTTAACTTTTCTGGGTAATTGGCGAAGTTGCTCATTGATGTCTTTTGCTTCTGGAACACGATTCACGAAGAAATCGCCCAAGGTGCCAACCACAAACGGAACCTTACGGGCCGATAATTCTTTGCGAAAACGCTTGATGAGCGCCTCTAATTTTTGGGTATAACTTCCTACCAATGCAGGCTTGCTGTCGCTTTCGCCCTGGTGCCACAAAATCCCTTTCAATTTCCCCGCTGGTAGCGCTGCTTTTGCCCGACGAAGGGCGTCGTCGTAGGGATAACTTTTGGTTTGGTCGTGGTAGCCACCCGGCTGCCATGAGTCAATAGCCGAGCCACCCACAGCCGCTGGTATCAGACCAATGATGACCGATGTATCGGCTTCGGCCATTACGCGGGCAAATTCCAACCCTGGCCCAACGCCTGCTTCGGGTTTGTCGAAGTGCATGGGCGCAACGGCCGGCACCCACTGATTGTCTTTGTTAAGCATCCAAATACGGGGATGCGGCGTGCGGTCAGACTCTTCCACCTTGCCGCGCCCCGCCATGTTTGACTGACCAACGAGCAGATATAAATGCAGTTTTTTGCCTTTAAAATCAGGATTTTGGGCCACCGCTTTTAAAGAGAAAAGGACAAAAGCATAGATGAATAAGTGTTTCATAATGGATTGGTTTACTTTGCGTCTCTTGCGAAAATCCCTTGCGACCATTGCGGTTAAAAAATTATTTTTAACCGCAATGGTCGCAAGGAGGGAGTTAATCTTTAAAATATTTTTCCAAGACTTCTTTCGGTTGCCATTGGTCGGGTTTTCGTACAACGTTTTTGTAATCAAATACTTGTGATGAAATTTCCGAAGCCGTCAGCGGAAACGTATCACCGTATAGTTGCTGATGTTTCCTTAGGTCTTCCATCATTGTTTTTACCTTGGCGGTGTATTCGGGTTTTTGAGCCAAGTTATTGAGCTCGTACGGGTCGGTCTGTAAATCAAACAGTTGGACAAAATCGACTTTTGGATAACGAATCAACTTCCAACGTCGATCACGAATAGCGCGCTGCGAGAACGTGTAGGCCGTAAAAACTTGCTCGCGCACCGATTGGGTTTTGTTTTGAATAATTCCCGACAAATCTTTTCCTTCCAAGTCTTTGGGAGCGGCTACGTTGAGCATTTTACAGATTGTCGGAAACAGGTCGAACAGATAAACAAAAGCGTCACTTTTTTGATTTTTAGGAATTCCTTTTCCGCTCATAATCAGCGGTACTCTCATGCTGTGCTCATAAAGGTTTTGTTTGCCCAACAGGCCATGACTGCCCATCGCCAAGCCGTTGTCGGCCGCAAAAACAATGATGGTATTTTTGTCTAATCCTTTCTCTTTCAGCTTCGCCAGAATCTTTCCAATGGCTTCGTCTAAGTGCGTAATCATGGCATAATACTCCGTGAGCTGTGATTTGATAACCTCGGTGGTTCGCGGATAAGCGGCCAGCATCTCGTCGCGCACGGTCATATCGCTGCCAAAGTTGAAGGGGTGAGCGGGCATAAAGTTTGGCGGAAGTGGCGCCGTTCCGTAGCGTTTGAGATAATCGGGCAAAGGCGAGCGCGGGTCGTGCGGGGCCGTGAACGCTACATATGTGACAAAAGGCTTATTAAGCGTTTGTTTGTCTAAAAACTGAATGGCCGTTTCGGCAAAATGATCGGTAGAGAATCCTTTTTTGATGGGAGCCGTAAAGGTTCCGTCGGGTTTTAAATCACTCATCGGGGTTTGATAATGATCGGCCATTCCGCCGAGCATTACGTTTTTGGCTTCCATAAAACTCGCCGCTACGGCGGCGGGTTCGTTGTGCCATTTGCCCGTCATAAAAGTAGAATAGCCATTTTGGCGTAACAGCATCGGCCACGTAGTGACGCCATTTAGTTTGTCAGTTACTCTAAAAAACCCTTTCCCGCTCATCAACATCGCGCGGCTCGGCGCACAAACAGCCCCGTGATTGCCCCCCAAAATATGCGCCTCACTGAATAACATACCATTGCGCGCCAATTGGTCGAGATTGGGCGTTTGGACGTAAGGATTTCCGTAACAACCCAAGGCATCGGCGCGGAGATCGTCAGCGAAGAGAAAGAGAATGTTGGGTTTGGGAGATTGGGCGTAAACTGACTGATAAAGCAGAAAACAGAGTAATAAAGATACGTTCCGAATCATGGAGATGCCGTTGGTTTATTTCTACTTTTAAAAAGCATTTTTAGGCACCCAACTACTAAATGAAAGAACCTTATAGGGCCATAAAAAACTTATATACCCTTATAAGGTTCAAGGCTTTTAAAAATCCCCGTAGTTCACCTGCAAACACGGCAAGCCCAGCTCCAAGCGCCACAAATCCACGACTTGGTTACGGTCATCGAGCACGAACTGCACGAAATATTGCCCTTTTACATGCGCTTCGTAAAGCTCTTTTTTGACAACCGCATCTTTGCGCATATCTCCCGTCGCACGCATGTAGAGCGCGTGATAAAGGATATTGTTGTATTTCAACCAATTGAGCGTCGGCGTTCGTGCTTTCTCTTCTCGACCCGACATCAAAATAATTTTGACGCCCAAAGTGTAATAATTTTTGATGATTTCAGCAATGGGTTGGTTGAGATCATCCAATTCGCACGACATAGCATCGTAAGGGCTTCGGTTTCTCAAAATAGCCAACGTACCATCCAAATCACACAGAACAGCAGGCGGTAAACTTGTATCTTGGGGCTGATAATGCGGCCCGCGCTCATCGCCCAACACGTGGGTTTTGTACATGCGCAAAATCACGTCGCGGCCTACTTTTTTCTCCCGCACTTCATCCCGCGCCAAGCTTTCTTCCAGCGAAGTATTCATTTCTCGAATCTCAATTTTCACCTGCTCACCAGTGTCTTTGGTATATTTTTCCACCACCTGACGAATCCGCTCCACGGGACGATCCGATAAATTAGTATCATCAATAATGACGTGTTTTCCATCACGTAGGGCTTCTACCAACATCAAATCACGGACTCGCTCTACAAATTTCTCATTGTGTTTGGAATGCTCGCTGTTGTCGAGCATGGCACGGAGTTCGTCTTTGTTAAGCCGCTTGTACATGCCTTTATTTTCATCCAACAGTTGTCGGGCGAGGGTGGATTTTCCACTCGCAGGCAAGCCGCGTAGTAAGATTACTTTTTTCATTTTTTACACATCATAATTGGTAAACGGCTTCTGAAAAGTTGGCCGAATTTGTTTCCAGATAATTTCGTCATAGGGTTTTTGGTCAAACATTTTGAACAAAACCGCCGGATAACGACAGGTCTGAAAATACAGTGCCGTGTCTTTACGCGTTTCTAAAATTCGAAAATCAGCTTGGCAAATCGCTTCAATTTCTGCAAATTTCGCTAAAAGCTGCGCGTGGATTTCCTTAACCCAATCATAAAATTCATCGGGTACTTTTTCCAGAATCGGCGCTAGATCCTGCCCCGCTTTCAGATACTCCCAAATACTTACGTTAGACACCCCCGTCACAATTCGGTGGATGCGTTGGTACTCTTCAAATTTAACTTTCAAACGATAGCCGCTCCGAAACCGTACCACAAACCCTTCTTTGTTGTCCTCTTCCAAGGTTTTCAGCAAATGTAAATCATTCAGGCCGTCGTAGCGTTGGATGACGTCAAAGCCTGCATTTTCGGTCTGCCAATGCGGCGTCTCTACAATATCAATTCCCGTTTGGGTATCAATAACGGCCAGAAGTACTAATTTTCGCTCGGTTCCGTAGTCTACTACGATACGGTTTTCGGGATAAATGATTTCAAATAGATACGTTTGAGCCCGATCTAAATGCGGAATCACGTGGGCGTATTGCGTATGTAACATCTTAGTAGCTGCCTGCGCCTGCTCGCTTGTAAACGACCCACGAGAAGCGATAAACGGCTTATCCTCATACCAATACAAAATCCCTAACGAACCATCTAATTTTTCAAAGACTTCAAAAGACTCGTTGGGAATGGCTTGATTTTCCATTTCGCCCAAGTTGAAAAACTTCCCAAAAGGACGTGCTATAATGTTGTATTCCTCATCTAAAATCAAGCCCCGACACGCCAGTGTCAGTTCGTTCCAGACACGGTCGTATTGGGTTTTTGGGGTATAGTTGTAGATGTATAACGGTGCCGTTGGGTGCTTCTGCACCTTAATATAGTCCTCGGCAATGAGCTGTTGTAAGGCAGAGATATTCATCGCTGTGTTGGTTAACGATGTAAATAAGAATGTAATTGAGGAAGATTTGGGGATCAAGGCTAAAATTTGTGGAGCAACTAACAACAAAAAAGCACTTAACATTTCTGCTAAGTGCTTGATTTTTAGGGCTCCCGAGGCTGGAGGTAATTTTATTGAATAAAGCCCTAATAATCAAGCAATTAGACATTTTTAATTAGTATTGAGATAAGTTTGTATGATGTCACAAACAAATAGGAATACTTAAATTATTGTTAATCAAATAGTTAAATGCAAAATTAAAGACAACATTGTATCTATTTTTGTATCTATTCGCTGAAGTCTTTCTTTAATTTTTCAATATTTTGCTTTATCGATGTTTCTAAAATGCCTTCAGGGTCTATAATAGACTTTAAAATCAAGTTTAGTTCCTCGGGTGTTTTGCCGCTTTTTTCTATATATGAATTCCCGGTATTCAAAAAAAGCTTCATCAAAGCTTCCATTTGGATAGTCATTTTCCTTAGCTTCCCTAATTCTTCATCTTTTTGGATAAGCTTCTCATTTAGAACATTTACATCTTTTTCGGGATACTGTACATCTTCTGGAAAAAGTAGCTCCCTTAAAGTGACATCAAAAGCTTTTGCAATCTCTTCTAATTGTTCAATAGAAAGCTTTTTCCCCTTCTTTACCAGTCTGTTGTAGTTGGCCGCGTCAATATCTAACTTTTTAGACAAATCAAGTTTAGACAAAGATTTTTTTGTGCGTAAGTCTTCAATTCTTTCAGCTAAATCAATCATTGTATTATCAATTTTGATTACTCCACAAAGGTAATATTAAATATTGCAATACAGTAATTTCATGATATAACATCATACTACCTCATTCAATACGCATAATTTAACTTAGAAAGTACCTTTTTATACCACCCTTTACTTGCTTTCATTTACTCTTAAACACTTCCAAACACAGTACAATACTTTCATTTTTGATTATTTTTATCAGAATAATTGATTTTTATTTTCATATTTGATTACATTTGCAATCATTTATAATCAAATTAGATATGAACAGTAATCAAACTCCAGTACAAGATGCCTTAAACAAATACGAAAACCGTATTGGTGGCAAATTCAAACCTGATGAAAGGTTTTACGGTAAAGTGGGAATTAACCACAAACGTTTTGCCCAACTGGTAAGAGGTGAAAAACCATTATATGGATTTGAAGCCAAAAACCTTGCTTCTTTCTTCGAAGTACCCTTAGAAAACCTTATTTAACAAAAGCCCTGAACCGTCTGGCAACGGTCAGGGCTAACTTTTTCAATCCATGTTTAATCCGAAACACAAATTTACTATGTTAAAAGTACAAAAAATCTCTCAAAAGGACTCAAGGGAGAAACGTATTCAAAAGTTTTCTATACGCCCATTTGTTAGAGGCAGTCAACTTTATTTAAGATTGACTTATAACAAAAAGAACCTTTCATTTAGTACGGGCTTAAGTTGTCCTTCTTCAAAATTAGATGCAAAAACATTTTCTATTAAAGGCAACGAACAAACAACTATTTATCTTCAGCAGCTACGTACAGATATAGAAAGGGTAGTTGCTGACTTCAGATTGACAAAACGCCCTATTGATTTACGCGAACTGAAAAAAATAGCTGTATTAAAAGAGACAATCCATTCGACTACACCTACCCTTAACGCGTGTTTAGACATTTTTTTCAAGAATGATTTTGAATCTCTATCAGGTATAGATTACAAGGCAAAAACAGTTGAGAAGAAGCGCTATTTAGTTGAACGTATAAAACGATATGTTTTAGAGCACCATAAAAACCCATATCTGAAATTAACAGAACTAAAACCTGTCGATGGTCAAAATCTAGTTAATTTTTGTAAAAAGAACTTTGGACATGGTCATAATCACGCGGTACTTCATGCTGAATTTCTTAAACGGACTCTAAATTATGCCATTGCTAACGAGTGGATAGATAAAAACCCATTGGCATTCTTTCGACCTAAGCGCGAACGAAAGGAGGTAGAAGCCCTCAGTGAAGGCGAAATTTTAAATCTTCAGCAAACGGTTTTTCATGGTCATCAATACAACTATGTGAAAGACGTTTTTCTATTCTGCTGTTATACTGGGCTATCGTACATTGATGTAAGTCGATTAGATAATACATTCTTTGTCACTCTCAAAAACGGTGATAAGATGATAAAAATTGGACGTGGAAAAAATGAAAACCCTTGCATTATCCCTTTAGTACCGCAAGCACTGGAAATACTTGATAAATACGCTGAAAATGAAGATTGCTTGAGTCGAGAGCGTTTATTGCCTGTCTATGCGAATCAGGTTATGAATAGAATTTTAAAAGAAATTCAGGCCATCTGTCATATCAAGCTGAAACTTACAACCCACGTTGCCCGTAAAACTTGTGCTTCATACTTCATTGCTAACGGTGTACCTCTTACCAGTGTAGCAACAATGTTAGGTCATAAAAAAACCAGTACAACAGAGTTATACTACACCCAACGTACTGAAGAGGCCGTAATTCGTCATATACAAGAGTTTAAAGAGCGTAAAGGTTTAGACAATTCAAAAGCTGTCTAACAAAAAGCCGCATCCTTTATAGGATGTGGCTTTCTAATCATTTTTGATAATATTTTAATAAGTACAAAGTTATGAGTTCTGTAGAAAAAACAAAAACAGCAAATACTCCTATTATTCGGCGTATCCAAGACTTTATTTTCGCTGAATATGACTATCGACTCAACATTATTACAAACCACCTAGAACGAAGTCCTAAAAGTGCTTCTGAATGGGAATTTGTAAATGTCAGTGATATTGAAGTTGAGCTTTACGAATATGGGTTAAAGGGCTTTAAAGACCCTTTAAAAGCTCTATTAGGTTCAAAAGTAATTCCAAAATTTGACCCTTTTACGGAATATTTTACCAGTCTTCCAAATTGGGATAAATCACAACCAGATTATATAGAAAAGCTGTCAGGATTTGTAAGAACTGATGATGATTGGTGGTGGAAGCAAATGTTTAAGAAATGGGTTGTTAGAGTCGTAGGTCAAGCAACCGGCAAAATCCCTTTTAATAAGCAGTGCCTTACATTAGTGGGAAAACAAAATGATGGTAAAACAACTTTTTTAGACTTTCTAATTCCAAATGCTTTAAAAAAATATGCAAAGAAAGGCTTTGATTTTGGCAGTAAAGACGGCAAAATATCATTAGTGCAGAACTTTCTCATAAACCTTGACGAATTAGCATCTTTTGATAAAAAAGAGCTAAACAATGAGTTTAAAACGGTTCTTTCTGAAGGTATGGTTAAATACAGACCATTATTTCAAAATACAGAAGTTCCATTTGCCCGGCGAGCGAGTTTTGCAGCAAGTACAAACCAATTCGAGTTTTTGACAGATGAAACTGGCAACGTCCGTTGGCTTCCTTTTGTGGTTAGAGAAATCCTTCATGATTCTGGTGGATTAAATGGCTATGAAGCTAATAATGACATAGACTTATTTTGGTCTCAAGCCTATGCCCTACTAAACGATACTTCTTTTGAATGTAACATGACTAAAGATGATATCTCACATCAAGAAACATTGAATCGTAGATTTTTACGTACTACGACCGAAATGGAAGTTTTGGAGAAATATTATAAACCTTCTGACAAAGGAGTATTTGAAGCCGTATTCTTAACAGCTTCAGATATTGAAAATGAACTAAAAGCAAAAGTCAACCTAAGACTTCATCGCAATCAAATAGGGCGAGCACTTCAGATAATGGGATATAACCAAGAAAGTAACTACAACTCCCGCAAAGGATATACGGTAAAGGGCTACTTTGTTACTAGGCTCTAATATTAATTACTCGATTACTCGAATTAATATATATATCTCTTTATCAATGAATTACACCAATATCTTTCGAGTGAGTAAGTATTTTATTCATTCTACTGGAAACTCGAAATTATAAAAAGAAATAGAGTAAGTAAAAAATGTAAGTTACTCGAATCAGAAAGGATAATGCATTGATTTTCAGAGATTTTATTAAGTGAGTAGAACGAGTAAATAGATTTTGCCGCTAAAAGAAAAAGAAAAATCGTAGAGAGTTAAATAGTGTATTCTCCTAATAATGGAAATAAATGTCCAAGCTTTTAATCATTTTTTTATCATAAACTTTTCAACCATGCAAAACCGTATTTTTTTTGACAAAGAAACCATTGAACAGGCTAAAACTGTATCAATCCCTGTTTTTCTGCAAAGTATCGGCATAGAGCCATTAAAGACCGTTGGTAATGAATGGCTCTATCTTTCGCCTTTACGTAATGAGAAAACCGCTTCTTTTTATGTAAACACTTCCAAAAACTGTTTTACGGATTTTGGCGGCTCTGAACAAATGAAAGGGGATTCAATCCGATTAGTACAGATAGTTAATAACTGCCACTTCAAAGAAGCCGTAAAAGTACTTTTAGGATTAGCCCCTCAAACCATCTCTTTTTCTTTCAGCGGTCATAGTACCTCAACTAAAAACGGTCTTACTGTAGCCGCTGTAAAACCCCTTACTCATACTGCTTTAATAAAGTACGTACAAAGCAGGGGTATAGCTCTAAATTTGGCAAAAGCATATTTGAATGAAGTACACTATTTGAGCAACGACAAACCATACTTTGCCGTTGGATTTCGGAATGACAATGACGGCTTTGAACTCCGTAACAGTTTAGGGTTTAAGGGCAAAACAGCAAACGGTGTATCAACTTTTGATTTAGGTACTGATTCAATAGCAGTTTTTGAAGGTTTCTTTGACTTTCTTTCTGCCTTACAACACTACGACAAACAAGCCCCCTCTATCAGTACTATTGTGCTCAATACTACTAATAATCTAAAAGCAGTTTTACCGATACTCGCCCAATACCGCCAAATCAATACTTTTTTAGATAATGACAAAGCAGGACTACAAGCTTTAAAAACGCTGATAAATAGCTGTTTAAATGTCAAAAACTATGCGAGCTTACTGTACCCTAACCACAAAGATTTTAATGCTTATCTATGTGAAAACAGTAACGTAAACCGCCTAAAAACGGCTTAACCGCTAGGTAACTTAAAAGCAACTGATTTTGTAACCATTTATTAACTGATATTATGACCACTAAAAAAAAGTGTGCCGTATGTGGCAAACGATTTGAAGCAAAAAGAAGTGATACGTTGTATTGTTCGGCTCAATGCAAACAACACGCCCACTATAAACGAAGTGCGACGAAAGAAACCGACACTCCCCAAGAAGTTTTTTATATGGATGAGTACAACGAAGTAGAAAAAGTACAGAAAGAAATGGAGTTAATTACCTACTGTTTTTTACGTCGTAATCTTAACGCAGATGCCACCGTTGAGGAAATTTTAAGATACATTCAAAGTGTTTGGGATTATGGTCAATTATGGGAAAATTTTTGGGAAACAAAACCCTTTATTGAATACAGAAACAGATTCTTGAACGGAGAAGTCAAAATATTTTCTAAACGCCCTCAACCCCAATAAATGAAAACAGCCACATTATGTGGCTGTTTTCATTTATTGGGGCATTTAATAACTAATACTTAAGCCTTTCCTTAAAATATTTTTTAACCTCTGGATTTGTGAAGAATACATAACATCCTTTCATTCCTCGTGTCATTAAGGTTCTGTATGTATTTTTTATGATTTTATCTAATGTTACCACTGCGCCGGGGTCTTTGGCCAAAAGGCTTTTATAGCCTCTTACGGACATATCAGATTTAGCTCGCTTGTCAGGTTTACCAATCAAATCTCCATTTTCAATGGCTAAATCATCACCGACAATTACACCAATATAATCTACTTCTAGCCCTTGACATGTATGTATACAACCAATTTCGTTTACAGATTCAGGTGCTATAATCCATAAGCTGCCATCAGTAGTAAGATTCCAACGCATTTTAAAGCTATATTCAGGTATTACTACATCATAAAGTGCTCCATTCTTCTTACTAGCCCATTCCCAACAGTAGCCCGCTACCATTCGGGCTTTATTATTTAGTTTATTTTTCGCTAGAATTTCTTTCTTTAATTCTGTAGGATCATCAAAGATTCTAAAATCATAGTTGAGGTCTTTAATGGAATCGTTTGCTGTCTCTCTTATTTGTAAGACATCATCCAACCAAGCTAAATATCCATCAGAGCCACCACATCTAAATTGAGAGCTTAACGTCATATAATGGGTGTTTGCCCCCAGTTTATCAGCCCACATTTGTATCTCTTTCTTCTCTCCAATATCATTTAAATGTATTTTTTGGTCTTCGTCTATAAAAAATACTGAGAATTTAGAAGATGCTATTATCTCTTTTATTTGGTTCTCACCTAAGTTACTATACAAACCTGACTTTTCATTTAGTCGGTGGGCTTCATCCACAATCAATACATCATAAATATTGTTTTTTGATTCTGTAAAAGCTCCTGAACCTTTGAATAAATTTGATATATCCGTTTTTCTGAATGACTCTGTTAATTTATTTTCATATACTGCTCTAGGTGCTGCATTTTTAGAAACATACATTGAAACCATTTGAAGTGACGTTAGCTTTACCAATAGATTAATGGCTACTACTGACTTACCTGTCCCCGGCCCACCTTCAACAATCAGAACATTTTTATTCTTAGAATTAGATTGTCTTGCTAAAGCTAATGCATTCTCATATACAAGTTTCTGGTCATCTATCATTATAAATTCCTGATTCCCCTTTAGCAGTGATACCATACTATCGGACAAGCTTTTGGAAGGTCTAATTTTCCCGCTATCAATACGGAACATGATTTTTGACTTATCACCGTATTTGACATGAGTTTTAATAAACTCCTGAAGCTTCGCTGCATCATTTTTTAGGAAGACTGGTGCTTTATCAATGTATTCCTGATAAAATGCATTTTTGATGATATTATCATTGTGGTAATTATGAAGGTATGCACAGGGTTTTAACAAAATGCCCTCACTTTGCACTGTTTCGTTAAAATTATTTAATAGGGATGCATAGGACCATGCTTGATATGATGGGTGATTGGTTTCTGTAGACCCATGTTGAAATCGAGTAATAACTACCCCATCTTTTGCTGTCAATTCTGCTTTCTCCCATTGTTTAAGCTCAACTAAAATTGCGCTATCTCTTCCTGAACTATCTTGACCTGTTAGAATAAAATCAATCCTCTTAGAAGTCATTGGAATCTGATACTCAATTACCACTCCGCAATCGTTGGGTATTTCGGAATCGTTTAAAACACGGTCCATATATGATAGTGATTCTCTCCATGACCTTATTTCACTTGAAGATGTTGACCGATTAAGACGCGACTCAAAAAAATTAAGAATGATGTTATCGATATTGTTTGAAAAGATATCTTTACCGAATTCAGCTTTAGAAGCTTGATAGACAATCATATTAAGGTTTAGGTTTTATAATTCAGTGTATTTTTTGGCAGTACCTTTAGCTTTTTCTACAGGGTATTTTTCAGCATTTTTTTGAATTTTATCTAATACCAAATCCCTGACATTAAGATTATATTTATCGGCAAGCAGTATGCAAAAAGCTAAAATGTCAGCAAGTTCTTCTTTGACTTTTTCTGTTTTGGCCTCTTTAAAGTCTTTCCACAAAAACACCTCTAACAACTCGTTCGCCTCTATCGAAATAGCAATAGCCAAATCTTTGGGATTATGAAACTGTTCCCAATCCCTTTCATTTCTGAAATCAATAAGTTTTTGTCTTAATTCCTCAAAATCTGACATTGGTTATCTTTTTACCAAAGTTTTAGCTAATTCATATTCCTTATCAAAGGGTAACTGAAGCATTTTATGCATTTCTGGGTTGAAAAGTTTCCACGTAACATAATAAAAGGCTAATAAGTGATAGCCGCTAAACTCTACATTTGGGATAGCGGCAATTTTGTAGCCTTTTTTATCAGGGGAAATACCTTGAGTACCCAACATAGCTATTTCAACCGCTACTTTTTGCAATTCTGATATTGAGGCATTTTGATATTTTTCTAAAGCACTCACCATGTACATAACTACCGCCATATTTATATCTTGGTCTTCATGGTTCTTAAGAAATATTTCCAACTCTTTTTCTCTGAGTGGGTTTTGAGTATTTATATCAAATGGGTCTTTTTCAATTTCATTTAATAATTCTAAAGGGTCTAACCGTTGATTTCGGTATTTACTTTCATCCACCAATTCAAAGTACCCTGAGACTTTCAAGTCATTTGCCCAGTTTTGTACTAATTCATATTCTTCTGCGGGTTCTTTATCCTTACTATAATCCTGATATTCAGCTATAAACTTTTCAGCCTGTTTCAATTCAAAAGGGCTACCTTTCATCTGTGTCACAAAATCTACTCCATAAAGGTTTTTAAAGTGAATAGCGTTAACCAGATTGTAAATCTTTGACGTTGATAATACTCCTTTAGGACTTAAGTCAACGACTTTGGGATTAGTAACAGCCTCTTTTCCTTCCTGATTCATTATGTAAAGAGATATGAACTGGAATGGCCTTAACTCTTTGTAGTTCTGAAAAAGAAAATCTTCAATAAACAAATCTATGGGTGTATTGAAAATTTGCCGGTTAATTCCACTAAAAAGCTCTTCAGCAAACCGCGCTAGTGATTCTTCAGGTATACCCTCCTTTGAAAGTCGTAGTAAATCTTTTTCAAGGGAACGGATAAAACCTTGCTTGTGATGTTGTGTGCTTGTAAAAAGGGAGTTATTGCCAGTTTTACGGGCTTGAGTAATAAAATCAAGGTGAACCAGTTCATGCATTATTAAATGCTGATAGCCAGGTCTATTACTTTTAAACTTGATTATATGCTCTTGCCGATTATAATTTTCGGCTACTTCTAGTTTTGCAACAGTTGGAATAGAATCATCCTGTATCTGAAGCACTTTTTTTCCTGACTGATTTTCAAGCCTTTGAATATAGCTTTTAACTATATCATTGATTTTTTCATTTTCAATTAATCTTCGGCTGACGTTGGTTACAATTTCTAAAGCATACTTGTACATAGTGTTTTTACTATCCACAAGCTTTAACGTATCACAACCTTTCTCAAAAGCGGTTACGAGGTCGTTTTCTTTTTCTGCTAATACGGCCAAAGCATAATGTGTATTTGGATAAGCAGTATTTATACTTATGGCTTTATCAAAATACTTTTTTGCTTCTTTGTACTTTTGGTTCTCCATTAGAACAGCCCCGATATTATTTAAGGCAATATTATTGCTCGGGTCTACTAAAACAGCTTGGTCATAATATTTCATTGCTGTTTCAACATCGTTTTGATGCCTTGCAAAAATATTACCCATCATTATCAAAGCCCACTTGTTTTTTGGGTCCCAACATAAAGCATCAATCAATTGATTAATTGCCTCGGTCTGATTTCCTTCATCAGAATGGATTTGGCCTAAAATCCTGTAATACTCTGAATTTGTAGGGTTTTTCTTAATAAGTTCTTTTAATAATGGCTTAGCTTCAGAGAATTTACCTTTTTCACAAAGGGTGATTATTTTTCTATAGTCAGTATCATTCTCTGAAATTTTAGGAATATTTATCTCAATGACTACTTGATTTCCTTTGATACTGATTGCAGGCTTATAACCTCCATACTCATAGTAGTCACTAAGCAAAACTTTAAGTTTTTCTTCGTCCACTTCTCCGTTTACTGTGGCACTTGGAAAAAGCTCCAAGAAAAAATCGTCTATATTATGAATGATAATCATTAAAATCTTAAGGTTAATATCCAAAAATACACTCTAGAAGTGAATCTAGCACACTGTAAGAAGAAGTGATAAAAAAAATACCTGACAATCCGCTGATTATCAGGTATTTACATTTTTGTTGCTCCCGAGGCTGGGCTCGAACCAGCGACCCTCTGATTAACAGTCAGATGCTCTAACCGACTGAGCTACTCGGGAATTTGGACACCTACGTCGTTTCCGATTTTGGTGGTGCAAAAGTAAGTAGTTCAGTATTTCAATGCAAGAACTTTTTGAAAAAACTTTGTTTCTTTTTCGCTTATTGCCTGACATTCTATGGGTTAAACCTGCCAAAAAAGACAGATAAATAAATCACTCAACGGTAAAAAGAGGCAAAAACTTCCTAAACTCGCTCCAAAATAAGTGCCTTGATGCGCTGTGCGTCGCTTTTTGTAAAGTTTTCAATGACAATTTCAGGCCTTGCACGTGGAATCACCCGGATGGTCGCGAAGAACATACCACTGTCAATTTCAACGCCAGAGATATCGCTATAAAACACAAATTGCTCGGTGCCGCCGATGAGTTTTCTCATTTTAAAACTTACCCCTTTGTCGGTCAACTGAACCTCATTCGGCCTAACGGGGTCTTTTATACTGCTTGATTTGAATACTTCGTTCATGAGTTTAAAATTTAACGTATAATAGCAGGATATTATCCTATGGGTACATAAACAATTTTTTTTGTCTCAAAGAATTCTTCTTCAAAGAAATCCTGAAGTTCAAAGATACGGCTTTTACGCTTTAGTTCGGCTAATTCCTCGTCCAAATCGCCTCCCTTCAGTGCTAAAATACCGTTTGTGATGGGGTGAACATGATTGCGGCTGATTTTACTACGAACCCAACTATACAGCGGCGCAATACGCGTAACCGCTCTCGTAACCACAAAGTCGTAGTCTCCATCGGCCTGTTCGGCCCGACAATGTTCTGCGCGAACATTTTTCAAATCAAGGGCATTGGCGATTTCTTGCACAACTTTGATTTTCTTCCCGATGCTATCCACCAAATGGAACTCTGATTCAGGAAATAGAATTGCCAAGGGAATCCCGGGGAATCCACCGCCAGTACCTACATCTAAAATATTAGCAAACTCTCTGAATTTTACCACTTTGGCAATGCTCATCGAGTGCAATACGTGGCGCTCGTAAAGATTTTCCACATCTTGCCGCGAAATGACATTAATCTGTGCGTTCCAGAAAGCATACAGCTCTTGCAGTTGACCAAATTGTGCTTTTTGCTGAGGCGATAATTTTGGAAAATATTTTTCTACTATTTGCATATCATTCATGTTTTACTGATTCATTGGGGGTTACCTCCATCTTACTTTTTTACGTCGATTGTACCACATCACAAACGACATTGTAAAATAATAGACAAAGAGCGTCAAGTCCATCAATGGAATCGCAAACCAACCTACTGATTTGTAAAGTTTGCGAGAGGCAAGGCCCAGTACAATCCATTGTGCCACAAGACGTATACTAAAAAGTAGGCCTATAATAATAATGTAGGCCAGTAAAGCAGGATAATTCCATAAACAACCTAAAAGCAACCCTAAAAATAACATCCACGACAATACATGCGTACCAGATAATACCGCTAAACGAACTTTATTGCCCGTTTTATAATATTTGCTGACCGATAAATGTCTTTTCTTTTGGCGATACCAATCCTTCCACGTTGTTTTTGGAAGGGAAACCATAAATGTATCGGCATTGAGGCAAACCGCCGTATTATACCGAGTAGCAATTTCATTCATCAACAAATCGTCATCACCACCCATAACCCGTAAATGCGTATAAAAGCCTTTGTTTTGGGTAAAAAGCGACTTACTGTACATTAAATTCCTGCCTACTGCCATGTAAGGCTTTCCTGCCAAGGCTAAGGATAGGTATTGAATAGCCACATAGAATGTTTCAAAACGAATCAAGCGATTGAGAAAGCCGTCGAGTTTTTGGTAAGGGGAAAATCCAATAACAACCTGCTTCTCCTCCGTAAGACAGGCCGCCATCCCTTTAATCCACTGATCGGTTGTTGGCCGGCAATCTGCATCGGTGAGTAATATTACATCATGCTTCGCGCCTCGCACTGCGGTTGTAACAGCGTACTTTTTGGGCGTAACGTGGTCGTACTCTTGCCTGATATGTACAAAACGAACCTTTTTCCAGACGTTTGCTTCTTCTTCCGCAAATTCTTCAGTTCCATCCCAAGAACGGTCATTCATCACAACTACCTCATAGTCAGGGTAGTCTTGTTCGTTGAGCATGGGTAATAACTCGCGTAAATTTCCCAATTCATTGTGCGCACAAACCACAACCGTTACAGGTGGCCATTGTTCTTTCTCAACAGGGGTCTGTTGGAAAAGAAGTTTCGCAAATACGAACAAGATGTAATACAATTGAACTAAGACAATTACGACAAACAGGCCTAGTAAAATGTTTAAGAAAGGATAAAGGAACCAATTGGTCGAGTAGAATATATCCATGCGGTAGTAAAAAGTCCGCAAATATAACAGGGGTTGGGCAGATGCTAAAGACCTAATGATAGATTAAATCATATAGTATTCTAATTTTGCGCCTCAAAGGTTAAATCACTTTCATGAAATTCGATATTATTCATAAAGATTCTGGTACCAAGGCCCGGGCCGGAATTATTCAGACCGACCATGGTACCATTCAAACCCCCATTTTTATGCCCGTTGGTACCGCTGGTACCGTTAAAGCCGTGCATCAGCGTGAATTACGGGATGATATAAAGGCGCAGATTATTTTAGGAAATACCTACCATCTTTATTTACGTCCTGGGTTGGATATTTTAGAAAAAGCAGGTGGGTTGCATCGTTTTAATGGCTGGGATAAGCCTATTTTAACCGATAGTGGAGGGTATCAGGTCTATTCATTGGCCAAAACAGGACGCAAAATCAGCGAAGAGGGCGTAAAATTCAAATCGCATATCGACGGGTCTACCCACTTTTTTACTCCTGAGGGCGTCATGGATATTCAACGCAGAATCGGCGCAGACATTATTATGGCTTTTGACGAATGTACGCCTTACCCTTGTGACTTTTCATACGCCAGGACGTCTATGGATATGACACACCGCTGGTTGAAGCGCTGTTGCGATCGTTTTGACAACACACAGTCTATTTATGGCTACCAACAAACGTTATTCCCGATTGTTCAGGGGAGTGTTTATAAGGACCTAAGGAGACAATCAGCCGAGTTTATTGCCAGCATGGAGCGAGAAGGCAATGCCATTGGGGGATTATCTGTGGGAGAACCCGCCGAAGACATGTACGAAATGACCGAGTTGGTTTGTAATATTTTGCCTGCCGATAAGCCCCGTTACCTGATGGGCGTCGGCACCCCAGAAAATATTTTGGAGAGCATTGCATTGGGTATCGACATGTTTGATTGTGTGATGCCTACCCGAAATGCCCGGCATGGTATTTTATACACAACAGAAGGTGTGATAAATATTAAAAATGAGAAGTGGAAAGATGATTTTAGCCCTATTGATGAGCGTTTAGGGGGCTACGTAAGCACATCTTACACAAAAGGGTATTTAAGGCACCTCATCAAATCAGAGGAAATCCTCGGGGCCCAGATCGCAAGTGTGCATAATCTGAGCTTTTATTTATGGCTTGTTGGGCAGGCGCGGGAACAAATTATTGCGGGGACATTCCCTTTGTGGAAGGCTGAAATTTTAAGAAAATTAACATGCCGACTTTGAAAGCTGGTAAAAAAGAATTTTCTTTAGAGTATCAAAATATTTTTTGAAATAAAAATTGAATCCATACTTTTGTTGGCGAATCTGGTCAGGAAAGACTATTTTTGCGATAGTAGAATTTATAGGTATAGTGAAACGTATCCCCCTTATTCAACAAAAAGGTTTATTATGAAAAAAGTATCTCTGCTTGTCACATTCGTATTGTTGGGATTCTGTTTGCTTGAAACTCAAGCGCAGTACAATCCAAAGGCTCCTTACGAAGGCCCCTACAAGCTGAACACTTGGTCTTTAAGTGCTTATCTTGGTCCAAGTCAATTTTACGGCGATTTACGTGAATATGACTTCTTTCCTGTAGGTACTGACAATTTTGACAGCCGTTCAGAACGTGGAACCATGCATTTTGGTGTATCTCTTGGAAAACAACTCACCTACCTCTTTGGGGCAAGATTAGACGTTGGTGCAGGAAATTTGAAAGGGATGAAACGCCGTATTTATCAGTCTTATTTTAATGCCAATTATTTTCAAGCCGATGTCGCAGCCACTGTAAACATTAAAGGTCTTCTTTTTGGACCCACAAAATTGAAACGCTGGAAAATGGATGTGTATGCCGGTGCTGGTCAAGTTTGGTTTAAATCTACCGCTTATCAGTTAGGCTCTGGACGTTTGCAACGTCGATCTGATGATTCCCCTACCTTGCGTAATAATACGACTGAACTCAATAAGAAAGCTTCGTCTTATACTCAAGAATGGGTTATCCCTGTTGGATTTAGTACTTCATACGAACTAACAAAGTCGCTTGATTTAGGTCTTGATTTTCGTTTGAATAACGTAAATACTGAAAAATTGGATGCAACCGTAGGCGGTGACGCTTCTTCTATCTACGATGGTCCAACGGGCGGGCGCTTATATGAAGGTGGCGATGCAAACAATTTCTTAGGAACACCTAAAGGAAGCTCAGCGCTTGACAAATACGGCTACCTTGCTGTAACGTTGACATACAAATTGGGAAAAAATCCATTACGTGTAGAGAAGAAAAACGGCAAATGGGCGTATGATTTTAATGCACTTGATGCTGGCAAAGGTTTTTACCACTTGCGCTATACCGATCCTAAGTTGCTCGTAAAACCGCCAAGAATTCTTTCATTGGCTGAAATTGACTCAATTGCGAAAGCCAATAAACCTAAAGAAATTGACCCTCGTTTGTTGCAGGATACGGATAATGACGGTGTTTCTGACTACTTCGATAAAGAGCCTAACACCCCCGCAGGAAGTATCGTAACTGGTGCTGGTCAGAAAATCGACTTTGATAAATATGTAAGAGACGCCCTTCCAGGCATGGCTTGCAATGAAATATTTGCCAACATATTGTTCGATACCGATAAAGCCATCATCAAACCAGAGTTTTATGACTTGCTTAACAAAGTGGTTGAGTTGATGAACAAAACACAATGCCGCCTGCAAATGGCTGGCCACGCTGACCGTCGTGCTTCAGACCGATACAACGTAGCTCTTTCTGAACGCCGCGTAAATGCCGTAAAACAATATCTTGCGCAGGCAGGTTTGAAAGATCCGAACCGCATTGTAGTTGACGCTTACGGTTCATTTAAGCCAATTGCTGACAATGGAACAGTAGATGGATTGAAGAAAAACCGTCGCGTAGAATTGAAATTAATGCCTTAATATCTAAAGGCCTCTGATAGAAAAGACCTTGGCAAACGTCAAGGTCTTTTCATTTGGTACTAACCCCACACGTATTGTATCTTTACGGTCAGATTAATAAACAAAATGTATCAGCAACTCCTCCAGAAAGAGAAACAAATAGCAATTATTGGCCTTGGATATGTAGGACTCCCCATTGCTTTAGAATTTGCCAAGTATTTTCGAGTCATTGGATTTGATATTAATCAACATCGTATTGATATGATGAAGGCGGGTCAAGACCCTTCCAATGAATTGGATTCAACCGTTTTTGAGGATAAAGACATCTTCTTTACGGCCAATCCCGACGATTTGCAACAGGCTCATTTTTTTATTGTAGCCGTTCCTACCCCCGTTGATGATTACAAAGTACCTGATTTAAAACCCCTCATCGGGGCCTCTCACGCGATTGGAAAAGCCCTAAAAAAAGGTGATTACGTAATTTATGAGTCAACTGTCTATCCTGGCTGTACAGAAGAAGATTGTTTGCCGATTTTGGAGGCCGAATCTGGACTGACATTAGGAGAGGATTTCAAAATCGGTTACTCCCCAGAACGAATCAATCCTGGTGACAAAGAACGCACCATTGATAAAATTCTAAAAATTGTTTCGGGGAGTGATGCTGAAGCTTTGGAAGAAATTGCCCAAGTATATGGTAAAATCATCACCGCAGGCATATACAAAGCCCCTACCATCAAAGTGGCCGAAGCCGCCAAAGTAATCGAAAATACCCAACGCGACCTCAACATCTCATTGATGAATGAGTTGGCCATTATTTTTGATATGATGGGCATTGATACCAAAGATGTGATTGAAGCTGCGGGGACCAAATGGAATTTCATTAAACTATACCCTGGCTTGGTTGGAGGGCATTGCATCGGTGTTGACCCGTATTATCTGCTCTATAAGGCTAAAAAATTAGGCTACGACCCGCAAGTAATCCACAGTGGGCGACGTATCAATGACGGTATGCCCGGGTTTATCGCTAAACGATTGGTACAGATGTTGATCCAAAAGGGGAAAAGCCCTCAGAATGCCAAAGTGCTGATGATGGGAATTACTTTCAAGGAAAATGTCTCGGATATACGTAACTCAAAAGTGGCGGATTTGGTCAAAGAACTGATGAGCTTCTCCATCAATGTTCACCTTGTTGACCCGTATGCTTCCCCCAATGAAGTAGCCCATGAATATGGATTAACACTCATTGATAAGCCTTCCAAAGACTATGATGCGGTTATTGTTTCGGTAGGACATGACGGATATAAAACACTGGATATTAACTATTTCAAGTCTATTATGAATACTGAGCCAATTTTGATGGACTTGAAAGGAATGTATAAAAATACGGAGGAAAATATAACGTATTGGAGGTTGTAACTAATACTTGTAAGCAATCATTCTCTACCTGAAATAAATTTTTAAATAGCCAAAAACGAAAGGCTATAACTATTGGGCCATAAACAAAAAAATATGTACGATTATCTTATTGTGGGTGCTGGGCTATTTGGAAATGTATGGGCACACGAAGCCACCAAAAGAGGAAAAAAATGCTTAGTGGTAGACCGCCGGAACCACATTGGCGGAAATACTTACTGCGAAAATGTAGAAGGAATTAATGTTCACTACTACGGTGCGCACATTTTTCACACCAATGACAAAGACATTTGGGACTATGTCAACTCATTTGTAGAATTTAACCGTTATACCAATTCGCCCGTAGCAAATTATTACGGTGAGCTTTACAATTTGCCCTTCAATATGAATACTTTCTACCAAATGTGGAAGGTGCGTACTCCTGAAGAAGCAAAAGCAAAAATTCAGGAACAGATTGAAGCCGCCAATATCAAAGAGCCTAAAAATCTGGAAGAACAGGCCATCTCATTGGTAGGAACCGACATCTACGAAAAACTCATTAAAAGCTACACCGAAAAACAATGGGGACGTAAGTGTATAGATTTGCCAGCTTTTATTATCAAGCGTTTGCCCGTGCGTTTTACGTTTGACAATAACTATTTTAACGACCGTTACCAAGGGATTCCGATTGGGGGCTATAATAAACTCAACGAAGCCTTATTGGAAGGAATTGATGTACGTTTGGGCGTGGACTACTTTAAAAACCGGGCAGAATTGGATGCGTCGGCCAAGCAAATTGTATATACAGGCCAATTGGATGAGTATTTCGATTTTAAACTCGGATATCTGGAATACCGCAGCCTACGTTTTGAGCACCAAACGTTGGATACCCCCAACCACCAAGGTAATGCGGTCGTTAACTATACCGACGGCGAAACAGCTTTTACGCGAATCATTGAACATAAGCATTTTGAGTTTGGGACGCAAGACAAAACGGTCATTACACACGAATATCCGCAGGAGTGGACGCCAGGTCAGGAACCTTATTACCCTGTAAATGACGACAAAAACGATAAGCTATTACGTGAATATCGTAAACTAGTCGACGCAGAAACGAATGTGATTTTTGGCGGACGCTTGGCAGAATACCGTTATTATGACATGCACCAAGTGATTGGATCGGCCCTTGCAAAAGTTCGAAAACATTTTGGAGAATAAAAAAAAAAGAATTATATTCGTATAGTTCTTTGCGTAAGTGTTTCTTTTCGTTCAGTGATTTTATTTTTAGAAATAGGAAATAAAACAGTGAGTAAGAAACGCCAAAAGCGTCTCAAATGCTGAAAAGCAGTCACAAAGTGGTTTAAGCAAGTTAAAAATCAGTATTCAAGTGAATGATTGATGATTAGTTTCCTTAAAAATTTTGGTGAACTAAGGTGCAAACAAGAAACTTACTCAAAAAACTAAAAAAAACGGGGCAGGTAACTGTCCCGTTTTTGCGTTTTATAGGTCCAAGTGTTTTGTCATTTACTTTTTACAAACCGCTGGCCACCAATCAGGTAAGTTATAGTGAGTAAAAATGTGAAAATCAAAAGAAATACGATAGTGAGCAACTCATATTTTGTTCCTTTCAGCCACATAGTTAAACCTCCTGAAATAAAAAAAATCAGCCCTATAAAAATGATAAAAATCCCAGCCCAGCGAGCTAAACCTTTCGGGTCGGTAAGTTCGTTTGGATCACGCGGAAAATTCGACAGCAAATAAATGGCCTGTTTTTTCCAAATAAACACCCCTAAGCCAATCAAAAAGCTACCAGTAATTCCGAAAATGTATATTTCTTTCATTAGCTTTTAAGATTATCAGCCCAGTTGAAACGGTCATCGGGAGAGAATTTCCACGGAGCTTGGTTGGTTTCAAGGTTATTGAACATAGCATTCCATGAACCCGGGGCTTGTGCTTCATCCATGATTTTGTAACGGCGCAATTGTAAAATAATTTCTAATGGATTGATTAGCACGGGGCATTCTTGCACGCAAGCATTGCAGGTAGTACACGCCAAAATTTCTTCTTCTGAAATATAATCACCGAGCAGGCTTTTGCCGTCGTCTTTAAACTCTCCCCCATTAGCCAGCATGTTTTTACCAACATCTTCCAAACGGTCGCGGGTATCCATCATGATTTTGCGCGGAGAAAGTTTTTTGCCCGTTATGTTTGCTGGACAGGCCGACGTACAGCGTCCACACTCGGTGCATGAGTACGCATCCATGAGGTTTTTCCAGCTTAAATCAGCCACGTCTTTGGCTCCAAAACGCCCGATTTCGGCGGGCACTTCGTTGGCATCAGGTTGTTCAAGCCCCAACATGATTTTGACTTCTTTCGTGATGTCTGGCATGTTTAACATTTCACCTTTGGGAGTCAAATTGGTAAAATAGGTATTGGGGAACGCCAAAAAAATGTGCAAATGCTTGGAATAAGTTACATACAACGCAAAACCAAAAATGCCCAAAATGTGCGCCCACCACGCAATGCGCTCCACCGCCACCAAAGCGCCATCTGAAAGATTCTTAAAAATTGGTTGCAAGAATCCACTAAAAAAGAAGCCTCCTACCAATGGATAATGCTCCACACCACGTTCTTGTAATAAGCTATCGGCGGCATTCATACTCAGAATTGCTAGCATCAGCACAATTTCAATCCCTAAAATGGTATTGGCATCCAGTACCGGCCAGCCGTTCAGCTCACGGTGACGAGTAGGTTGGAGACGCTCTACTTTGGTGATGTTGCGTCTAATCAGAAAAATGACGCAGACGGTGAGTACGCCCACAGCCAAAAACTCAAAGAAATTGATGAGGATTGGGTAAAAATCGCCCAATAATGGGGCAAACAACCGGTGAGTGCCCAATACCCCGTCCAAGACGATTTCGAGCACTTCAACATTGATGAGCAAAAAGCCCGCGTAAATCACAAAGTGCATCAGACCCACGAGGGGGCGGTCAAACATCTTTTTTTGCGCAAAAGCCACCCGTAGCATGGTAGACAATCGTTCGGCGGGGCGGTCGGTCCGATTGACGGCTTTGCTGAGTTGAATCGTCTTTTTAATAATCCCGATGCGTTTGCTGATCAGCCAAGACGTTAGGCCGAGTGCTGCTACAAAAAGAAGTTGTTGAACAATTTGCATAATGGTTCTCAATGGTTGATTTATTCTGCAAGCAGAGTATGAACAAATATCGGAAAAATGAAATAGGTTGCAAATGAACAGGATAAAAAACTGCCCACCAATCTCTAAACCTCCTTAAAGTTGTTAACTTTCGGGAAGCTATGCAAAACTATTCTATCCTTTGGGCTGTTACACACACATACCCAAACTAACCAATTTTCGACAATATGACCTATCGTGAGTTGAAGTCTAAACAGCTTCTCAAAATCCACACGCTTGGAGAGTTAAAAGCGGCGGGTTATCAGCCAAAGTCCATTAAACAGGAATTAAGAGATAATCTTATTGAAAAATTACGGGCCAAAGAATCGGTTTTCCCAGGTATTTGGGGTTATGAGGATACCGTTATTCCTGATGTGGAACGGGCGATTTTGTCAATGCACCACATCAATCTATTGGGATTGAGAGGGCAAGCCAAAACACGTATCGCACGATTAATGGTCAATTTGTTGGATGAGTACATCCCTGTGGTGGCTGGCTCAGACCTGAACGACGACCCTTTGGAGCCGCTTTCGCGTTTTGCCCGGGATATCATCCATGAAAAAGGAGACGATACCCCAATTGGGTGGATGCACCGCGACGATCGCTACGCCGAAAAACTCGCCACGCCCGACGTTTCCATCGCTGACTTAATTGGAGATGTTGACCCCATCAAAGCGGCTACGCTCAAGCTACCTTACTCAGATGAGCGCGTTATCCACTTTGGGCTTATTCCACGTTCGCACCGTTGTATCTTTGTCATCAACGAGTTACCCGATTTGCAGGCACGTATTCAGGTTTCTTTGTTCAATATTTTGCAAGAAGGAGATATTCAGATTCGCGGCTTTAAACTTCGTTTACCGCTGGATATTCAATTTGTGTTTACCGCCAACCCCGAAGACTATACCAATCGGGGGAGTATTGTGACTCCTCTAAAAGACCGGATTGACAGTCAAATTGTTACGCACTATCCTAAATCGCTGGAAATTGGCCGCAAGATTACGCAGCAAGAAGCAATTGTCAAAACAGAACAAAAAGGCATGATTAAGACCAATGAAATCATCAAAGATTTGATTGAGCAGATTGCCTTTGAAGCCCGCGAAAGCGAATACGTGGATTCTAAAAGCGGGGTATCGGCTCGCCTAACGATTGCGGCTTACGAAAACCTACTTTCTGCGGCGGAGCGGCGCGTACTTCTGAACGGTGAAAAAGAAACCTATGTACGTATTTCTGACCTTTATGGCGTAGTGCCGGCTATCTGTGGAAAGGTGGAATTGGTCTATGAAGGCGAAGTAGAAGGCCCAGTAATTGTGGCCCAAAATCTGATAGGCAAAGCCATTCGTACCCAATTCCTGAATTATTTCATCAACCCCGAATCCTTAAAGAAGAAAAAGGGCGCTAAAAATCCTTTCCAAAAAATTCAGGACTGGTTTGGTGAAAATGAAATGGATATTTTGAGCGACCTCACCAATCGTGAATACGAAGCGCGTTTGCGTACCATTGAAGGTCTGGACGACTTGGTGGATGATTTCCACCGGGGATTGAGTCGCGAAGAAAAACTGTTTTTAATGGAATTTGCCCTACACGGAATGGCCGAATACTCACTTGTGGGCAAGCAAGCGATGGATAACGGGCTTCATTTTAAAGATTTGCTCAGCAGTATGTTTTCAGGCCCCGATGCTGACGACGACGACGACGATGTGTTTTAATTTTAAATACTAAAGCGTCTAACCTAAACGCCCGGCCAAATTTGGCTGGGCGTTTAGGTTAGACAGCTAGTCGTCGATTAGGTCGGAGGGAATCCAATAACGGTCGGGTGTTTTGTTGTAAGCGCTGTTTTACGAATCCATCGCGCAAATAAGCGGGAAGCGCATCAATCCACTGCGTATACTCGTCTATCCCTACCGCTTTTGCTATGTAACATTCATGGACAAAATTGAGGTACTTCACGATGTTGAGCAAAGAATGGTGAAATTGAGAAATATCGATATCTGCTTCAACAAACCGCTCTAATTCGCGCTGAGTGCCTGATACTTTTAGTCTTGCCATTATGTCGAAATAGGTCGTAACACCCATACTTTTGGCAATTTGTTCCCAATTTCGTACCCCAAACTTCGTCAATATCTTTCCCGTCTTGGTACGGAGTGCCTTTTCAGGATTAGCCTGTAAACGCTGCCGAAACACTCGCGCCGATATGTTACGCGTAGTTTTCAGAAATTGAGCCACGTGTGCTTCCGCCTGCTTAGGCGTTTGGATAGGCAATAAAAGGGCTTGCTCATCGCTATCAAGCAAATGATGAAGGCTATAGTGCCCAACAGGGCCCTCCGCGTAAAAACTCACCGATTTAGGATACCAGCCTTTGACCACATACCCGTTGATAATCTGCCTGATAATGGCTTCAGCATTCACATTAATCCCCTGAATGGCTAGAAAAGCCTTGGCGCTATATAACACGCTATAATATGCCTGGGGAAAGGTGGAGTGAAGGGCATATTTGAGAAAATTCTTGTCAGGATTGGCCGCGGTAGTTCTCAATGTGTATTCTGCATTCCACGCGTTGAGGAGCCATTTTTTGGTGAGATTTAGGCGTTCAGCTTCCTGCTTTGGGTGGAACCTCCGCAACCCGGCCAAATGCCCGATTTTGTTCGAACCTGCCAAATGACGAATGTGGTAATCAATCCCTCTAAAGTGATTTAAAAACACCTGTGCAGGAATGGATTTTTTCCACTGCTCATCAGCATTTATTAATTGATTTTCTGGCTGCTCTATCATTGTTTTTGGTATTATTTTAATAAAACATCATTGTTACTAAACAACGAAAAACGGCCTTGAAAAGTTCATTAAAAATCCATCTCAAATTATAGCACATACACTTAATTATCAGATAGTTAATTGATTAATTTTACACCTAAAACCAGCCACTTTTTAGCCTTTAAAAAGGCTGCTTTTTTCGTATGATTTTTCCAACAAACAAGGTTTTAATTAAAAAAACCGGTTTCGGTAAAACCTCCGAGGAAGGCATTATCTTTGTGACTTCAATATTGATTGTTTATGGCCACATTTCTCTTCAAAAAAGCCCCTACCCTAAAAACCCTCATCCAATTCGTTTTTTCGGGCTACGTTATCATTTTGTCCTTGTTAACATTGGTTCTCACGGCTTGTTCTGACCAAAATCAGAGTGAAGCTGCGCAGTTTTTTTTAAAGGGAAATCTTGCGTTGGAACAAAAAGAATACGCCAACGCCATTCGCTACTACGACGAGGCATTGGAGAAAAAGAAGGATTTTGCAGATGTTCACAGCAATCGCGGGATTGCTTATTTGCGGATAGGCGAGTTGGACAAGGCCTTGCAGGATTTTAATCAGGCCCTTGAGATTGATAAAGACTTCGCCGAAGCTTATTTCAACCGAGCAGGTGTATTGATTGATAAAAGTGAGTTTTCGCTGGCGGCGGCCGATTTAGAGCAAATTCGTAAGGTGTACCAAGATTCTTCCAATTATTACTTAAAATGGGGCGATTTAAAATCCCAACAGGGTTATTACGAACAGGCGCTTGCTGAATACGACCGTGCACTCGCTTTACAGGCAGGCAACGTGCAGGCCCGAGTCAACCGGGGAGTGGTTTATTTTGCGAAGAAAAATTTTAAAGAAGCACAAGACGATTTCGAAAGTGCCCTTAAGCTTAATCCACAGCAGGAATTGGCTTACAATAACTTGGCCTTGATTTTTGCGCGGAACAACCAACCCGAGAAAGCCCTGCAATTCATCAATCGGGCCTTAGATTTTGACGTAGTCAACCCGATTTATTTAAACAATAAAGGTTACGTATTGCTGCTGCAAAATCAGTTGGAGGAAGCCAAAAAACTGATTGACCAATCGCTGGCCAAATCGCCCAAAAACAGTTATGCGCACCGCAATGTAGGTCTATATTTTCTCCGTAAAGGACAAAAAACCGAGGCTTTGGAAGCACTCCAAAAAGCGTATAACCTCGACCCTTCTACCGACCAAATTCATGCTTGGCTCGGCGAAGCGCTTTTGATAAATAATCAAAAAGAAAAAGCCTGTAAAATGTGGCGACAGGGACAATCTTTGGGCGACGAAGCGTCTTCTACGAAGTACAATCAACAGTGTAAATAATACTTTTGCGCGTTAACGACACCCTTTACTCACTTTATAACCCACCTTTACTTTCTTGAAAAATATTGTCATTGGCTTATTTTTTGCCGCTTTGTGGGCGTCGGCTTCGGTAGCCACTAAATTTGGCATTAGATCAGCCGACCCGCTCATTTTGGCCAATGTGCGTTTTTTGATTGCGGGTGGTTTGATGCTCGGCTTCGCTTACTTAGTGCAAGGGCGTAAAAATCCGCTACCCAAGGGCAAAGAATGGGGCCAGCTTCTCATTTTTGCCTTTCTCAATACAACGCTGTATTTGAGTGCATTTGTGATTTCAATGCGCGAGGTCGCGGCGGGTATCGGCAGTCTTTCAACGGCCACAGGCCCACTTTTTGTGATTATTATTTCGGCGTTTTGGCTACAGCGTCAATTGCGCTGGTACGAGGCCGTTGGTGTAGTACTTGGACTGTCGGGGGCAGCGATGGCTACTTGGCCTTTGCTTCAAAACAGCTACGCCAGCGCAAGAGGATTATCCATTCTGATGGCGGGGATTGTGGCCGTATCGGCGGCAAGCGTTTATTATTCCAAAGTAAAATGGCAATTACCCAACCTATTGATTAACGGTTGGCAAGTGATGCTCGGTGGGCTTATGCTGTTGCCGTTTACCATCTATTTCGCCGATTGGCAAGGTGCGCAATGGGATATTCAATTTTGGGCTTCCGTGGCGTGGCTAATTATTCCAGTGTCGGTTATTTCGCTGCAACTTTGGTTTTATTTGTTACGTCTTGATGCAGTAAAAGCTTCACTTTGGCTGTTTTTATGCCCCATTTTTGGATTTACCTATTCCAATCTCCTGCTCAATGAGCCGCTCTCTTGGCACACTTTTGGCGGAACAGCCCTGGTGATTTCGGGACTCTACGTAGCCCAGCGCGATAAATTTTCGTAAATATTGTAGGGGCAGGCCTTGCGTCTGCCCTCTTTCAAAATAAGATTAGGCAGACGCAAGGCCTGCCCCTACTGATTAAAATACCTTCTTCAAACTAAGGCCAAACGCCACCGAGTTGTTAGGTAAGGGTTCGGCCGAAAGCCCAATGCGTGGCCGACCCAAGCGGGAATTGTAGGTATTGACGGCCCTCCGCAACTGAGCGTTTGCGACGAGGTTGGAAGTCAACGAAACACCGATGGCACCAAAATACGTAATCCAGAACGTTTGGCGACTCACGCCTCTTCCACCCACCGAACGCGAAGTAACCAAGAAGTAAATACCGGGCAAAGCCGATATCACCGAGCCAACCGCGCGTATGGTGCGCGCCCTGGTAAAATAACGATTTACCTCAGGGTCATCCATTTCACCAAAAGGAATTTCTAACGAATATTGGTTGCGGAGGCGTTGTCCACCGTAATAATACCGTCCGTTGCTGCCAATGATAATGGGTTTTAAATGAACGTTTTCCAGCAGAGGTTGAAAAAAAGCTGTGTCTCTTCGTGAACTCGGCGGTTGTTGCGCAAGCAGCGACGATGTGGCATAACACAAAATGAAAACCGCGATAAGCACTTGATTGGTAAGGTTATTCTTCTTCATTACAACGTATTTTAAAAATAAATGGGCTGTTGAAAGCAATGGAGTGAAAACGATTGAAAGGGCATAAGATACTATAAAAATGCTCATCTCCCTTTGAATTTTCAGAGACGATGCTGGAAAATCTCAAAAATATTAAAAATCAACACATTAAAATAGGATTAAAAAAAGATGTTAACATTTTAAATCATAAGGTTATCTTTCTATTTTCAAAACCAACAAAATGACATTAATCATTTAATAATCAAATAATTAAATGAAAATTGTTTTTAATTTCATCTTAAATAAAGCAAAGTTTTTTTATTAGAAAATAAAGTACTATTTCTATTTTAATGGCAAATTAATCTCTCGAAATTCTTATCGGCGTAGATTTGAATATTCATTAGCAAAAAACGGCGATGCCCGATTGCTCAACTGCCGTTACTCAATCCGTCTACTGAGTTCATAGTAAACACCATAGTAAGTACATGAAAACACATGATTCATTGTTCGATGAACACGAAGTACTCCATGATTTGAAGCACTTCTTACCTGCTCAAGCCCCACTCAAAGACTTTATCCACCACAATACACTGCACGCATTTCAGACGGACAAATTCTACGAAGCTACTCAAAGAGCATCTGAATTGTTTGGGTATAAAGTCTCGCTTTCGCTGGATGAATTCCGTGAATTATATAAGTCGGAGCGCATCAAAAAAGAGGTGCTTGACAAAATCGTTGTCGAAAAGAAAGGAGCGAAAGCCCTTAAGGAATGGCAAAATAACCTTATTTCGAAAAAATACGCTCCTGCGGCCTTACCCAGGGTTGGCGCATTGCGAGCCAACTGGAAAAAGCACTACCGCATCGATTTGGATTCTCTAGTGCATCCGATTCTTTTCAGAGTGCTTTGCAGTTATCTTGACCAAGGAATTTCGATTTGGAATTTTCCCATTAAAGATAAAACATTTCTGGCTTCCATGCGGGAGCTAGAAAAAAATAGTTTTTCCAGCATTTTTAGGTCTTCCCGCGCCAAAGATTTGCTTTTAAACGGCAACTGCGAAATCAGCTCGTTGTTGAAAATTCTGGTGGGCAAAAAAGAATTATATCAACAATACCTCTACGATCAGCAATTCGCGCATCAGGGATGGTCGGGAATGGTATCGGCCATTGAAGACCAACCGCAAACATTGCTCGACCGCCGCAAAATATCACTCCATGATGTGATTGTGTTTGAACTTTTATTGGAAATCGACGCCCTCGACTTTCACTGCGGTCGAAATTGGCAACCGTTAAAAGAGCGCATAATTCAGACGCCAATTCCACTTTTTGCTCCCGTCGAAAAAACCGAACTGAACGAAGTACTTACGCTATGGCAGGAGGCTTTTGAATGGAGTTATTATGACCAAGTACTGACGGGACTTCAAAACAAAAAGAAAGAGAGCGTTGATACCTCTCGCAAAAGCTTTCAGGCCATGTTTTGTATCGACGACCGTGAATGCTCCCTGCGACGCTATCTGGAAGAATTTGACCCCGCCTGCGAGACCTTTGGTACGCCCGGTTTTTTTGGAGTGGAGTTCTTTTATCAACCCGAAGACGGTAAATTTTATACCAAAGTTTGCCCCGCTCCCGTAACACCCAAATACTTAATTAAAGAAATCGGCAATAAACACCGACGCAAAAAAGATGTGCATTTCAGCAAACACTCCCACTCTTTTTACGGAGGTTGGCTGATTTCTCAAACGCTGGGATTTTGGTCAGCCGCGAAGCTGTTTATCAATATTTTTCGACCTTCGATGAGTCCCGCTACGGCATCCTCTTTCAAACACATGGACCGGTTTTCGACGCTTACCATCGAAAACAAACATGCCAATCACCACGAAAACGACCTTCAAATTGGATTCACGATTGACGAAATGGCCATTCGTGTCGAAAACCTGCTGAAAAGCATTGGTTTGATAGATAATTTTGCGCCCATCGTGTACGTGATAGGGCACGGAGCAAGTAGCGTAAACAACCCTCACTACGCCGCCTACGACTGCGGTGCCTGCGCGGGTCGGGCGGGCTCGGTCAACTCGCGGGTGATTTCTTTCATGGCTAACCACCCCAGAGTCAGGGCTATTTTGAGCGACAGAGGCATCGTGATTCCTGCCGATACCCAGTTTATAGGTGGCCTTCATGATACTACCCGCGACGAAATAGTGTACTTTGACGAAAACGCGCTCTCGCCCAAAAATCAGGAAAGACACAACAAGAATGAGACAATTTTTGAGAAAGCATTGGATTATAATGCCAAAGAACGCTCTCGGAGATTTGAATCCATTGATACCACACTGAGCCCTCAAAAAATCCACGAAAAGATAAGAACACGCTCAGTATCGTTGTTTGAGCCTCGGCCAGAGCTCAACCACGCCACCAACGCCCTTTGTATCATTGGCCGGCGGAGCTTATCGAAAGATGTGTTCCTGGACAGACGCGCGTTTTTAAATTCGTTTGACTACCAAGTAGACCCCGAAGGAAAGTACTTACTCAATATTCTTAACGCGGCCGCTCCTGTATGCGGAGGTATTAATCTGGAGTATTTTTTCTCACGCGTAGATAACCAAAAACTCGGTGCAGGAACCAAATTACCGCACAATGTGATGGGACTTTTTGGAGTTGCCAACGGAATCGACGGCGATTTGCGCCCTGGACTGCCGAGCCAAATGATTGAGGTACACGACCCAGTACGCCTTCTGATGATTGTGGAACACTTCCCAGAATTAGTCTTGAAAACGATTCAAAAAAATCCCGCAACGTATGAGTGGTTTATCAATGAATGGGTCAATTTGGCCGTGATAAACCCCGAAACACAGGAAATTTCAGTGTTTAAAAATGGGGAGTTTGTGCCTTACAATCCTTTGGTAAATCACGTAGACACGGTCAACAACATGACGTCTTTGTTGGAAACTCACCATGAAAACCTTCCCGTTTACTCACTTAGCTAGTTATTGCCATGACCTTGTTCCTTCATATTTTTATTCTGCTCCCCGTTCTTGGATTTATCATCAGTTTATTGGTGCCTGCGCCTAAAGAAGGTGTTATTTCGGGCGTTGCTTTTGGCACGGTGGGCTTGCATTTGGCTTCCACCCTCGGCTTTATTGGGTATTGGTTATTGAATGACCGTCCCATTCTTAACATTAAAGACATTGTTCTTTTTAAAGCCACGGGATACGAGTTTTTTATTGATTTTTGTTTTGACGAAATCGCGGCCACGTACCTTTTTGTCGGCTCATTTCTGACTTTCTTGGTCACCATCTACAGCCGGTATTATCTCCACCGCGAAAGTGGCTACAAGCGGTTTTTCAATACGATTCTGTTCTTTTATGTAGGCTACAACATCACCATTCTCTCTGGCAACCTCGAAACCCTTTTTGTTGGTTGGGAGATTTTGGGAATCTCTTCTTTCCTATTAATCGCCTTCTATAGAGACCGTTACCTGCCCGTCAAAAACGCCGTCAAAGTATTTTCCATTTATCGAATTGGCGATGTGGGCCTGATATTGGCCATGTGGATGAGCCACCATTTGTTTCACGAAAATATTACTTTCCTGAAATTAAATAATTATGAACTCGTCCACGAACACCTCCAAAGCCATACGTGGATTGGGGTTTTTATCTCGATTATGATTTTGATTTCGGCGGCGGCAAAATCCGCTCAGCTCCCGTTTTCTTCGTGGCTACCACGCGCCATGGAAGGGCCTACGCCCTCGACGGCCATTTTTTACGGCTCGCTTTCGGTGCATTTGGGGGTGTTTTTGTTATTAAGAACCTATCCTTTCTGGGAGCACCAGCTCTCGGTCAGGATTCTCATTGCGGTATTGGGCCTATTTACGGCCGTGATTACGACGGGAATTGCCCGGGTTCAATCGTCGGTAAAAAGTCAAATTGCTTACGCATCTATTGCACAAATCGGGTTGATTTTTATTGAAGTGGCGGCGGGGTTGGAGATGTTGGCGATGTTTCACTTTGCTGGAAACGCTTTCTTGAGAACGTATCAGCTACTAGTATCACCGTCGGTGGTAAGTTATTTGATTCGGGAACAATTCTACAACTTCTCCCCTCGTGCACGTTCAATCGAACATTTCTTTCCCAAAAAACTAGAATACACGCTCTATCTGTTGAGCATTAAGGAATGGAACCTGGATTCGTTGATGTACCGATATTTATGGAATCCGTTGAAATGGGCTGGCAACAAAATGAATTTTCTAACCGTCAATCGACTGTTGATTTTCTTTATTCCTACCTATGTCATTGGATTGGTTTGTCTTTACAATGAGGAGCTGATTCCCAACAATATCCACGCCTATCTGCCGATTTTCTTTTCGCTGATTGGGCTGTTGATGGTATTGAAATCCTTTACAGAACGCCGAAAAGCGCCGATGAGTTGGATATTGGTCATCATGAACCACTTCTGGATTGCACTGGCGATTTCGTTCAACGAACATTTCAAAAACGACCAGACAATCTTGTACCTCAGTGGCATCATTGCGTCGGGGGTTTTAGGTTATTTCTGTCTTACTAAACTTAAATCCCTCGAAGGTAACATTGACCTAGACCAATTCCACGGGCATTCCTATAAACACCCCAAGCTGGCGTTTATTTTTCTAATGGCATGTTTGGGGGTTTCGGGTTTTCCCATTACGCCGACTTTTATTGGAGAGGATTTGATTTTCAGCCATATCCACGAGAATCAGGCTATTTTGGCTTTGTCGGTCTCTTTAAGTTTTATCATTGACGGACTAGCCATCATCCGGATTTATGCCCGGATTTTCTTAGGGCCGCACGTAAAATCAGTGTACGAAACCGCCTATCGTTCCTCATAGATTCAATTTATCTATAGTTTATTTGTTTAGTGTTAGTAGTGATACCGAAAGAGGCTGTCTATGAAGGCAGTCTCTTTTTTGTTACTGACCTTAAAAAGAGAATGAATAGGGCATTTTTCGAATTTGAATTGATGATTCGATTATCTTTGTTTGCGATTGTTTCCCTTAACTCCGTTGGACTGTGCGCGTTTTTAACTACTTTTTATTGTTGTTTCTGGGGTGTTATGCTGGGGTTCCTGCCTATGGTCAGAAGTCAAAACCCACCCCTATTAAGTTGAAAGTGATGACCTTCAACATTCACCACGGCGAAAATAACTTGGGCAAAACCAACCTAACCCGCGTGGCAGATTTAATCAAAAAGCACAAGCCCGACTTCGTGGCGCTACAAGAAATTGACAGCGGAGCCACGCGCTCGGGGAAGTTGAACCAAATGCGAATTTTATCGCTGTTGACGGGCTACGAGGAAGCTTTTGGAAAAACAATTGATTTGCAGGGCGGAAAATACGGCTTGGGTATCTTGTCGACCCGCCCGATAGAAGCGGTTCAGCGGCTCAAACTACCCAATCCAGATTCCACCGAGCCGCGCCTCCTGATGTGCGCTTTGGTGGATCTCGGCGTCAATAAATACGTCCGGTTTTGCACTACGCACCTAGACCATCGATCGCCGCTGAATCGGGGTCTGCAAGCGGCGGTCATTAACGAAAACTTACAAAATAGTCTATATCCCGTCATTGTAGGCGGAGATTTTAACGCAACCGCAGATGAGCACACGCTCGAAGCAATGACCAAATACTGGAACGACGCGGGCGCAAATACCGAAGGGGCCACGTATCCAGACAACGGCAAGCGAATTGATTACTTTTGGACGCACAAAGAAAGCCCGTTTAAGGTGCTCGATTATCGCGTCTTATACGAGCCCACCACCTCCGATCATCTTCCCGTGGTTGTTACTTACTCTTTCGGAAAATGAAAGCACTGCTTTTTCGCGTCCCCACCGTTGATGACCGCTCGTTTCGGGTGCAGGTAGATCACGACAAACATTTTTACCAACGCCTTCATTTTCACCCCGAATTTCAGTTGACCTTGATTAAGGAAGGCGCTGGAACTTTGGTGGTTGGTGACCGCATTGATCGTTTTCAGCCTTATGATTTAGTGCTGTTGGGGGCCAATGTGCCACACGTGATGCTCAACGATGCCGACTATTTTCTGCCCGATTCGCCGCGACAGGTAATGGCGTATTCATTCTTTTTTAAAGAATCTATTCTGGGAGATATTTTCATCACATCACCCGAATTGATGCACATTGCTGAATTACTGCGAGAAGCCACGCACGGAGTACGGATTCGATTTTCGGCCCCCAATTCACTCACGGATAGTTTAGAAAAAATAAATGAACTGCGTCCCTTTGAACAATTGATGCTGCTCTTAAACACGCTTGACACCCTTACGCTCACGCCCGACTGCGAACGCCTATCGGGGACGTCTTACAAAAACCCCAACAAGCCCGTTGACCATCAGCGGTTAGAAAATGTATTTAACTTTATTCTGACCAATTACGCCAACACCATTACCCTCGACGATATTGCGGGAGTAGCCAATTTGACTCCTCATGCCTTTTGTCGGTTTTTGCGGGTTCATACCCGAAAAACCTTCTCTCAACTACTCAATGAAGTACGGATTGAGCACGCTTGCCGGCTGTTGAAAGACTCCACGCAAAGTGTCAGCCAGATTGCTTTTTCTTGTGGATACGCCAATTTATCCAATTTCAATCGACAGTTTAAACAAGTAACTGGTATGCCACCTCGTGACTACCTGAAAAAAGCCAATTGACGCAAAGTGATAGTTCTTTATCCATTTAAAAGGGTTAAAATGTAATTTTTGAGTAAAATTCTATTAGAATCAGTCAACTAGCGAAAAGTTTGACAAGCTCTGGCACATTAATTTTGTAGCGTACAAATTAGTTAACATTTACGTTTCTGCATAATCACAAAACTTTCCTCATATGAAGCCAAATTGGATAGGCGTATATCCCGCCGTGACGACAAAATTTTTTGAAGACGAAACCCTCGACCTCAAAACGTTTTCCTACAACATTGACGAACAAATCAAAGCCGGCGTACACGGTATCATTATCTGCGGTTCGCTGGGTGAAAACAGTACGTTGACCTACACTGAGAAGCTGGAGCTTTTGACGGCGGCTCGCGAGACCATCGCTGACCGCGTACCGTTGATCATTGGCATTGCCGAAAACATCACCCGTATGGCGGTTTCGTTCGTGAAAGAAGCGGCTGGTGCAGGCGCAGACGGCTTTATGCTGTTGCCCCCCATGCGCTACCCTTCCGATGAGCGCGAAACGTTGCATTATATGCACACCGTGGCGGATGCGACTGATTTGCCCGTGATGATTTACAACAATCCTGTGGCTTACAAGACCTTAGTAACCATTCCGATGTTCAAAGATTTGGCCCAAAATGCCCACTTTGAATCCATGAAAGAGTCGACGGGCGATATTCGCTACATGACCGACATCATCAATGAGCTTGGAAATCGTTTTAAAATCCTTTCGGGGGTAGATGATATGGCGTTGGAAAGCCTCCTTATGGGAGCCGACGGATGGATTGCTGGTTTGGTAGACGCGTTCCCGCGCGAAACGGTCGTAATCTATGAATTGGCCAAACAGGGCCGGATTGAAGAAGCCCGCGAAATTTACCGTTGGTTCTATCCACTTCTGCATTTGGACGTATCGACCAAATTTGTGCAAAACATCAAATTGGCCGAAGTGGCTACGGGCTTAGGAACAGAATACGTGCGTCAGCCGCGTCTGCCGTTGATTGGCGAAGAGCGTGAGCACGTGTTGAAAGTAATCAACGATTCATTGGCGAAGCGGCCAGTTTTGCCCCAGATATAATAGTTCTTTACCATAGAGACGCAATATTTTGCGTCTCTATTTTATTTCTTCAACCTCTTCATACTGTTTCGCCCCAGCGCTTAGGCGTTGCTGAATACGCTTGCGTAAATGTTCGGGCATCAGCACTTTCATTCCATCGCCAAAACCCAAAATCTCTTTTTCCAACTCATAATTGTGTTGGACGCAGATTTCAATAATGATGCCGTCGCGCAGGTGTTCAAGCACTTTCTGTGAATGATGCAGCGGCTTGGTTTCTACATACGGTGCGTGCTCGGCACTTACCCAAATCTTCACTTTCTTAACCCTTAACGTCGGGCTAACCGTTACACCAATCACATTTTTGTAAAACTCTTCCGGTGCATATTTTTCATTGGTTCGGTACTGCTCTTCATCGTTAAGCATTACCTCTATCATTCGGTCAAGTGCTAGGTGCAGAATATCATTTTGACCGTTTTTTACACCTACCGCAAACCAGCGGTTCTTGAATTCCTTCAGCCACCACACATGAAAAAAGAACTGGCTCGCTTCCCGCGCTCGGAAAGATTGATAGGTCATATCCAACGTTTTTTGTTGGACAACCGCCTGATACAGCACTTCTAAAAACGACAACCCACGCAGGTTTTCGTTTTTTTCAAAATCTATTACCGCCCGTTGGTGATGTTTGGCGGCATACACATGGTCTTCGAGTTTTTGAATGACCGAAGTCAATTGTTGAAAGTGCGAAAACCCTTTAAACTGCCGTAGTACTTCCACCGCTTCGTTCATCCGGGTAAGGTCTTGGTCGGTGAGCGGGATTTGCGTAATGCTGTAATTGGGGTCTTCGTAGGTGTAGTATTTTTTATCAACCACGATAATGGGTGCAAAATAGCCCAGTTTATCGCTGCGCATCATCTGAATATCGGCCTGTACGGTTCGGCGACTGATGCCTTTGTCCATGCCTTCGTACTCATACATAGCGTCGGAGACTTTTTCAATCAAATCTTCGAGGGTCCATTTGCGGTAGCGATTGCGCAGGCAGGCATCAATGGTTTTAAAGCGAATCAGGGCGTTGCGGTTGGCGGGCATGGGTATCAGAAACAATTTTTTCAAAATTTCCGAAAATAATTTCAACTACGCAAAAAGACTGCGCAGATGGTATAAACCTTTGTATCGTCAAGTTAGTCATTGATACTCAGAACCTGACGTTGGTCTTATCAATGGCCAAGTAGTATCGGCGACGTATCGTGCGATGTGCTGTCTGAATCAATGCTTATTTGACGCCACGTTTACACTGTGGGTCGGAGGTTCGACTCCTCCCTCGAAGCAATTCGGGTAACTCAGCGGTAGAGTAACAGATAAAGGAAGAAGACCACTTCATAAAAAACGGTCACCAGGGGCTAAAATGGCAAAAGGTACTTCTGTGACAACAGTGACGTTTAGGGTTGCTCACAGTTCAGAAAAAGCTTGAAAGTCGGTAGATACCGCAGTCAATGCCTGCACCGCTTTTTTAAGCCAAGTTTGTCGCTAATGAACAGGAAGTGTTCGGTTCAACAACGCAAACAACGCTTTAAAAACCGTTGCACAACTTACTGCTCAAGCCGACTTCCGCATTGGATGAATGAAGTACTTTTTGTCATTAGCTAAAACAAATTTTAAAAACACTCACATTCCTACAACCATGAAAATTATCAGAATCAGTGCGTATCAAGTCGGATTAGTATTCCGTCAAGAAAGTTACGTCAAAACCCTTACCGAGGGAGTTTATTGGCTGATGCCCTCCGAAAAAGTGCGACTTTTTGACCTGACTCAACCTTTTGCGACTCCCTGCAGCCTGAACATTCTGTTGCAGGATGAGAAACTGAAGGTCATGTTGGATGTCATTGAGGTCAAAGACAACGAGATTGTTTTACAGTACGAAAACGGAACATTTAAAACCGTCCTGAAACCGGGGCGTCACGCTTTCTGGAAAAGTATTGTAGAATATCGCTACTTAACGGTGGATTTGAGCAAAATAGACATTGTAGAAGACATTGATTTGGCAGCGTTGACCTCCAAAGAGGTGTTGGGCTACCTGAGAACTTATACCGTGGAGCCTTACGAAAAAGCGCTGCTGTTTGTAGATGGAAAATACCAAAAACCTTTGGCGGCGGGAACGCACTATTGGTGGCGAAACAACCTTTCGGTGTACGTTTCTAAAGTGGATACCCGCCAATTACAGTTGGAAATTTCAGGTCAAGAAATCCTGACCAAAGACAAAGCAGCTTTGCGCATCAACTTTTATGTGCAATACAAAGTCACGGACATCTTGAAAGCATTGCTCGAAAACAAAGACGCTGAAAAACAACTGTACATAGTAATGCAATTGGCTTTGCGCGAGTACATTGGCACGTTGACGTTGGATGAACTGTTGGAGAAAAAAGAGGCTGCGTCTGCCTTTATTCTCAACGCCGCCGCCGACAAAGCCAGAATGCTGGGGATTACGCTTATAGGATGCGGAATTCGTGACCTCATTTTGCCCGGCGAAATGAAGGAAATCATGAACCAAGTGCTCATTGCCGAAAAGAAAGCACAAGCCAACGCCATCATGCGTCGTGAAGAAACCGCTTCAACGCGAAGTTTGCTGAACACCGCCAAATTGATGGAAGAAAACGAAATGCTGTTCCGACTGAAAGAAATGGAATACGTCGAAAAAATCGCCGAAAAAATTAACAACATTTCCATTTCAGGCGGCGGGCAAGTACTTGACCAGCTGAAGCAAATTTTTGGCTCTGCCAAGTAACATCCTACTCTTTCTTTGGTTAAGCACTAAAGAAAGAGTAGGGCCTATTGTAAATAAATCATTTATATGTTTTATTTCCCTATAAATAACGAGTTCAACTGCCCTCGACGCCTAGCTTCCCTTTAGCAAAAAAGCGATTATCTCAGGGGTTGATGATTCCTTCCCATTTTCAGATTCGTATTCCACTAAACAGTAAACATTATAAAACGGGACTTTTCCTGGTTCGGCTATTTGATAAGCGACCACTTCTTTTTCGTTGTTTTTGAGTATCCACGTATCTTTATTTTCTATCCTGCCAAGCTCAACAGAATATTCCAATCCGCTCTCCAACAATTCCGAAATCAGTATCCATACTGGTTCATTTTCCATACTAAAATTAAAATCTGTTCAACTACGATTCTGTATTTATATGCTGTACAGGCGGGGTTTTATGCGGCGGCTCCACCATTACAGCTCTTTTGTAGACATGAACAGGCACGTTGTAACCACGTCAAGCAGAAACAGTTGTGAAATTTCACCTCTAACGTTGAGTCCTGACAATCAAAATCTGGCAGGTTTTTTTACAATAATAAAGGAAAGGCAGGACTGCACAAACAAAAAGAAGCACAATCTGTTGACAATTTATTAATCGTTCATTTTGGTATATATATTAAACACACTTTAGCATAAAAAAGACCGCAGCTTAACTCCGATTAAACCGAAAATACGCAATCAAACGCTATTTTGTACAATGTATATGCTGGAAAACGGACAAACGCAAGACCTGCTCAACATCTTCCAAAACTGAGTGGCTGACACAAAGTGACGATTTTAGAATTCCGAGCTTTTTTTTGCCATACTATTTTGGCCAGAAAAATTCTTTTGCTATCAATCTGCATGACTTTCAGTATCTTTGTATCATCCTATTGCAGAATTACTAAATACATTCGCCAGTCAGTTGGTTGTTTGAATTATAATTTCCCCTGAATCAGTAATTATAATTCAGACTTTTTCGTTTTTAGTATAGGGCGGTTTCCTGAATAGGCTTAGACTTAATAACTCTTCTTCTTCTCTTGATTTTCGCTTCGTACATTTAGCCTATCTAACCTTTAATTTTAATGAAACTTAAAGAAAACGTAAAATTTGTTGCCCAAGAAAAAAGTCAATTTTTCCCAACCCTAAAAAAAAGAGTAGACGCCTATTTTAAGGAAAACAATATCCCAAAGCACGCCAACCAAACGATGGTCGTCAAAACGGTCGTCTTGTTGAGCGCTTACATCCTCCCCTTTATCTGTATTCTTGCTTTTCAGCTTTCGCTCGCCGTAAGCATACCGCTCTGGATTATCATGGGATTTGGCATATCGGGCATTGGAATGAGCATCATGCACGATGCCAATCACGGCGCCTATTCAGACCGTACATCGGTCAACAAATGGTTGGGTTATTCTATCTATTTGGCGGGAGCAGGCGTGCTAAATTGGAAATTACAACACAACATACTTCACCACACGTACACAAATATTGTACCAATGGACGAAGATATTCGCGACCGAGGTATTGTCAAACTTTCCCCCCACGCCGAAATCAAAGGAGTACATCGCTTTCAGTGGATGTATGCGTTCTTTTTCTATGGAATTCTTACATTGTATTGGGTACTTTTAAAAGATTTTATCCAATTCGTTTCGTACATCCGCAATGGCGTCAATAAGCAGACCAAAGCACAAAATGCCATGACGCTCCTTAATTTAATTGTGGTTAAATCGACCTATCTCGCCATCTTTTTGGTGCTGCCAGTGGTGGTTTTCTCGATTCCTTTTTCAGAAATCCTCATTGGCTTTCTGGTCATGCACTTCACCGCTGGACTGGTGTTGACGATTATTTTTCAGTTGGCACACACCGTAGAAGGAACATCCCACCCAGTGATTCCCGAAACGGGCATAGTAGCCAAAGATTGGGCCATTCACCAGCTGGAAACAACGGTCAATTTTTCGCCCCGCAACAAGTGGCTATCGTGGTACGTAGGTGGTTTGAATTTCCAGATTGAGCACCACCTTTTCCCCAAAATCTGTCACGTCCATTATCCCAATATCGCGCCCATCGTCAAACAAACAGCCGAAGATTTTGGGCTGGTTTACATGGAGAATCCTACATTTTGGAGCGCGCTACAATCGCACGTAGATACGTTGAAACGCTTTGGTGGTTTACCAGACCTCAACGAGGCAATTGGCTAAAAAATACACTCCCTGCTTATCAAATCCCCAGCAATACACTGGGGATTTTTTTGTTTTCTGCTGATCAATCTATTAACAGAAACAAAAAATGATTTTTTTGGATAAAAGATAGGTTGGTAAAGGATAGTTTTGCCGAAGTTTCGCGGTTATTTGCATCATACTACACATCCTAATATCCCCTAAACTAGTATGATTCAGAAGCTTTACCTCCAATTATTTTTCATTTCCTTCTCTCTTTACGTATCCGCCCAAAGCGATTTAAAAGCCTCCTACCTGCGTTCTGAATACAAAATCAGCCCCGTCATCGACGTGGCTCATCCGCGTTTGAGCTGGGAATTGACCTCTTCTGTCAATAGTCAGTACCAAACAGGCTATCAAATTCTGGTAGCGTCTTCCATTACACTACTGGAGGAAGGAAAAGCCGATTTGTGGGACACGAAAAAAGTCACGGGCAACGCCACCTCCCAAATCGAATACGCAGGAAGCCCCCTTGAATCACGGCAGATCTGCTTTTGGAAAGTACGCAGTTGGGACAAGAAAAACCAACCCGGACCTTGGAGCGCACCCGCTACGTGGGAAATGGGATTACTGCAAAAAACTGACTGGAAAGCCGACTTCATCGGTCTCAATCTGAATCATTTAGGCAAAGGCAAAGAGTACCATTTGCCGCCTGCTCCCTATTTAAGAAAAGACGTCGAAATAAAAGGTGTCGTAAAAAAAGCAAGGTTGTACGTGACAGCGCTAGGTTTGTATGAATTTCAAATCAATGGAAAGAAAATCGGTAGAGATTATCTCACTCCCGGCTGGACCGATTACAACAAACGCCTTTATTATCAAACATTTGACGTAAGCAAAGACCTGCGCCCCGGCAAAAACGCCTTGGGTTCCATTATTTCGTACGGTTGGTATGCTGGGTATTTGGGCTATGCTTTGTTGGTCAGAAATCCCGTCGTGAAAAATTTTTACGGCGATGTCCCTGCCCTAAAAGCCCAATTGGAAATTGAATACACCAACGGTCAAAAGGAAATAATTGCGACTGATAATACGTGGAAAGCCAACTACGGCCCCATCGTTGAATCTGATATTTTGAACGGGGAAGTCTACGACGCAACCAAAGAACTAACGGGCTGGAATCAACCCAATTTTAATGATACCGCTTGGAAAAAAGTCATTACCATTTCTGACAAAACCGACCGACAGGTTCAGGTCTATCCCGGAGACCCCGTGCAGGAAGTGGCCAGACTAACGCCCAAAAATAGTAAACAAATGGGGCCTAATTCCTATTTGGTCGATATGGGGCAAAATTTTGCGGGCCTGATTCGCATCCGATTCAAAGCCGCCAAAGGCGATTCCATTCTTTTTCGTTTTGGCGAAATGCTCTATCCCGACGGTAAACTCATGACCGAAAACCTGCGCAAGGCGCGAGGAACCGACCTGTACATTGCCAAAGGCGACCCGAACGGTGAAATTTACGAGCCGCGTTTTACCTATCACGGCTTTCAATACGTGCAAATCGAAGGCTTGAAGTATGCCCCAGGAATGCAGGACATTCTGGGCATTGTGTTGTCGTCGGCTACACCCAAAGCAGGAACGTTTGAAACAGACAATGCTTTTGTTAACCAACTGTATCATAACATTATCTGGACGCAACAGTCTAATTATCTGGAGGTTCCAACTGATTGCCCGCAGCGCGACGAGCGTTTGGGCTGGACGGGCGACGCACAAGCCTACGTCAAAAGTGCCACGCTTAACAACGACATTGCGGCCTTTGGCACCAAATGGGTGGTGGATTTGAACGATGCCCAACTCGCCAACGGTGCCTATCCCGTCTACGCGCCAGCTCCGTCGGTACGCGTTACGGATACGTATTCGCCGGGCTGGATGGAAGCGGGAATCATTTATCCATACCAAATTTTTAGGTCGTATGGTGATACCAAAATCATCAAAGCGCATTGGGCAGAGATGAAGAAATTTATGCAGTTTCTGGAAACAAAAAGCAAAGGTGAGTACGTCTTCAAGGAAACTGCGTTTGCCGAAGTGGACCCCAAAGGCGGTTTCGGCGATTGGCTGAGTGTCGGTAAAAAAACACCGCCGGATATGCTAGCAACGATGTATTATGCGTACTCAGCCAGTTTGATGCAGGAAATGGCCGCCGCCATTGGCGATGAAAAAGAGGAGGCTCATTTCAAAGAAGTATTTGGTAAAGTGAAAGCAGCTTTCTTGAAACATTACACCAACGCTGAAGGCAAATTTATCTGCAATGCCGCCGCCTACGGCAATGGAAAAGGATACGTTGACGGAGAAATGGGCTTTGAAGGACACACCCAAACCGCCTACGCAAACGCCATTTTTATGAATCTTTTGGACAGCACGCATACGCTGAAAGCTGCCAAATGGCTGAACGAATTAGTGGTTAAAAACGGCAATAAACTAACAACGGGCTTTTTGGGCGTTCGGCCCATGCTGCCGGCGCTCTCAGCCACGGGAAACAGCGAAACGGCTTACAAATTGTTATTCCAAAAAGAATACCCGTCGTGGGGTTTTGAAATTGCCAACGGGGCCAATACGATTTGGGAACGTTGGAACAGTTTCACCCGTGAAGGCGGTTTTCCTGCCGGCATGAACTCGTTCAATCACTACGCGTTCGGCTCAATTTGTGAATGGATGTTTGAAAACATGGCGGGTATTAAAGAAACCTCGCCCGGCTTTAAAACCTTAGTTATTCAACCTGAAGTTATGGCCCCCAATATCAATTCATTAAAGGCTACACACCGTTCCATCAACGGTACCATCGCTTCGGCTTGGCAAAAAAAGGGAGACATTGTTACCCTAACCATCGAGGTACCCGTCAACACCACGGCGACCATTTGCCTACCACCAACTCCAACAAACAACATTACCTTCAATGGAAAAGCCCTTGTCGCAACGGCCGTTAAGTCCAAGTTAGTAGGTCGTCGTGAGTTAAACACGGTTACGGTGGGTTCAGGAAAATATGTCCTCAGTTATAAAAAATCGGCTTTGTCGGGCTTTTAAACCATCTTTTATGAAAGCCTTCCTCCATTTTGTCTTATTTATTTTATCGTTCACCCTCTGCTTTGCCCAACGCCCAGCCCAGCCACCGATGTCGCAGGAGCGTTTTACTCCCAAAAAATTAGGTTATAAACTGTTTTGGGAAGATAATTTTAAAGGCAACCAACTCGACCCGAAAAAATGGGCCGTGCGGGGAGTCGGACCGCGTGCGTTGGGCTTTGTATCGCCCGAAGCGGTAGAAGTGAAAGACGGCTTCTTAAAGTTGCACGCGCTACAAAAAGGTGACAGCATTCTGATTGGTGCCGTAGGAACGCAGGGTTTGTTGATGATGAAATACGGCTATTTTGAATGTCGGGCGCAACTGCAAAAGTCGCCGGGCGTGTGGGCGGCTTTCTGGATCCAATCGCCGGATATTTCTAAAGGCGAAGACCCCGGCGTGTACGGGGCTGAAATTGATATTTTTGAGTTTTTTAAAAAACTTGGTCTTGATATTGTTTCGCACAACGTGCATTGGGCCTACGGGCCCAACCAAAAAACCACGCGCGGAATGCAGAGTTATTTGAAAGGCGTAAGCGAAGGTTTTCACACGTTTGCCTTAGAATGGACGCCCGAAAAATACACATTTTTCATCGACGGCTATAAATTCTATGAAGTCACGATGGGCATTTCTCAAATTGAAGAATACCTTATTTTGAGCATGGAGCTTCCTTCCGAGAAGAATGACCTCCGAAACACCGTTTATCCTGACGTTTTTATCGTGGATTATGTGAAGGTGTATAAGAAAAAATAGGGTAGATACGGAGCAGTTTCCGCAAAAGCGCCTTTGATTGAACGAAGGTGCTTTTTTTGTTTTGTCTTGACAATAAAATTATTTAAAGAATTTTTAAAATCATTTAGGGATTTTGGTTAGCTAATTGACTATACAAGTACGACCGTATTTTGAGATGAAACACCGCAACCTGACAGATGAGCAATTGGTAGATTTTCTAAAAAGTGACGACCAAGCCGCTTTTGAAGAAATCTATAACCGCTATTGGTACAAACTTTTGGGCATTGCATACCACGAAACGGGAACACGTGAAGAAGCCGAAGAATTGGTGCAGGACCTGTTTGAGCGGATTTGGCATAAGCGCCAAGAGAGCATCATCCGACATTTGAGTGCTTATTTGGTGGTATCGATCAAGTATTTGGCCACTAACTACGTAAAATCGCAGATTACGCAGCGAAAATTTCAGGAGTATTTGATTTTCAATGAAATACGTCAGTCCTACGTCACCGACGAGAGCGTTCAATTTGCCGATTTGTCGAAAGCTGTGGAGGAAGCGATGAAGAAATTGCCCGAAAAAAGTGTCGAGATATTCAAGATGAGCCGATTTGAAAACCAATCCGTCAAAGACATTGCGCAGCAGTTAAATCTGTCGGAGAAAGCCGTGGAATATCACATTACAAAATCGCTCAAAGTCTTGAAAGAACAGCTAAAAGCCTATCATTCCGACAATTAATATCCACCCATTTCTTCTTATATAAACTAACTGATGAACCAATACGAATTTAATCAATTGCTGGAAAAATACCTCGCGGGAGAATGCAGCCCCGACGAGGAAAAACTGGTACACGAATGGCAGGAAAATACGCTCAAAACCAACGTATTACTCCTGAGTGAACCCGAACAGGTGAGCGTCAAAAAACGCCTTTGGCAACGCATCACAGAAGCAGTTTTTGAGGAAACAACGTTGCGGCCTTTCTACAAAACGCCATGGTTTCAATGGGCTGCTGCCGCTTCAGTTGCCATCGTTTTTGGCGGTGGATGGCTGCTTTCTCAGCAAACTAAATTTAGCAAAAATCCAATCACTCATACCCTCCAAACCCCTCACGGTATCGAGGTTAAAAATACAGCCGCCAACCCACGTCAAATCCACTTAGAAGATGGCAGCGTGGTGATTTTGAAAGCCAACAGCAGCGTGACCTATCCAGAGCATTTCGGCAAGCAAAGCCGCAGTGTATTTTTGAAAGGAGAAGCTTTTTTCAACGTTAAACGTGACCCCACCAAGCCCTTCGTGGTCCATGCCGGCGAGCTGGTGACGGAGGTACTGGGGACTAGTTTTACGGTTAAATCCTACGAAGATGCCCAATCCATTGAAGTTGTGGTCGCCACGGGGCGCGTATCGGTCTACGAAAATTCCAACAAACCGACCCAACAACGTAACGGTCTTATTTTGACGCCCAATCAAAAAATTACGTTCGACAAAGCCTCTCGAAAACTGACCCCGAGTATTATTGAAAAGCCCGTTGTGATACAACCTCCAACGCATCCCACCACCTTTATTTTTGACGAAACCCCATTGCCCAACGTACTTAAGAAACTGGAAAGTGCCTACGGACTTCAGATCATCGTGGAAAACCAGATGCTGAATCAGTGCGTGTTTACCGCCGACCTAAACGAACTTCCCCTGCGTACGCAGCTTGATTTGATTTGTAAATCGGTCAATGCCTCTTTTGAGCAACGCGGTACGAGCATTTTTATTAATGGCGAGGGGTGTAAATGAGTTTTGAAGAGTGAGAAGTAAGGTGCGGCCGCCGCTGCGGTGAAAAATTGGGAGTAGGAGGTCAGAAAAAAGAAGTATGAATAATCAATTCATGGTTATTGTGTCAAGAGTTTTTGACGAATAACGGATAACAATTAACAGATAACGGTGGCTTGCCACTAAGTACCAAAAAAGCCGACAATGTTGCGAGCATTATCGGCTTAGAGTGACCCGCAGCCGAATTGGCGTTCGGTTGGCCATGATTTATGCGTGCATAAAACACGGCCTTGCGGGGGAGTTTTTGCCCTTTTCAAACCAAAAACATGTTAAAATTATGCAAAAAAATGTACGAACCAAAGCGTTCTTACTCAAAGCGATGAGAATGACGGTTACCCAATTTCTGCTGCTGGTCGCTTTTTGCGGATTAGCCAGTGCCCGACCTACAAAAGCCCAAGAAGTGCTCAACACGTCCGTTTCGCTCAAAATCGAATCGGTCGAGATTAAGCGGGTTTTTAATACGATTGAGAAACAGGCAAATATCAAGTTTGTCTATAGTCCCAACGCCATTCGGTCCGACCAAAAAGTCTCTTTGGTTATGACCAATAAACTTTCCGAAGTATTGCGAGAGTTGCTTACACCCCTCAATATTTCGTACGAAGTGGTCGGAACGCGCATTTTATTACGCAAAAAGTTCCCCGAAAAATCAGCCTCCATCGACGAAATATCAGTCCCAATCCCAAACGCAATCGAGCCTCAGGAGCAAATCATCAAAGGAAGAGTAACCGACGCTGAAAAAAACGAAGGACTACCGGGCGTGAGTATTTTGTTGAAAGGAACCCAAAAAGGAACATCAACCAACGCAAACGGAGAGTTTTCGCTCGCCGTCCCTGACAATAACGCCATTTTGGTTTTTAGTTTCGTAGGCTATGAACCACAGGAAGTATTGGTAGGAAATCGTACCCAAATTAACCTTAGCCTCAAAACCGATACCAAGGCGTTGGGCGAGGTGGTCGTGGTGGGCTATGGCACCCAAAGAGCCAAAGATGTGACGGGCTCGGTCGCAACCATTAATCAAACCACCATTAAAGACCTACCCGTTTCAAGCATTGACCAAAAAATGATAGGGCAGGTAGCAGGTGTTCAAATACAGCAACTATCAGGCGCGCCGGGCGGGGGTACTTCCGTCAGAATCCGGGGAAGCGGCTCACTTGGTGCAGGCAATGAGCCTTTATACGTGGTCGATGGAATGCCTTATGCCGCAGGGTTGAATCAAAACTTTAATCCTCTCCTATTGATTAATCCCAACGACATTGAGTCCATTTCCATCCTGAAAGATGCCTCTTCTACGGCCATTTACGGCTCACGCGGAGCCAACGGGGTGATTATGATTACGACCAAAAAAGGCCAGTACAACCGCCTTCAAGTCAACGTATCTTCGATGAGAGGGGTACAGCAAGTACCCCAAAAAGGCAGACCTAACTTGATGAATCAGCAGGAATTTGCTGATTTACAGCGCAATAAAATTGACATTGCTGTTCGGCGCGCCGAAAACAGGGCCGCTACCATCAACGACTATCCCGTTGAATATCAAAACCCAAGCTCACTGGTAGGTGACGGTACCGATTGGTATGATTTGCTGCTGCAAACAGCCCCCATTCAAGACCACACCGTCAGTATTCAAAAAGGCACGCAGGATTCGCGCATGAATTTCAGTATGGGCTATTACAAACAGGAAGGCGTTTTGCGGTACACGGGCGTAGAGCGGTACAGTGCCAATCTGGGAATTGAGTCTACTGTAAGCAAGCGGGTTACCGTGGGAGTATCGCTGCAACCTACACTTATCAACCAAAATCGTACCAACACCAATTCAAGTCGTGAAGACGTGATTGGGGTAGCCAACTGGGCAAACCCGGTGATGAGTCCATACGATGCCAACGGACAACTTATCCCCTATATTCGCTCGCCGCAGAGCAAATACCACTCGGCGTGGAGTTTTGCCAATCCGCTTTTTGTGTTGCGAGAAACTACCCAACTACAGCAGCAATTTCAAAACCTCGGCTCGGCCTATTTGGAATGGGAAATTACGCCCGACCTAAGAGTAAAATCTTCGCTGAACACCATTTGGGCCACTTCCAAATTCAATCAATTCACACCAAGTACCGTAGGAGCGTCCAATATTCCACCCGTTGCCGGAACGGGACGGTCGAGCAATTCGCGGGGCGACAGTTTCAATTGGCTGCTCGAAAACACACTTACGTATAACAAAACATTTCAGAAACATCGGCTGAACGCCCTGTTGGGTTATACTACGCAGAAAGATCGTTCCAATGCTATCAATCTGAACGCCAGCCCCTACCCTAACGACCTGATTCAGACCATCAACGCGGCACAGGCCATTGGAACTTGGGGCGAAAATCAACAGGAATGGAGCATCATTTCTTACTTAGGACGACTCAATTATTCTTTCGACGACAAATATTTACTGACCGCTACTTTCCGTTCCGATGGTTCTTCCCGTTTTGGCGCAAAAAACAGGTACGCGACTTTCCCTTCTATTGCCGCCGCCTGGCGTATTTCCGAAGAAGATTTTTTGAAAGACAATAAAGTGCTTAACAACCTGAAATTAAGGGCCAGTTACGGCAGAAGCGGCAATAATAACATTGGTAATTATTCGCACTTAGCCGCCATCAACCCCGGCGCGTATGTCTTCGGAAACACCCAGGTTTCGGCCTCTTTTGTAGGGTTATCCAATCCTTTTTTGACCTGGGAAGAATCTCAACAGATTGATGTGGGGTTGGATGCCGAATTTTTCAACAATCGTCTTTCTTTAATTGTGGATTTGTACAACAAAGAGAGCAAAAACATGCTGCTCAACGACGTCATCCCCGCCATTACGGGTTTCAACTCGCAGATTGTTAACAAAGGAAATGTGCGAAATCGAGGCATTGAGATTTCACTCGGAGGAACCCCGATAAAAGGAGCGTTAAACTGGGATTTCAACCTCAACTTTGCGTTCAATCGTAACAAAGTACTTTCTCTCAATGAAAACGGAGACAGAGTTTTATCAGGCAATAACGACAACAATCCCACGCACATTACGGTAGTAGGAAAGCCCATCGGTCAATTCTTCGGGTTTATTGCCGACGGCGTGTATACCGCCGCCGACATCGCCAATCCCAATATCATCAAAACCGCACAGGTATATGAAGGTAATTCCAAATACAAAGACATCAACGGCGACGGTGTCATCAACGACTTTTTGGACTATACCATGATCGGCAATCCGCATCCCGACTTCATTTTTGGCTTTTCAAACAACTTTTCTTACAAAAGATTTACCTTGGGAATCATCATGAATGGCCAAAAGGGAGGCCAGGTAATGAACGGATTGCGTCAGTCAACCGACAATTTACAGGGTTTTTTCAATGTGAATAAAGAGTTTGTAAATCGCTGGAGAAGCGCCGAAAACCCTGGCGACGGAACACTGTACGGCGTGCCAAAATTAACGCCGAGTTGGGGACATCGGGTCAATAGCCGGTGGGTAGAAGATGCTTCTTTCCTGCGCGTCTCTAACCTCTCGTTGGGGTATTCGCTTCCCGAAGGTTTGGTCAAAAAAACGGGTTTTATCAACAGTTGCCGTCTTTATTTTACGGTACAAAACCTGGCCATGTTTACCAATTACACCGGCGCTAATCCAGAAGCACAGTCCAGAGACATTAACAATACGCTCTCGCCGGGCTTTGATATTTCGTCTTATCCACTTGCCCGGACTACTTCAGTGGGTTTGAATTTATCCTTTTAAAAAACGACTTTCAACATGAAAAAAATCATATATGTGCTGACGCTCTCCTTGATGGCAGGCTGCACCAACAAGTTTCTGGAACTCTATCCAAAATCAACCCTCAACGAAGGGAATTTTTACCAAACAGAGGTAGAATATACCCTTTTGGCCAACGGCTGTTACGTTCCGTTGCGTGATAATGAAAAAAATAACCACTGGATTTTGGCCGAGTTAATCTCCGACAATGCAAGTTTTCAAAACAACGTCCGCACGGGAGAAGCGTCGAGAGGCGTCATTGACCAGTTCATTTTAGTAGGTGATAATGTTGCCTTTTCGGCCTTTTGGAACCTCTCCTACAACGGGATTACGCGTTGCAATAAATTACTGAGCGAATTGGACCGGGAAGGTGTGAATTGGTCGAAATTGTCTTTCAAAGAACGTTGTGCGGGCGAAGCCCTGTTTTTACGGTCGTTATATTATTTTAATCTCGTTCGGCAGTTTGGCGGCGTGCCTTTGGTTTTAGCGCCCACTACTTCGCAGGAAGCGGTGAACATCAAGCGGTCAACGGAAGCGCAGGTGTATGACAGTATTATCAGTGATTTAAAACAAGCCGCCGAACGTTTTGCCAAAGCCAAGGATGTGGAAGAGGTAGGCCGGGCTAATGAAATGTCGGCCCTGTCGCTGTTAGGCAAAGTATATCTTACCCTTGGAAAGTATGCCGAAGCCGAACAAACCCTGAAAACAGTCATTAATTCGGGGAAATACGCCCTTTTAACCAATTACGCCGACCTGTTCAACCCGGCCAAAAAGGACTTCAAAGAAACCATCTTTGCGGTTCAGTATTCAGAAAATAGTGCTGAACTCGCCAACCGATTCATCTTTCTGTTTGCCCCGCATACTTCGGGGGGAGCCGTGACAAATCGCCCCAACATCAACATCGTGGGCGCGGGTTGGAATCAACCTACCGACGATTTGATCAACGCTTTTGAGGCAGGTGATACGCGCAAAACCGTTTCGATTGGCTTTTGGAATGGATTAGACTGGGATAACGTCGTACGCCCTATCCCTTATTGCGCCAAATACAAAGCCCCCATTTCTGCCCCTGACGATCGCAGTGGTGACAATTTTCCCGTATTACGCTACTCGGATGTTTTGCTAATGTATGCAGAAGCGCTCAATGAGCTGAACCGTACAGGCGAAGCTATTCCTTACGTTCAACAAGTTCGGAATAGAGCAGGACTTACCGCACCGGTAGCTGCGTTGAGCAAGGAAGTCCTAAAAACGCTCATCGCCAAAGAACGTCAGGTAGAGTTTTGTTTTGAGAACCAACGTTGGTACGACCTCAAACGTACCGGCAAAGCGGTAGAAGTAATGACCGCCCACGGCATTCGTGAAAAAGCGAAGAAAACGTTCCTTTATCCTGAAGGGTATACTTTGACACCTAATAAACTACTTGCGCCAATTCCAGTCAATGAGGTTTCCATCAATAAGTTAACTCAGAATCCGGGATATTGAGACGAACCACAAACAACCACAGAAATTATAAAGTAAAATCAATATTTTCTCTGTGGCTCTCAATTTTAAACTCTTTGGTCCTCTGTGTAATTTCCATTTGAAGATTTACCTTTTACCTGAAACTATTTATGAAAAAAATAAGCATAAATCTGTTTTTCATTGCCTTGATTGTTCTCAAAAACAACCAAACTCTTTTGTCACAAAACACCGTCAAAAAGCCCAACATCCTATACATTCTGGTGGATCAATGGCGGGCGCAGGCGACAGGCTATGCAGGCGACAAAAACGTGTATACGCCCAATCTCGACCGATTGGCACGCCAAAGCGTAAACGTCAAAAATGCCGTATCGGGCACGCCCGTTTGTACGCCGCACCGCGCTTCGCTCATGACCGGGCAGTATCCGCTCACCAACGGCGTTTTTATGAACGATGTTTTATTGGACACCAACGCCACGACGATTGCAAAGGTCTATAAAAAACACGGCTACACCACAGGGTTTGTGGGCAAGTGGCACATCGACGGGCACGGCCGAAATACCTACATCCCACCGACGCGTCAGCAGGGATTTGGGTACTGGAAAGCCTTGGAATGCACCCACGATTACAACAATTCGGCCTACTACGCCGGTGATTCCAATAAAAAATTGGTGTGGAAAGGCTACGATGTCATCGCGCAGACCGATGATGTCTGCAACTACATGACCGCCAAAGCCCAAGAAACCAACCCGTTTATGGTGTTTATTTCCATCGGCAGTCCGCACGACCCGTACCAAACGGCTCCCGAAAAATACCGTAAAATGTTTGAAAACAAAGACATCATCATCAATGAAAATGTGCCCGTGGAGAAACGAGAAAAGGTCAAAAACGACCTCCGTGGCTATTATTCACACATTGCAGCGATTGATGACTGCATAGGCAAAATGTGGCAGACGCTCATTGATTTGGGCATTGAAGACAACACCATCATCGTGTTTTCGTCCGACCACGGCGATTTATTGGGCGCACACGGCTCGTGGAACAAACAGCAGCCTTACGCCGAAAGCATTAAGGTGCCGTTTCTGCTTCATTACCCTAAGTTGTTTGGTAAAACGGGCAAAACCTCCGAGGCGCTGCTAAACTCCCCCGACATCATGCCTACGCTGTTGGGCCTGTGCAATATTCCCGTTCCAGCGTCGGTCGAAGGCATTGATTTTTCGGGCGTGTTGAAAGGAACGAAAAAGGATAACGTCAAACATACCCTGATTTCCTGCACTCAACCTTTCGGGCAATGGACGCGGAAAATGGGCGGCAAAGAGTACCGGGGTCTTTTTACTCACCAATACACCTACACCCGTGATCTGAACGGCCCATGGCTGCTGTTCGACAACTTGAAAGACCCTCTTCAACTCAACAATTTAATCGAAAAAGCCGAGTACAAAAAAGTTCAGGACAAACTGGATGCTGACTTAAAAGGGGAATTGCGCAAACGAAAAGACGAATTTAAGCCCGGAATGGAGTATGTAAAGCAGTGGAATTACTTAGTGGATGAGACAGAAACGGTACCTTATAGAAAAGTAAATTACGAAGGAAAGCCGATTGTTGAGTAACCCAAAACGATTTAGTCATGTCCCCAAACAGCGGATTTTACCGATTTATTTTTCTCTTATGCTGGTGTTTTTGTGCGAAGGTAAATTTTGCACAAAAACAACCAACCCAACCCAACATCATCTTTATCCTGACCGACGACCACCGAGCCGGAGCGTTGGGTTACACCGGCAACCCGTATGCGCACACACCCGAAATGGATAAATTGGCACAAACGGGGGTCTATTTTAAGAAAGCACTGGTAACCACTCCGATCTGTGCCGCGAGCCGAGCCAGTATTTTGAGTGCTATGCAGGAGCGCGCCCACCGCTACACGTTTCAGACCGGCAATATCAAGCAGGAATACATGGAAAATGCCTATCCCAAAGTACTGAAAGAGGCCGGCTATTACACGGGCTTTTACGGGAAATTCGGGGTAAATTATGACCGAAAAGACCAGTTATTCCACGTGTATGAAGACTATGATCGTAATAACCGATACACTGATAAACGGGGCTATTTCTTCAAAACTCTGGGCAAAGATACCGTACATTTGACCCGCTATACGGGCCAAAAAGCCATTGATTTTATCGAAAACGCCCCCACCGACAAGCCCTTTTGCTTATCGCTGAGCTTCTCGGCACCCCATGCCCACGACGGTGCTCCTGACCAATATTTTTACGATGAACAAACAGCGCATTTACTTGAAAATGTCACCATCGCTCCCCCGCTTTTGGGCGAAGACAAGTACTTTAACCAACAGCCCGAAAAAGTAAAAGCGGGCTTCAGCCGCCTGCGCTGGACGTGGCGATTTGATACGCCCGAAAAATACCAACGCATGGTCAAGGGCTATTACCGCATGATTGCAGGGATTGATTTAGAAATCGCCAAAATTCGGGAAGAGCTAAAAAAGAAAAACCTTGACAAAAATACCATCATCATTTTGATGGGCGACAACGGCTACATGCTTGGCGAAAGGCAATTGGCCGACAAGTGGCTGATGTACGACAATTCCATTCGAGTACCGCTGATTATCTACGACCCAAGGAAGGAGAAGCACCAAGATAGTGACGAAATGGCCCTGAACATTGACGTTCCGGCCACGATTTTGGACATGGCAGGGGTAAAACGACCGAAAAATTATCACGGAAAAAGTTTGATGCCGTTGGTCAATCAGACGGCCCGAAGTATGCAGCGCGACACGGTGTTGATCGAGCACCTCTGGGAATTTGAAAACATTCCACCGAGCGAAGGTATACGCACCAACGAGTGGAAATATTTTCGGTATGTCAACGACAAAACCCTCGAAGAACTCTACAACCTCAAAGCCGACCCCAACGAAATCACCAACTTGGTTCGGGATGAAAAATACCGGCAGGTGTTGAACAACCTGCGGCAAAAAACGGAACAACTCATTCAACAACACCGAGATGCCAATGCCTGTCAACCGACGGGTTTGATGGTGGAGTTTATCCGCCAACCCGCTACCGTTTTGTTGAAAGATAATACCCCCGAATTTGGCTGGGTGGTACCGAAAGAAGCTGTGTTTCAGTCATCCTACCAACTTCTGGTCGCTTCTTCTAAAACCAATATCGACCATAACATCGGCGATGTATGGAACACGGGACAGGTGCGCGGAAACCATTCCTCCAATGTAGCTTACCAAGGCAAACCCTTACAACCAGGCGTGACCTACTTTTGGAAAGTGAGGATTTGGGACACCGACAATCGCACGGGCGATTATTCTGAGCCACAGGCCTTTCGGGTGGGGCCACCAGACAATTCCATCTCAACAACCAATATTTTTCAGGTGGATAAAAAGAAGCCGACGAAATTCATCAAAACGGCTCCGGGCAGTTACTTTATTGATTTTGGGAAAGCAGCCTTTGCGAATCTAGAACTCAATTATACCGCCAAAAAGAACCAAACCCTCATTGTGCGGCTGGGCGAGCAACTCGAAAACGGGAAAATAAACCGAAAACCCATGGGCAGTATTCGGTACCAAGAGGTGAAAGTGGAAGTAACCAAAGGCAAAAAAACCTACCGGCTCAACATCAAACCCGACGAAAGAAACACCAAATCAAGCGCCGGCGCGGTGGTAATGCCCGATTCGTTTCCCGTTTTATTGCCGTTTCGCTATTGTGAAATAGACAATGTCACCGAAAATCTGACTGCCAACGACCTGACGCAATTGGCGTATTTCAGTTATTTTGAAGAAGACCAAAGTCGTTTCAAAAGCTCAGACACCACCCTCAATCAGGTCTGGGAGTTGTGCAAATATACCATCAAAGCTAGTTCATTTTCAGGATTTTATCTCGATGGCGACCGGGAGCGCATTCCGTACGAAGCCGATGCGTACCTCAATCAACTAAGCCACTACGCTACCGACCGCGAATACGGCATTGCCCGCAAAACCATTGAGTATTTTATGGAGCACCCCACCTGGCCTACCGAATGGCAACTCCACGTGGCGCTGATGTTTTACCAAGACTATATGTACACGGGTAACACCGAATTGATTGCTAAATACTACGAACCCCTGAAGTACAAAACCCTCATGGAACTTGCCCGTGAGGATGGTTTGATCAGCTCGTCGTCACCCAAAAACACGCCTGAGTTCATGCAAAAACTGGGTTTTAAAGACCCTAAGATTCAGCTGAAAGACATCGTAGATTGGCCACCGGCCCAAAAAGATACGGGTTGGAAATTGGCCACCGCCGAAGGCGAACGCGATGGATATGTTTTTACACCCATCAATACAATGGTAAACTGTTTCTTTTACAAAAACATGGAGATTATGGCCGAATTTGCGCGTATTCTCCACAAATCGGAGGATGAGCGGCAGTTTCAGACCTTGGCGATAAAAGCCAAAAATTCCATTAATGAAAAATTATTTAACCCAAAAACGGGAGCATACATTGACGGAGAAGGCACCGACCATTCCTCGCTGCACGCCAACATGATGGCGTTGGCGTTTGGCATTACGCCCGACATCCACAAAAAATCGGTCGCCGCTTTTATCAAATCCCGAGGCATGGCATGCAGCGTCTATGGCTCGCAATATTTACTGGAAGCCCTCTACAACGCCAACGAAGCCGACTATGCCCTGCAACTCATGACCGCCACCCACGACCGAAGCTGGTGGAACATGATAAAGATCGGCTCGACCATGACGCTGGAGGCGTGGGATACCAAATACAAGCCCAACCTCGACTGGAACCACGCCTGGGGAGCAGCCCCCGCCAATATTGTTGCCCGCAATATGTGGGGCATACAACCCAAAACAGCGGGCGGAAGCATCATGCACATCAAACCGCAATTAGGCACGCTTTCGTCTTCCGAAATCACTGTACCCATTATGAAAGGACTTATCAAGGCATCCTATCAGCGCAAAAGCAGGATTCGTCAGGAATACACGTTTGAACTGCCCGCCAATGTATCGGCAGAATTGGAATTAAAGTTTTCCCCCGAAGACACGATTCTTCTGAACGGAACAAAAGCAGATACTTCTTTCGGAACCCTCCGACTATCGCCAGGCATCAATACGGTTGTGTTAAATGTCAATACGTTTTGAGAAACCAAAGCACAAATCGTCTTTCTCAAAAATTCCGATAACTTTGTCACTTTCTCAACAATTCTATTTGTAAGCGTTGAGAAGTGACAAAGTTATCCCAACATGCCCAAAGAAAGACCCTCGAAACCGCCGCTCCTATTGACCGTCACCGAAACCGCCGAATTGATGGCGTTTCTGGTGGCAAAACTTCCCCATAAAAACCGCAACAACATCAAAACGCTGCTGCGCGACCGGCATATTTTGGTCGAAGGCCGGGTACAGACGAAGTACAATTATTCATTGCAACCCAATCAACGCGTGGAAGTACGCTGGACCCAAGGTTCTAAAGAAAGCATATATCGCGGCCTAACGATTTTGTTTGAAGATGCGCATTTGATTGTCATTGAAAAACAGGAAGGTCTCCTTTCCATTTCGGCCAACAATAAGGAATCCCAAACAGCTTACAACACGCTGAGTGCGCACGTCAAGAAGCAAAATCCCGCCAACAAAATCTTCATCGTTCACCGCCTCGACCGCGACACGTCGGGCGTGATGGTATTTGCCAAAAGTGAAAGGGTGAAGGCATTGTTGCAAGAAAGCTGGGAGCCTACCACCAAAGAGCGCACCTACATCGCCGTGGCCGAAAAGCCTTTCAAAGAGCTCTCGGGCACCATCACGTCGTATCTGAATGAAAGCAAGGCGCTCATTATGTATTCGAGTCAAAACCCCGCTCAGGGGCAATTGGCAATCACGCATTATGAAGTGTTGAAGCAAAATGCCGATTTTTCGTTGTTGAAAGTCAACCTCGAAACGGGGCGTAAAAATCAGATTCGGGTCCATTTACAAGACTTAGGACATTCTATTGTTGGTGATAAAAAATACGGGGCCGTCACGAACCCCATCGCCCGCTTGGGCCTACACGCGTGGGTTTTGGCCTTTGTTCATCCAATAACTCACGAAAAACTTCGTTTTGAAACTACGATTCCAAAAAAGTTTTTGGAATTATTTCCCCGATAATTAACGTAATTTACTCACCCTTAAACAACTACCAATATGGCAAAAGATAAGCCTGGCAAGGAAAAGAAAAAAGAGCCAGAAAAAACCACCAAAGAGAAAAAAGCTGATAAAAAAGCCAAAAAAGAAGGCAAAAGCAAAAGTACTTTGTAAAGTCAGCCACCATCCCCGGCATCTTGTGTCGGGGATGTTTTTTTTCAGCCCTTTCGTAGATGCTCAATTCCTGTTAACTTTGTTGTAAGTCCTTCACTTCCTCCATTAAACCATGGCTGAAAACAAAACCCAACCTACCGACCAAAGCGTTGATGCGTTTATTGACGGTATCGACCGCGAGCAGCAACGTACTGACAGCAGCATCGTAGCAGAAATGATGCAACGCGCTACTGGGAGCAAACCCCGAATGTGGGGCGAAAGCATCATCGGTTTTGGCGACATCCACTACAAATACGCTACTGGCCGCGAAGGGGATTGGTTTTTGGTGGGTTTTTCTCCCCGCAAACAAAACCTAACGCTTTACCTGACCTGCGGCATCAACAACCTAGAAGAAGAGCTCCAACGCTTGGGCAAACACAAAACCAGCGTGTCGTGTCTGTACATCAACAAGTTGTCGGACATCAACCTTCTAGTGCTGGAGGAAATCATTCAAAAATCCGTGCAAATAGGCCCAAAAACATTAGTTTAGCCTTTTTAGGAGTAAAATCAAGCATTGTACATCGTCATTTATATTTTCCCGTGTCATCCAAAACTTTTTTCTGCATTGATGCCCACACCTGCGGCAATCCCGTACGCGTCGTAGCTGGCGGCGGCCCCATTCTCGAAGGCAAAAACATGAGCGAAAAACGCCAGCATTTTCTGCGCGAATACGACTGGATTCGCAAAGGTCTGATGTTTGAACCGCGTGGCCACGACATGATGTCGGGCAGTATTCTGTACCCGCCCCACGACCCCGAAAACGACGTGGCGGTGCTGTTTATCGAGACCAGCGGCTGCCTACCCATGTGCGGCCACGGCACCATCGGCACCATCACCATCGCCATTGAGCATGGTCTCATTCGCCCCAAAACGCCCGGCATCGTACGCATGGAAGCACCAGCGGGGTTGGTACTCATCAGCTATGTACAGGAAGGCAACAAAGTCAAATCCGTCAAGCTCGTCAACGTACCCTCCTACCTTGCCGCCGAAGGCATCGAAGCCGAGTGCCCCGACCTCGGCACGCTCAAAATGGACGTGGCCTACGGAGGTAATTTTTACGCCATCGTCGATGTGCAGGAGAATTTCCCGGGGCTGGAGCATTATAAAGCTGAACAACTCATTGGTTGGGCGCGTGTATTGCGCCAACGCATCAACGAAAAATACACCTTCGTTCACCCCAACGACCCTACCATCAACGGCCTCAGCCACATCGAATGGACGGGCGCGGTCATTGACCCGACCTCCTCGGCCCGCAACGCGGTTTTCTACGGCGACAAGGCCATCGACCGCTCGCCCTGCGGCACGGGCACTTCGGCACGCATGGCGCAGTGGGCCGCCCAAGGCAAACTCAAAAAAGGCGACCGGTTTATCCACGAAAGCATCATCGGCAGCAAGTTCATCGGTACGGTCGAAGATTATGCCAAAGTAGGTGACCACGACGCTATCATTCCGGGCGTGGAAGGATGGGCCAAAGTGTACGGTCTCAACACCATCACCATCGACCCCGACGACGATCCGTACGCGTATGGGTTTCAGGTGATATGAGAAACGTAATCCTTTCTGTTTAATTAATATCAATTCATAATACCTCAAAACACCACGACAGTTGTTGAAAGAATTACCCATTTTATCCTTTTATAAAAGTGGATGTTCTTTTTTAGCAGGTTATACAATGAAAAAAATACTAAATGTAGTTCCTGACCAAAAACAGGAACTAATTAAACCTTTCAGTATATACTATGCTTTCTGAACGACTTAATTTATCTGGAAAAACCGCCGTTGTGACGGGTTCGAGTCAAGGAATCGGCAAAGCCATCGCCATTGCACTCGCCGAATACGGCGCCAATGTTATTATTCACTATCGTACAGAGCGGAAAGACGCTGAGCAGACAGTCAAAGAAATGAATCAGCCAAAAGGTAAAGTACCGATTGTAAAAGCTGATTTTTCGAAAAAGGACGGCGTCAAAAATTTTTTCCGTAGCGTTGCTAAAGTAACTGATACCGTGGATATTTTGGTCATCAATGCTTCGGTACAGGTGGCTAAAGATTGGCAAGAAGTAACGGAAAGTGAATTTGATTTTCAGGTCAATGCTAATTTTAAATCTACTCTTTTGTTGATGCAACAGTTTGCCCCTGCCATGATACAAAAAGGTTGGGGACGAATCCTGACCATTGGCAGCGTGCAGCAAGTTAAGCCTCACCCCGCCATGATTGTATATGCCGCTACTAAGTCCGCCGTTTTTAATTTAGTGAAAAATGTAGCACTTCAATTAGCCGATAAGGGCATTACCGTCAACAACTTAGCCCCTGGTATCATTGATACACCGCGCATCCAAGAACCTGTTCCTAAAATGGAAAAGCGAATCGCTCAACGCATGACCACACCAGAAGGTGGCATGGGGCTGCCAGAAGATTGTGCAGGCATGGCTGTATTTCTATGCTCAGACGCTGGCCGCTACATAACGGGGCAAAACCTCTTTGTGGATGGTGGCATGAGTTTATAAAATAGCCCGCAGCACTTCCCGTTTCCATTTTGGTCCGGGGTGTTTTTCAACGGTAAAACCCGCCGCACGTAGGTTTCGTTGCACGTAGCTTTTTGAACAATAGGTGGTTAGGTTGCCGTTTGATTTTAACAGCGAAGCCAATTGTTCAAAAACCTCCCGCTCCCAAAGTTCTGGCTGGGCCGATGGAGCAAAAGCATCATAATAAATGGCATCAAATTGAAGTGAAGTCTCGAAATCCTGAAGTTTTGTTCGGCGTTTTTCAAGCGTAAAATACGGAGAGAGTTGAACAGGCTGTTCCCACTCCGCTTCGTGAAGTTGTAATAATCGATGAGTTTCCAATAGTCCGTCGTAATTCAATCCCGCAACCTGCTCTTCTGCTAACGGATGCACCTCAACGGTCACGTAGCGAACGGGCACCTGCGCTGCTTCGGCTTCCAACCACGTGAGCAGCGCATTTAGTCCTGTTCCAAAACCCATTTCAAAAACAGTCAGAGGAGCCGAAATTGGGCTTAACTGATAATGACGAATGGCTTCTTTCAGGCCCAAATCAATGTAAATTGACTGCGATTCCTGCAACGCTCCGTTGACCGAATGGTAATATGCATTGAGCGTTTGGTTCAATAATGTATGCGAGCCGTCGGAGGTGAGAATACGTTGAATACTCATTTTTCTAGTGCATTTTCCGAAATGCCGCCAATCCGCCTTTTAGGTTTTTTAAATTCACAAAACCGTGTTGTTCACGCAGTTGCTGAACGGCTTTTTGGCTCCGCATTCCGCTTTGACAGTGAATAACAACCATTTTTTCGCGGCTTATTTGACCCGTAAAATCCGCCAACGCCGACAGAGGCATCAACTCTCCGCCAAGGTTATCAACGGCGTATTCGTTGGTTTCACGCACATCTATCAACTGAAAATCAACGTTACTTTTCAGCATTTCAGCCAGCTGTTCGGGTGTCACTTCCGTTTCCAAATCTGGGGTTTTTATCCCGCAAAATTCATCGTAATCAATCAATTTGTCAATTATAAAACGCGCGGGCAAACGGGGTATTTTTATAATTCTGGTCGTTAAGGTAAGGGCATCCATGACAAACAATTTTCCCACCAACGGCTCACCAATGCCCGCTAAGAGTTTAATGGCTTCATTGGCCTGTAAACTCCCGATGATGCCCGGCAAAACGCCCAAAACTCCCGCTTCGGCGCAATTGGGCGCGAGTTCGGGTGGTGGTGGCGTAGGAAATAAATCGCGGTAGTTCGGGCTATTTTGGTAATTGAATATGGCAACTTGCCCTTCAAAACGATAAATAGCCCCATAAATAAGCGGTTTGTTTAACAGAACGCAAGCGTCATTGACCAGATAGCGCGTCGGAAAATTATCTGAACCGTCAATAATGAGGTCGTATTTTTCTAAAATAGCAAGCGCATTTTTAGACGTAAGCTGCTCAAAATAAGGCTCAATTGCACAGAAAGGATTAAGTGATTCTAAACGTTTGACGGTTTCTTCTACTTTTGCCTTGCCGATTGATTCTGTTCCGTACAAAATTTGCCGTTGAAGGTTGCTTTCATCGACCCGGTCGCCGTCAATAATGCCGAGCGTACCCACGCCAGCCGCCGCCAAATACAATAAAATCGGGCTGCCCAGTCCGCCGCATCCAATCACCAGCACCCGCGCCGCTTTCAGCCGTTCCTGTCCTACCGACCCAAACTCAGGAATCAGCAAATGGCGATTATAACGACGTAATTCGTCCGTAGTCAGCATTTGTTAAATTTTGTTAAAGCCCATATTAAACCTTCAGGCACGGATTTTTCTCTAAGCTACTGTACAAAAGCCTAAGCAGTCACAAAACAAATGTTAAACCTTAAACTAAAAGTTCCATGAAAATCAAAATGTCTTGGAAAGGCATGACCGCCGCCGCTGGGGTCGCGTTGATGTTGATTGCCTGTAACAAAGAAAACACGGGCCCGATGCCCGAAGAAGAAATCATCTCCGCCGAAGACAATCAGTCAATTATTGACGAAACAGAAGCGGTTTTTACGTACAATGATGAATTGTTCGGGGGGCTTTCTTCGCTGCGAGAATCGGCTGAAACTGGCACCGACAGCGTTGGAAACCCAGGAAAACGTCCGCTCAAGGCCGACAAATGCGCCACCGTTTCCCGTACCGAATCCAACGGGATTATTACCATCGTAGTCGATTATGGTACCGCCAAAGAATGCGAAGGTCGAAAAGTAGGTGGTAAAATGACCATTCAAATCCCCGTAAAACCGCCAAGAGATGCATCTGGCTTGTTTACCCAAAATATTACGTACCAAAACTTCCAACGTGGCCCACGCATTATCAATGGAAAACATACCATCAACTTAGCGCTTGAAAATGGCCGCGTGGTGACCAAAGAGGACTTTACCGAGACCACCATCACCACCGAAGATGGCAAGACGATTACTTTTAGCAGTACCAAAACCCGAAAAGAAGACGCCAAAGGCACTCCGCTCAATCGTGCCGATGACGAAATCCTCGTCACGGGCAGCACCACCGCCACGGGCAGCGACGGCAAAACGTTCAAATCAACCATCACAAAGGTTCTTATTACAAAGGTAGCCTGCCGAGGCACAGGCGGGATTTTTCCTGTGTCGGGCACTATTGAGATTGAACGCCCCGACAAACCCAAAACGGTGGTTGATTACGGCGACGGCAACTGCGACCGCACTTACACCGTTACCTCTGACGGAAAAACCATCACGAAGAGCCGGAAATAAGCGCTGGTACTGGTTTTTTGTTTGACAACTGGTAAAACTAACCAGTTGTCAAACAAAAATTAAAAATCATTTACAATTACTTTATTTTCTGCTCACTTACCAAAGCATTTCCGGCGAGATTACAAGCGCGCGTCTCGGCCAAAAATACACTTCCAGATTCTGCTGAAAAACCTGCTTGCAAACTCACCGTTGTTCCCGCCCGATACACCACATTGGCACCCGACTGAATTTTATTGGTTGCTGTTATAACTTGGACAGCCTCATAAACCTTGTTTTGCCCGTTGGCAATCGGATTTGTAAGGGTATATTGAGTAGGACATAGTACCTCAAAAGTTTGCTCAGCAAAGGCTCCATTTTGAGTATAGGTTCCCTGATAAAAAGCCCTGATTCGGACCGTACCACCGTCGCCAGTCAAAGTTACCGTATTTCCCGACAAAGTTGCGGGGCCAGAAATCAGTAAGTACTGAATCGTCCCTCCAGAGGGAGTGGTAGTTGCAGACAGAGTAAATGGCGGGTCTGTCGCCTGTTTGTTAGGAATACCCGTAAAGGCAATATTATAATTGGTAATGGTTCGATTTACGTCAAATGTCCTTTCAACTGGCAGCGCGGGGCGGTAAGTGCCATTGCCGTGTTGCGTTGCCCTTATTTCAACTTTCCCTGGTTTTCCAGTCAAGGTAACGGTATTACCGATAACGTACGCTGGCCCTGAGGTAACGAAGTAATTAACGGGCGTTGCTCCTACTGAAGAAGTAGCAGCCGCCGTCAGCGTAGCGGTTGTTGTATTTAATGTAATGTGCTGATTCGGAATCGGGTTAAAATTGAGGGCCTGAGCCGCTCCGCTGCATTCCACCTGAATGTCTTTGCGCAAAGTTGTTGATAATCCTTCGGGGTCTGTCACGGTCAGGTAAATACGGTACCAGTAAGTCGCGTCGCCCACTTCACAAGTCAAGGCGTCCAAAGAGGTATTGATGGAATTACCCACTACTGCAGGATTTCGGTGCTCATGTCCATTATGTGCCAAGCCCACAATCCAACTCAACGTAAGGCTATCGGCAGGCGACTGTGCATCCGATACCGTTGCCGACAAAGTCAACGGATACGACTGGCCCTCTGGAATTTGAATCAGGTTATCTAAACTGCTACTTTCAATGACAGGCGGCGTGTTGTTGACATAAATATAAGTTGAATCGCTGCTACTAAGTGCCCCGCTTCCCCCGGCATTGTCTTTTACGGTCAATTTTACCTTGTATTTTTTTCGCGTGTTGGCAGGAGGCCTGAAAACATAGTGAGGTGCTAAACCTGTACTAAAAGCCGCACCATCGTCTATTTTCCATTCATAGGTTAGTGAAGTTGCTTCTGGGTCGTATGATTTTATGGCCGTAAATGCCACGGGTAACGGCGATATACCAGCGGCAGTATCGGCTTCTATTTTTGCGACGGGGGGTATATTGCCCGTGTTATAACTTAAACGGCGTATCTCATCGCAAGGAAGTCCATTGCCCGTAACGTAATATAAACCCTGATCAGAACTGTTGTAGGCCAAATGTACTATCTGATAGGCGGTACTCATAAAATGGGTGATTGAGGCTGGTTCATAGTTTTCATTCAACTTCATGACCCGAATCCATTTACCGCCAAAATCGGCCATAAATAATGCATTTTGGTAAGCTGCTGGAAAATTAGTTCCTGCATAAAAGGTTCCTCCCATCGTAGAGTTTCCCGTAAAAGTGGGTCCATTGTACGGAAAAGAGGGGGTGCCAATCTGAATTTTTGTCGTTTGATTCAGGCACACATTCGCGGCGGTTGACAGCTCTCGGTATTCTAAAATAGGTTTGCGATAAGTAGCTGGCGCATAGGTTAAATCATCATAATCGAAATTTACCCGATCAATGCCTTCATAACGGGGCCAACCAAAATTTTGATTAGGTCCTGTCACGGTATTGATTTCTTCGCGGGTAGTATTGCCCACGTCGCCAATGACCAATACTCCTGGGCTTGCATCTTCTGGATGGTGACTCCCAGTACCTGGAATCAAGCTCATTTTAAACGGATTTCGCAGGCCTTTGGCCCAAAGACGCGATGCTGGCGCTCGTGGAGTAGCTGAATTATACAGCGGATTGGACGGAATTCCGTTTCCAGTAGAGGGATCGATACGAAGCACTTTCCCATTATGCGAATCATCGCGCTGGGAGCGATAAGCTCCAATATTATGCTCAGCAGTGATAACCCCCGCACTGATAGCTAACTGGTAACTGCCCCGGTTGCCCTCATCAACTCCTGCCGAAGCCCCGTCGCCCGTTGAAACCAAAAGCGTACCATCGCTGCCAAAAACAAGCGAGCCGCCAGCGTGGTTGATACTGATAATCGGTATTCCATCAGCAGGGCTTGTTCCAATCAATACCAATCGGCTATTGGGGTTCACCGTTGTAAAACTCGGACTTGCTCCAAGGTCTGCGGTATATCGGCTCACCCTAACAATAGACCCCGTTTGATCTGATCCATCGCCGCCATTTGTACCGTTCAGCAAAAACTGGCGATTGACTGCGTACATAATATAAAAGTAGCCATTTGTCAGAAAATCGGGGTCAAGTACTAGCGAAACCAACCCTAAATCGCTGTTATTAAGTACTTCTCCCGAAATATCAAGCAGTAAATATTTTTGTTGAAATGCGCCGTTTGCCGCAAATCGCAAGGCCCATACTTTTCCGCTACTTTCACAAGCGTACATTTGTCCAGCAGCATCAAAAGTTATTCCTGTAAGATTTGTAAGCCCCTCCACAATTCCACCTTTTACCTTCAACTGATCCTGAAAACCAGAGGGTTGGGCATAGGTCGAAAAACAACAAAATACCCATCCTGCCAAAATACCCGCAAAAATTATGCGACAATTCATCCCCCTATTTTTATCCGATACAGCCATTAGTTCTATTTAATGCATTGTTTTACAAAACTTCACAAAATAAATTAATTAATATGGAGAATAATACTTCTGCTCTAAAAAGGGTAGTACCATCAGGGGTCCTTAACAAAAAAGTGGTTTTTAAGCTTCACGCTCAAAAACCACTTAGGCAAAAGGTACTTAATGAAGGGTGGGTTAATAATTCACTAGTTGAGTAAACTTTTTTACATTGTCGGCGAGTTGGGCTACTGCTCCCAGCACAATAATAGCGGGAGAACCTATGCCTTCTGCCTGTACCAGTTGTAGAATGTTTCCTACTTTACCAGTTACAATTTTTTCATCAGGGCGCGTACCGTTTTGGATAATGGCCACGGGCAATTCGAGCTTACCAAGTTGGGCGTAGGTTTCAACAATCTCCGTAAGCTTATGCATCCCCATCAACACCACCACCGTGGCCGAAGACTGAGCCGCGAGTGCCAGATCATTCGAAAGTTTGTGGTCTTTGGTGGTGCCCGTAACCACCCAAAAACTCTCGCTCAGTCCGCGAGTGGTCAAGGGTATTCCCGCCAGCGCCGGAACGGCATAACTGCTCGAAATACCCGGCACTACCTGTGTTTCGATACCGTGGCGCTGGGCGTACTCCAATTCTTCATAACCCCTACCAAAAATAAACGGGTCGCCGCCTTTTAGGCGAACTACGTGGCCGTATTGTTGGGCATATTCTACAATCAAATGGTTTATTACGTCCTGATTGCAACTATGCTGGGCAAAGCGTTTTCCGACGTTGACAATGATACATTCGGGCTTACAATACTCCAACAACTCCGTGCTTGCCAGCGCATCATGCAGCACAACATCAGCAGATTTTAGGGCTTTAATACCTTTGAGGGTTATTAAATCGGGGTCACCTGGTCCCGCACCAATGAGCGTAACTTTCATATCTTAGCTATCTTTTCCAAATTCCACCAGCGCTAATTCAGGCTCACCTTCGCTCTCCAATTGTTGCTGACGAATTTGATTTACTTTCCCAATAAAATGCGCAGCTTTGGCCACAAACCCTTCGGCAAACTCCTGTATCGGTTCGTTCTTATTGATGCTAAACACCAACTCTTTAAACGAAACTCCTTCGGAAAGATCGCTAAAATCAGCCCCGAAATGCTCGTCAAAATCCTTCACAATCCCGTACTGTGTATTGGTCGCCACTCCTTTGCTTACCAATAATGCTTTGGCACCCGTTACAAATACGTTGTAAGCGTGATAAATGGCATCGGCCCAGATTTTCTTTTCGAGGTTTTCGGTGGCCCAGTTGAGTTTGTCGTTGGCCTCAATAATTGTCGTAGCCACCAAATCAATCAACACGCTGGCGCATTCTCCCACTCCAACTTCGGTTTGGAAAGGCTCTTCGTGGTCCCAGTCAACGTAGTCACTGCTAACCACCGTGGTCAAATCAGCCAACGGTTTGAGCATTGAATAAAAATATTTATTACCCTGACGCAGGAAATAATCGTTATAATATTCTCCCTCAAAGGCGTTGGTTTCATAATCGTTCAACAACGTCCGTAAAGCCGCAGGGCCACGTTTGGTGGGAAGTTTGATGACTTTATCGCCCATCATTCCTTCACCCGCTCCGTTGAAGCCTCCACCCAACAAGACCTGCAACGCGGGCAAAACGAGTTTGCCATTTTTGATGGAACTGCCGTGAAAACCAATGTTGCAGGCACTGTGTTGACCACAGCCATTCATACAACCACTGATTTTGATTTTGATGTCATTGTTGTAAATAATATCAGGAAACTCTTCCTTCATCATCGTTTCTAACACACGGGTAATACCGTAGCTGCTCGAAATCGCCAGATTACAAGTATCGGTACCTGGGCAGGTGGTAATGTCAGCCGTGGTATCAAAACCAGGTTCTGCCAAGCCCAATTCATTGAGTTTTGCATAAATAGCGGGCAAATCTTCGGCTTTTACAAATCGAAGAATATATCCCTGATTGACCGTTACCCGAATGTCATCGGCGGCGTATTCACGTACGATGTCTGCCAATTTACGCGCGGTTGATGAGTGCATATCACCCAACAACACCCGCAATTGTACTGCGTACCAGCCTTTTTGTTTTTGTTCAAAAACGTTGGTCTTAAGCCAATGCACGTAAGGGGCATTTTGTTCGGGCTCAGCCGCAATCAAATCTTCGCGAGTTAGCTTGCTTTCACTTGCCTTTAATAAATCATTGGCCGCAAAGGCTAGAGGTTCAATGGCATACTCTTTATTTTTAAGGGCCTTTTGCTCCTCTTCTACCCGTTTCAAAAATTCCTCCAAACCAATATCAGCCAACAAAAACTTCATGCGTGCTTTGTGGCGACGCACACGCTCGCCATAACGGTCAAATACACGAATCACAGATTCGATAAACGGAATCACGAATCGCTCTTCCAAAAACTCATGGGCGACCTTAGCCAAAAGCGGTTGCGCGCCCAATCCTCCGCCCACCAACACTTTAAAGCCATTGATCTGGGTGCCATCTTCAGCTATTTTTGCTACTGGAATCAACCCTACATCGTGCATAAATGCATAGGCCGAATCTTTCGCAGATGATGAGAGCGCAATTTTAAACTTGCGACCCATGTCCTGACAAATTGGATTGCGCAGGAAGTATTCAAAAATAGCATGAGCGTGGGGCGTAACATCAAAAGGCTCTTCGGGGTCAACACCCGCCCGTGCTGAGGCAGTTACGTTACGAACGGTATTTCCGCAGGCTTCGCGCAACGTAATATTTGCATCTTCCAACTCAGCCCAAAGCGCTGGCGAATCTGCCAGTTTCACGAAGTGAAGTTGAATGTCCTGACGCGTGGTAGCGTGCAGGTTTCCAGTGGCATATTTATCGGAGCAATCGGCAATGCGCACCAATTGATCGGCTGTAATGCGTCCGTAAGGCAATTTGATGCGAATCATCTGCACTCCTGGCTGACGCTGTCCGTATACTCCACGGGCTAGACGAAACTTACGAAACGCTTCTTCGGGTACTTCACCACTGCGAAATACACTAATTTTACTTTCCAGCTCCAGTATATCGCGACGGGCGGCTTCGCTAACGTTTGGTGAGAATGGGATTGTCATAGTACCTATATTCTATCGACTTAATATTTTTATTTTTAAACGTAAAAAGGCTTTTAGAGCCTTTGGAGTAATAGTTTTGGAGATTTCCTACAATTATATTTTTAAATTATAGACGACTCAATCCTATTGAATTACTATTGTTATGCAAATTTGGTTGATGCTCAGCTAAAATCCTAATCAAGAATCATAAAAAAAAGAATAGGCCATAACCGAAAGTTATATCTTTTCGTTATAACCTATTCTTCTAGATGCTATTCGTTTAATACTTCACAAGTCGTTTTCGGTCAACGAAGTCACCTAATTGCAGGTCAATAAAGTAAGAACCCGCAGGGTATGTGCGAACATTGATAGACTGACGGAATAAATCGCTGGTTTTCTCAAATTCGCCCCGCCAAACTTCCTGTCCAGTGATGCTACGCAGTCGAAGCGTTACTTTTCCTCTCAGCCCATTGGTAAAGCTGACATCAGCTACTCCATCCGTAGGGTTGGGGCTGATGGCAAAATCTTTTTCGGGCAATGTCTCATTGGATAAAATCTGAACATTACGCACATAGATAGTCGCGCTGGCAGAATCCAAGCATACGTCAGAACCAGTCCCTTTGACCAAATACGTAAGCGTACGACTTGGGCGGGCAATCACTTGCGGTCCGAGCGTAGCACTGAGACCCTCCGAAGGCGACCAATTGATGACCGACGCGCCCCGAGCCTGAAGAGTTACGGCTTCGCCCGGATTGATAAACTGCGCCGAAGCTTGTATTTGTACCGAAGCTTTCATACCCACTTGTGCGGTGATGTTGTGCGCCACGTTCAGACCCGTCCGGACAATATAGCGGTCCCAGTTTCCGCTTGAATTGCGCTCCCACGAGGTCGCATTGAGCGACTCGCCATTGAGGGTAGTCGTGAGCGCCACGGTATCTCCCGCTACGTAATCCAATTCAATACCAATCAAGAATGACAAGTTATTTTGGCGCGACAAATCAATATTTTGGTCAAATACAACGGTAGTGGCACGGTTGTTTCGAACATCATCCAAAATCCGTCGAAGCGGGACCTCCTTGGTTGTCAATTCAGACCCTGGTCCTCCTTGAAAACCGCGTGCATTCCACACTTTCACCCGCACAACCGCTTCCGTTTCATTTCCTCGGGCGGCTTTTGCCACGCCAAATTTAAGCGAAGCTCCTCGCAAATTGGTATAGCCAAGCGTATTGGGAAACAGTTCGGCCACGGCTTGTGTTCGTCGACTGTTTTGCCCCGATACATATCCCGTGCCCGTCGATTGCCGAATGACCGTCCCCGTGCCCGTAAAATTGGTTACGGTAGCGCATAACCCTGCATTGACAACTTCAATATACTGCGTTTTGGTCAACGGAGTGGAAGCCCCCGACGCGTTGGAAACTGTCAGCGTCACTTTAAACTTACCCGCAGTTCGGTAGGTTACCGTTGGATTTTGCTCAGTAGCAACCGCTGGGTCTCCACCTTCAAATTCCCACTGCCAAGCCGTTGGAAAGTTGGTAGACAAGTCCGTAAATTTTACTTGTGCACCCAACAATACGACCCGGTTTTCAGCTTCAAAGTTTGGTGTAGGTCTTCCCACCACCAACTGCCCACACACATTAGAAGTGAGTAAACTGGAGCGTCTGGGGCTTACTTCCATTACCGCCCGCATCCGCGTTTTTTGGTCTCTGGTAAAGATATTAAAACACGCATCATCTGAATAATCCATGTAGTTTTCCACCATATTAGCGGTTCCGCAGCTCATCCTACCTTTCTGACAACCACGGCTTTCGGAAGCCTGCGAAGGTGTATCCGCACAAAAATCGTCTCCGCAGTTAGAATCGCCCCAGATATGGCGCAGCCCCAACCAGTGCCCAGTTTCGTGCGTGAGAGTACGGCCTAAATTATAGGGTGCGCGCAGGAGTGAGAAGTTTCCTTTTTGCGCATTTCCAAAATTAGCATAGTTAATCACTACCCCATCGGTACTGGCCGCGCCACCGCTTCCAGGAATCCCCGAAAGGTTGGAATTACTCGGAAACTGGGCATAACCGAGGAGGTTGTCATCCTGAGCAGCAAAGTCCAGAACCCAAATATTATAGTACTTGTTGGGATCCCAAGAGGTCGTGGGTTTCAGCGAACCTTCAATATCATTCCGTGCCCAATTGGTACGGTTGCCGTTTACGCGGTCAATACCTGGCTCAGCCATACGCTGCCCCTGGGGGTTAAATTGAGCCAAACAAAACTCAATTTCAATATCTGCTCCGCGCGAATCGCTGTTAAAACCATTGGTATTGACCCGACGACGAAAATCTTCGTTAAGGGTTTCAATTTGGGCCTGCACTTGCGCCTGACTTATATTTCGACCCGTCCCGATGGCTTCCCCGCTGTGAATCACGTGGACCACAATCGGAATCGTAATAATCTCAGCCGCTCCCTTTCCAGAAGCCATACGGGCTTTGATTTGAACCATTTTTCGCTGCAAATCCCGCTCAAACTCATCCAACGAACCTTCAGAAGGATTCCTCAGTCGCAGCAAACTGTCCATTTCCATCGTAGCGCAGGGTTCGGTGCGGCGCTGCGCTTGGGCAAAAAAAGATAAAAGCACCAACAGGCTTAAAAAGGCGCGAGTACATATTTTCAACATGCTACTTACTGCTTGAAGTGAATGAGAAACGGTAACTGGCATCAATATCTCCAAAATAATATTCCAGTACCAGTGAATTTTCGGTCAACGTTTTGATAACAAAAGGCAGTTTAAATCCGCCGAATATACGCGGAATCCCTATCTCAAGGGTAGCGTTGGCATTGGTCAATTGCCATACATCCGTGATTAAAATTTCGGGCTCAGTTGTGCGGCATTTGGTGGCACCGTTGCTGTACTCCATTTTTTTCTCCTCGTTGGCATAAAAAACAAATTGATCATCCAACTCACACGGGTCTAACACTTGATTGCCTGGCAATTCAAACGGGTCTTTTTCATCAATGATGGTAAGCGAGCTCAGCACCCAAGCTTTTTTTTCAGTCCCTGTCAGCAATTGCGAATAAGTCAACGGCTTAGGCTCTATTTTTTCAGAGCAACTACTGCTCAGCACAGCCAGCAGTCCAAAAATAGCAGTATAGCGAATATAGGTTTTCATTTTTTTGCGATTATCAGAGAACAATTCAGTTAGAATCCACACTATTGCGGCACATAAATCAACGGTAGGTTAACAATACTGTCTCGGCCATTGCTTAATTTATAAATTTTCATTCTGATGCTGAGGCTGATTTGCTTATTGACGGGATTCCACACGCCCGTTCCAGAGAGGGTATCGTAGCCACTCGCAAACTGCGGAATCACTTGTTGCGGAATGGTAAGTGTGTTATTTCCATTATCAATAAAATCAAGTTTAGGACGCTCGGCTTGAAACCCAACGGGGCTGTCCCAATTGAAAAACTGCGGAAAACCCAACAAGCCTACGTTGATATTGGAAATAGTATACCGCTTACAATCAGCGCTGGAGATTTCAATATCTGCCAACTGAAAGGCCTGATTTCCCACAGGAAGTCTGCCCGTATAAATGCCATCCATGATACAGGCATCACGAATGGTAAAAACCATCTTACTCCCTAAACCTCCCTCGCCAAACCCAACCTTGATTTTATCGCTGGGCGAAACGCCCGCAATGGTAAACTCAATGGTACTAGATTCCAGAATATTATTGGCATTGTTGAGGAGGTACAGCGTAATCTCGCCAAAACTCTGATTTACTGGAATAATCACGGTTCCTTTGTTTCCTTCAATGCGATAATCGCGGCCTTCGCGCGCTGTTCCACCGATCGTATATTGAACGTTGATTGATTCATTGAGCACCTTGCCCCCGTTATGCACCCGAATTTTGATAGCCTTGGAATAGCTTTCCTTAAAACTCAACGTGGAATCCGTAAAGCGTACGAAATTTGCTCCTTCGTAAATGATTCTTTGTTCTTCACAGCCCGATAGCCAAAGCCCCGCCAAAAGAGTCACCACCAACGCTGCTAAATGAGAAAATGTGTATTTAGTATTTTTCATATTCAATTTTTTTTCCGAAAACGTCATATCAAATCAAACCTTCTGTTTGGCTCAATAACCTGGGTTTTGCTGTCCTACCAACGAAGGATTGCGTTGGATTTCGGTCTGTGGAATAGGCCATAATTCGTATTTTGAGGTCCAGTTTGGCGAAAAGGCCGACATAACTACCTGCGCCCGCCCAGTACGTACCAAATCATACCAGCGGTGGCCTTCAAAAGCCAATTCGTACAGTCGCTCCCGCTCAACCAGCAAAAGCGCTTCGGCCTGAGAGGCCGTTGTGAGCAGCGTTGGCTTATCGGCGGTGGCAGCTGTATTTTTACCGGCTCTCGTCCGTAAAACATTCAGGTCACTGAGGGCACCAGTTGCCCCCGTAATTCTTCCCTGCTGCGCCCTAGCTTCGGCCCGAATAAGGTACATTTCGCCCAGTCGGAAAATCACAATGTTGTTGTTGTCTTCATCGGGGGTGCCGTATTTACGAACGCTCCAGCCGTTGTCTCCGCCTCCCTGCTCGTTAAAATCAAAATCTACGGTTGCTTCTCTTTCGCCCGCATCGCGTGAGATGATTTGGGTAATAAACTGGTTGGAAGGAATTACTTCCCGGCGACCCACCAACAGATTATTGAGGCCAAAAGCACTCGTACCGGGGTCGTCGGAAGCGGTATAGCCTACTTCAAAAATAGATTCATTGTTAAAGTCTTCAGAGACCACATCCGAATAATTGACCAACTCATAAGAAGTGGAATTAATCACAGTCGTAGCCGAGGCCTCCGCCTGAACCCAGTTTTTTTGGTACAGATAATAACGCGCCAAAGCTGCTCTCGCCGCATTTTTAGTGGCGTAGCCTGCAAAAACAGGACGTCCATCGGTAGGACTTCCTTCGGGCAAATCGGTCAGTGCTGCCTGAAAATCAGCCAGTACACTTTCCATGATGGTCTCCTTGCTTGCTTTTGAGACCGTTTTATTTACATCAATATCAGTCGAGGTAACATTCGGAATGCCTCCGAATGTAGTGGCCCCGATAAAATTGGCCATGCCACGTAAAAAACGGGCTTCAGCCGTGACCGTTTTACGCTCCGCTTCGCGCACACCAGGCACAGTGGGGAGTTTTTCGAGCAAAAAATTACAGACGTAAATAGTATTAAAAACACCACCCCACAACGCCCCTGCCACACCATTGGCAGAGGTAATTTGCTTATTTCCCAGCTCCTGATAATCCGTAAACGTACCGTTGTGCTGAATATAATCTGCAGTAAAATCTCCTACAATTACTTTTGGCGCAGCGGTGCCTCTAAAGGCAGCATACGCTCCCAAACGTACCGTAGCTACATCGCTGGCTTGGTTTAGCACAAACTGGTCGGCCAAGATATCTATCGGTCGCGGCTCCAGAACTTCTCTGCAACTGCTTAACCATAAACCCACCGCCATAACCAAAGAAATATGATATTTATTCATTTTTGACACCATTGAAACATTGTGTGAAGAAAATCGGATGTGTGTTTTTAGAAACCAATTGTTAACCCTACCGTTATGTTGCGGGTTTGGGGTAATGTAAAAAAGTCAATACCCTGCGCAGAAGTAGAGCCATCAAGCGTACTTACTTCAGGATCGGCCCCAGAGTAAGCCGTTAAGGTCCAAAGATTGATGGCCGAGGCGTACAGGCGGGCCGTTCTGACTTTGACTTTGTTTAGCCACCGCGAAGGAAAATTATACCCCACCGCCACATTTTTGAGGCGTAGATAGGAACCGTCTTCCAGAAAACGGCTACTGTGAAAGTTATTGTAGGTATTACCCAACTCATAGCGCGGTACATCCGTTACATCGCCAGGTTTTTGCCATCTTCTCAGAGCCGCTCTCACCTGATTATTTTCGAGGTTGGCACCATTGTCGAGCAGCGTTACATTAGAAAAATTCAATATTTTGTTCCCGTACATAAATTGAAAAAATACGCTTAAATCAAAATTTCCCCACGTAACCCGGTTGGTAAGCCCTCCTACCAGCAGGGGCTGGGCGTTGCCAATCACCTGAGCGTCGTCAGGACTGATTTTTCCATCCTTATTAAAGTCTTCGTAGAGGGCGTCGCCAGTGGCTACATCTACCCCCTGAAATTTAAGTCCCCAGAATGTTCCGAGCGGCTGACCTGGTAAAATCACGTTGGTTGCACTCACTCCGTTGGCCGAATATCCCCGGAAGAGTGGCTGATCATCGACCAGTTCCAATACTTTGTTTTGGTTATGCGAGATATTAAAATCGGTATTCCAACGAAGCCCTTGGTTGGCACTTCGGTCGATATTGACCGTTGAAATCGTCAGCTCCAATCCCCGGTTAGAGATAGAACCGATGTTTCCCTGAAAACCACCAAAACCAGTCGTAAGCGGTAGCGGCTGATTGAACAAAAGGTTGTCCGTAACGTTGTCATAAGCTTCCATAATCACACTCAATCGACCACTCCATAGCGAAACATCTAAGCCTACGTTGGCTTCGCGGGTACGTTCCCATTGTAAAAGCGGGTTGTTGAGGTTGTTGGGACTCACCCCCGTGGCACCGCTGTACGTAGATGCTGCCCAAGTACCGAGGTAAGTAAAGTTTCCGATGCGTTCGTTACCCGTGTATCCATAGCTTCCTCTCAGCTTCAAATCCTGAATAAAATCCAGTGATTTCATCCAAGGCTCTTCAGAAATCCGCCATCCGAGCGAAAGAGAAGGAAAATAACCGAAACGACGATTAGGCCCAAAACGCGATGAACCATCGTAACGTGAGGTAAACGTGAACAAGTACTTTTCCATATAGTCGTACCGAACTTCGCCAAAACCTGAGATAAGGCCATTTTGGGCAAAGCCCGAGCCTGCCGCATCCTGTACCCCCGATGAATTAATGTAAGTAAAATCGTCGCTTGGAAAAATACGGCCCGAAGCAAAAGAACTCCGATTTTTAGTCTGGAGAATTTCCGTTCCGAGCATGGTATTGAAGTGGTGCTTACCCCCCAAATCAAAAAGATAGGTAAGCGTGTTGGAGTTCAAAATCGTAAAGAGTGTATTGGTAATATACACACCATATCCCTGACCGCCGATGGCTGGCAAAAAGCCCCCTATAGCCGTAGCAGACGACTCATACTGGTCTTCTTCAGAATTGTTATAATCCAAACTCAGCTTACTGTTGAGTTTTAAGTTTTTGATAATTTCGTATTGCCCGCTGACCCCCGCGAGGATTTTGGTGCCGTAGGTGCGGAAACGCGGCAACAGCGCCTGCGCAACTGGATTAAAATTAGGAAACCCTGCATAATTCGGGCTGCCCGGTGTATAAAGTTTTCCTTGCTCATTGTAGGGTGCGAAGAAAGGCAAACTTTTGATAGCTCCCGAATAAACACCGTCCAAGAAATTATCCCCTTTTACGCGGTCATTGGTCGTAAAACCCAACGACATATTGGTGCTGATGGTTAATTTTTGGCTGGCTTTGTGGTCTACATTGAGCGCGCCTGAGTAGCGGGTAAAACGATTGTTGAGCTGAACCCCTTCTTCATCCCGCAGACCACCGCTAAGATAAAAACGCGTTTTATCGTTTCCTCCCGTGGCCGAAATTTGATACTGTTGATAAATTCCACGGCGTAAGATGGCATCCAACCAATCAGTGTTAACACCGTCGGTGACGCCCGAAATCAGCCCGCGTTGGTCGGGGTCTTGACCCGCATTGATAACGGCTTCCCGCTGCAACTGCAACAACTCAGACGAATTCAGCAAGTCTACTTTTTTTATAATATCTACCACCCCACGCTGGGCATCGAGCGTAATGGTGGTCCGTGAGTTGGCCTTTCCGCGCTTGGTCGTAATCAACACCACCCCGTTGGCGGCTCGTGAACCATAAATCGCTTTGGCAGAGGCATCTTTCAAGACTTGAATTGATTCAATATCATTGGGATTCACAAAAGTAAGGGTGTTGTCATTTTGGCCCCCAAAACTTCTTCCCGACACCGCCTCATCCATCACTGGAATTCCATCCACCACAAACAATGGGCGGTTGGAGGCAGAAATAGACGTATTTCCCCGGATTCTGACCGCCACTCCTCCCCCTGGCGTTCCCGACGATTGTGTCACCTGTACACCAGCGGCCTGTCCTTGCAATGCCTGATCAAATCCTGCAATCGGAATATCCTTAAATTTAGCGGCGGAAATGGAGGTAATGGACCCCAGAATATCTTTCTTTTGGGTAGAATTATAGCCCGTTACAACCACTTCATTAAGTTGAGTCGGGTTTTCGGCGAGTTCAACGTTGATGGTTGTACGGCTATTGACGTTGACCTCCTGGCTCAGCATTCCAATAAATGAAAATACCAACGTAACTTTGCCCGCGGGAATACTGATACGGTAGCTACCGTCCGCGTCAGTATTAGCTCCCGAAGGTGCCCCTTTGAGCGTCACGTTTACGCCGGGCATGGGCTGGCCGTCTGTTGCCGAAGTAACTTTTCCAGTCACGGTACGATTCTGGGCAAACGCCCCCGCACCGAGTAGAAAAAGGCAAAAAACAATGAGTAAAGACTTGCGTAACAAATGGTTCATGTAAAAGTATTTTGAAATATAGGAATTTTCGGACGGGTTACTGGTTTGATGTAGATACAGGGCGAAAATTTAGATAAAAAATTTGGGTCAAAACACGCTTCGCCAAATTATTTATAAATTTAAAAACGAAACATGAAGGTGAATGTTTTACAACTTCATTTATCTAATTTTGAATCATGGAAAAATACAATAAAATGTTGATTAGGATATTTCTTGCTTTCACTACGGGCTTTAGTTTACTGAATAATGAAGTACGGGCGCAAAGTTCTCTTTTTATTTTTTATGACACTGAATGCCCGATTTGCCAAAAATCCAGCAAGCGACTACAAGAAATGTACGTTAAATTCGGCCAAAACGTTGCGTTTAAGGCAGTTTTTCCCACTAAATCTATCAAGAAATCAGCGATTCGCCAATTTAAGAAAGAATATAGTTTTACCATTCCTTACATCATCGACAAAAATCACACGCTTGTTGAACGCTATGACGCAAAAACAACCCCTGAAGTGGTACTGCTTGATAAAAATGGCGTAGAAGTTTACCGAGGTGCTATCGACAACCAGTTTTTCGGTTTAGGAAAATACCGCCCCAAAACCACCGAATTTTACCTTCAAGATGCGCTCGAAGCATTGGCCGCCAATAAGCCAGTGTCGCCCAACCGCACCGAAGCCGTGGGCTGCTTGATTAACCGCAAAAAAAGAGAAAGCGCAAGCCAATCATTATGAATTCAACCCCAAACAAACCGCTTTCCCTGACCATCATCAATCGGCATTATCCTCCCAACCCAGGTATCACGGGAGAATCGGCGTGGGATTTAACCAAATATCTAATTGAAAATCACGGAATTGACGTCCGAATTGTCCACGTAAAACGAAGTGATTTAGGCGGCGGGCAAGTGCGCTTACCCATCGGAAAAACGTTTCAAATCTCCACCCTTTATAAAGGGAATAAAGGAATTCTAAAGTTAGCGGCTGGTTTTTTTGACGGCTTATTCTTACTCCTCAAAACCCTGCGCGTGCGTCGCGGGCCCGTACTGTGCATGACCAGCCCACCGCTGTTGCCTTTTTGGGCTTCTTGGTTGCTACCTTTATTCGGAATTCGGTGGGCATTGTGGTCCATGGATTTGTTTCCCGAAGGATTTGTCGCCGATGGCGTCATCAAAAAAACGAACCCTATTTATCGTTTTGTTGAATGGGTAACCTACCGATTTGCCCCCGCTCAACTTTTCGCACTGGGGCCAAATCAGGCCGCCTATATCCAAAAAAAATACAGCAAATCGCTCCCCACCACTATTCTTCCATGTGGGGTATTGCTCGACCAGCCCCGCGACCCAACACCGCCTGAATGGCGCAAAGCAGACGGGAAAATTTACTTTGGGTACGCTGGAAACCTCGGAGATGCGCACTCGGCTGATTTTTTGTTGGCTTTTATCCATCACTTTGACCCTCAAAAGCACCACCTCATTTTAGCCGTTTACGGTACTAAATCCGCCGACATTTTGGCCATTGCAGGTACCAAAGAGGGCATTACTATTCTCAAAAATGTACCAAGGAGCCAATTACCTTATATTGATATTCATTTAGTTAGTTTGCTCACAAAGTGGACGCACATTGCAGTACCCTCCAAGGCAATCAGCTCGGTATGCGCGGGTGGAGCCATTTTATTTTGCGGAAATAAAGAAGCCGATACGTGGGCATTATTGCACCGAGCAGGCTGGTACATTGACGAAGAACATGCCATTATTCCGCAAATAACCCACTTTTTGACCCAACTCACGCCCGAAGAAGTAACCACCAAAAAGAACGAGGCGGCCTCTCTCACTACAGAATTGAAGCAGATGCTCGTAACCGCATACGAAGAAGTAGCTGTTTTCAGTGGCCTTTTATCTGGCACAAAAAAAAAAATTATCCCAAAGAGTGACTTATATACCAATGCATCGTCTAAGCCGCAAAAGTAACACGAGATTGCCAAAACACTTTCGGTTTTCTTCGTTTCTCATTGGCTTTCTCGTTCGGAAACCTCATTTTTGCATAAATCAATCACCTATTCAACATGCCACTTCTTAAAGTAGCCGCCGGAACCATCAATACCACCCCCTTGGCGTGGGAAGACAATAAGAAATACATTATAGAATCCATCGAAGACGCTCGAAATCAACACATTAGTTTATTATGTCTTCCTGAACTTTGTATTACGGGTTATGGATGCGAAGACGCCTTTTACAGCCCCAATACCCTCGCCCAGGCCATCGAAAGTCTTCATGAAATCGTGGCGCATACGTCGGGCATTGCGGTGTCGGTAGGTTTGCCCATGCAATTCAACAGCAAAATCTACAATACCGCCTGTTTTATCGTCAACAAACGGATTTTAGGATTTGTTGCCAAACAGCATTTGCCAAATTATGGCGTTTTCTACGAAGACCGTTGGTTTCACCGCTGGCCTGCTAGCGCGCGCGATGAAGTTAAAGTCGGGGATTTCAGCTATCCTTTCGGAGATTTGGTATTTGATGTATCGGGTATCCGAATAGGTTTTGAAATCTGCGAAGACGCTTGGGTGGCGCAACGCCCCGGACGCAGTCATTTTGACCGTGGAGTCGATATTATTCTAAATCCCAGCGCCAGCCCATTCGCTTTCCACAAATTCATCACCAGAGAGCGTTTTGTTATTGACGGATCACGCTCATATTCATGCAGTTATGTATACACCAATCTGTTAGGAAACGAATCGGGACGGCTTATTTTTGACGGTGATGCCATGATTGCTTCCAACGGAACCCTTTTGGCCTCTAGTCCGCGTTTTGGCTACCACGATTACCACATTACGTCGGCAGTGATTGATACCGATGTAACCCGCCTGTCACATTCTCAAATCAAATCAGCACTACCAACGGGCAATTGGAAGGTCGTAGATACATTTGAATGGCACGAAGCCGCCCCTGCCTATCAAGTAGCTGAATTAGAACCTTTTGAACGAGAAGGCTATTTAAAAGAAGAAGAATTTGCGCGGGCTGTATCGTTGGCGCTGTTTGACTATCTTCGCAAATCGCGCTCCCAGGGTTTTACGGTTTCGCTTTCGGGCGGGGCTGATTCGTGCGCTTGTGTAGCACTGTGCGGTCTGATGATTCGATTGGCCGATGAAAGTATCGGTCTGGCCGCTTTTAAACAAAAGCTGAGTTACATCAAAAAAATCCAGCAAGAGACCACCGAAGAAGGCATTGCAAAACACCTGATTCACAGCATTTATCAAGGCACAGAAAATAGCTCCACCGATACCTTGGAATCGGCCAAAAGTCTCGCGGACTCTATCGGTTCTACCTTTTATAACGTCAATATCAACGGGCTAGTTGAATCCTATAAAGATTTAATCGAACAACAAATAGGACGCGACTTGACCTGGGAAAAGGATGATATTCCGCTCCAAAATATTCAGGCACGGGTGCGTGCCCCGGGCGTGTGGCTGCTGACCAACCTATACGGACACCTTTTATTGGCCACTTCCAACCGGTCGGAGGTGGCGGTTGGCTACTGTACCATGGACGGCGACACCGCTGGTAGCATCAGCCCCATTGCGGGAATTGACAAATTCTGGCTTAGGCAATGGCTGGTTTGGCTCGAAACCATTGGTTGCCACGTAAAAGGAAAAAACATCAGAATTGAAGGGCTCAAAAAAGTAAACAGCCTGCAACCCACCGCCGAACTCCGCCCGCAACACAAAATGCAAACGGACGAAAAAGATTTGATGCCTTATGAGGTCTTGGACGCCATCGAAAAGGTAGCGATTCGCGACAAAAAATCGCCGATTGACTGCTTCAGATTCATGGAAGTGCGCTTTGCCGAGCGATACACTCGTGACGTCCTGTTTACGTCGGTTGAGCGTTTTTTCAAACTTTGGAGTCGGAATCAATGGAAACGCGAACGCTATGCACCAAGCTTTCATTTAGACGACCTCAACCTTGACCCTCGTTCGTGGTGTCGTTTCCCAATTCTATCGGGAGGGTTTGAAAAAGAATTGGAGGAATTAAGCGCCTATTATGAAGGTAAAAATCACAAAGGACGAAAAGGAAAAATTGGATTTTAAGGATTGACACGATTTCGGGATTGGCTCCCGCCCATCTTGAAATCGTGTCTTAAAATGATAATTAAAAGATGCCAAATCGCACCCTCAACGCTCGCAAACGTATTGCCTTGGTGGCCCACGACCACAAAAAGGCCGATCTGATTCAATGGGCTTCTGCCAACAAAGAACGATTGGTTTCGCACGAGTTATATGCCACTGGTACCACTGGAAAACTGCTTCAAGTGACCTTAGAAACAACCGTTACCTGCCTATTGAGTGGCCCACTGGGCGGAGATCAACAGATTGGTGCGATGATTGCCGAAGGAAAAATTGACGTATTGATTTTCTTCTGGGACCCCATGTCGGCCCAGCCGCACGACCCCGACATCAAGGCATTACTGCGTTTGGTGGCGGTTTGGGACATCCCCATGGCCTGCGACCGTGCCACCGCCGATTTTATCATCGCGTCTCCCCTGATGAGCCAGCCCTACGAGAGCATTTTGCCTGATTATGACGCTTATCTGAAACGGAAGGTTTGAGGTACAAATAGAATTGGGTAGTTTTGCGGGAAATATCATCCGCAATGAAGATTCTTGTTCTCGACAATTACGATTCGTTTACGTATAACCTCGTTTACATCTTACGCGAACTGCACAACGACGTGGAGGTTCACCGTAACGACAAAATCGCGCTCGAAGACGTAGCGCAGTACGACAAAATTCTGCTTTCGCCAGGGCCGGGCATTCCGTCAGAAGCGGGAATTATGCAGGATTTGATCCGTACCTACGCTCCCACCAAAAGCATTATGGGCGTGTGTTTGGGCCATCAGGGTATCGGCGAAGTGTTTGGCGCTACGCTCAACAACATGTCGGATGTACTGCATGGAATCAGCGACAAAGCCATCGTTATCGACCCCACCGAGCCGTTGTTTAAAGGTTTGCCCCAATCCTTTCAGGTGGGCCGTTACCACTCATGGACGGTGGTAGGCGAAACCGTTCCCGACACCATGACCATCACCGCCGTAGACGAACACGGTGAAGTGATGGCACTCCACCATAATACTTACGACGTGCGGGGCGTACAGTTTCACCCTGAATCGGTCCTGACCGAACACGGCAAAGAGATGTTACAAAACTGGCTTTCTATTTAATACTAATAACAGACAGTGGATAAGTACATAGCGGCTGTTGAAAACACTAAAGCCAACATCCTGTGTTCATTGTCAACCCTACAATTCATGACTATTGACCAATTATTTGATTCTTTTAATACATTACGCGTCCTGATTGTGGGCGATGTAATGTTGGATGCCTATATCTGGGGGAAAGTAGACAGAATTTCGCCCGAAGCACCTGTGCCTGTAGTGGTAGCGCAGCGTCGTGAATATCGCTTGGGCGGCGCAGGAAACGTAATTCTTAACGTTCATGCGTTAGGGGCCGAACCCATCATTTGCTCCGTCATCGGACAGGATACCGAAGGAAAAAATTTACTGGGCGAATTGGAGAAACGGGGCCTTCGTACTGACGGTATTTTGCAAAGTCCCGACCGCATCACGACCGTTAAAGAGCGCATCATTGCGGGGTCGCAACAAGTGGTGCGGGTAGATACCGAAACCGACAAAGTCATTACGCTTGAAGAACAGTCTCAACTGATTGACAAAGCCAAAGCCCTGATTCCTGACTGCCACGTGGTTCTTTTTCAGGACTATGACAAAGGGGTTTTGTGCCCGAATGTCATCAAGGAAATCACCGACTTCGCCAATTTACACGGCATTCCGACGGTAGTTGACCCTAAAAAACGCAACTTTTTGGCCTACCAAAACGTGACCCTCTTCAAACCAAATCTAAAGGAACTGAAGGAAGGTTTGAAAGTAGAGTTTGATGTCAAGAAAGAAGATGAGCTCCGGGCCGTAGTGAAGAAATTACGCTATGAACTCAACGCCAAAGGCGCGTTTGTAACATTATCAGAACGAGGCGTTTACATTGATTTCTTAGACCAACAGCACCGCATTCCAGCCCACGAACGGGAGATTGCCGACGTATCAGGTGCGGGCGATACGGTCATCAGCATTGCAGCCTGTGCGGTAGCGCTGGGGCTTGAGCCAAACATCGTCGCTGAGCTGTCAAACCTTGGCGGTGGTTTGGTCTGCGAACACGTGGGAGTAGTGCCTATTGACAAAGAAACGCTGAAAGCAGAGGCAAGAAAATCGTTATTGCTCGCCCAATCGGAAGGGTAACTGAAAATTTAAATGAACCAATGCACATAAAAATCGGAACGCGCGGCAGTCGCTTAGCCCTTTGGCAGGCTTATTACGTCGAAAATCTATTGCAAAAAGGAGGACTTACGACCGAAATCGTCCTCATTGATACCAAAGGCGACCAAATTTTGGACCGTTCGCTCTCCAAAATCGGGAGTAAGGGCGTGTTTACCCAAGAATTGGAAGACCAACTTCGCGACGGTCGCATCGACATTGCCGTGCACAGCGCCAAAGATCTACAATCCGAACTCGACGACGACCTGCAACTCATCGCTTTTACCGAGCGCGAGCGTGTCAACGACGTCTTGGTCAGCCACAATCAAAGCTTATCTTTGGGTAGCGGCGAGCCATTTGTGGTAGGCACTTCTTCTACCCGGCGCGTGGCAATGCTCAAACATTTTTATCCGCATATTCGCACCGTTGATATGCGCGGCAATCTTCAAACCCGCCTTCGCAAGTTGGAAGAGGGCCAATGCGACGCCATTTTGTTGGCCTACGCGGGCGTTCACCGCATGGAGTACGACGGGCTGATTGCTGAGCATCTTTCGCTAGACGAATTTACCCCCGCCGTTGGGCAAGGAAGTGTGGCAATTGAGTGCAGTCAAAACATGGAAGATGAAAAACGCGATAAAGTACGCGCGTTGCTCAACCATCCCGAAACCGAAACCTGCCTCTTGGCCGAACGGGCCTTTTTGCGCCGATTGCAAGGCGGGTGCAGCGTTCCCGTCTTTGGATTGGCATCGTTAGAAAATGAAATGGTCTCGATGACGGGCGGCGTGGTAAGTTTGGATGGAAGTCAAATCCTGAAACAAACCCGCAGCGGTGCGGCGGCTTCTCCCGAAGACATCGGCATTCAATTGGCGGAACTGCTTTTGAGCGACGGTGCCGCTGAAATTTTGGCGGCTATTAAACAAAATCCCTAATTTGCCTTTTCGATACGCTGCATGAAAAATACGCTAACCCACTTACTCAACTACCAAACCCTCGACCGCCAAACCGCTTACCAAACGCTGCTCGGAATAGGTCAAGGGGAATATAACACATCCCAAATTGCTAGTTTTCTGACGATTTTTGCCCTGCGTGGCATCACCGTAGAGGAGCTAACAGGTTTTCGGGATGCCATGCTTCAACTATGCCTTTCGATTGATTTACAAGCCTTTGACCCGATGGATGTTTGCGGCACTGGCGGCGACGGCAAAGACACTTTTAATATTTCTACGTTATCCGCTTTTGTGGTGGCAGGAACAGGGCAACGAGTGGCCAAACACGGCAATCACGGTGTATCGAGCTTGGTCGGTTCTTCTACGGTACTTGAACACCTCGGAATTAAATTTTCCAATGATGCCGACTACCTAAAACGTAAAATCGAAACCGCCAATATCTGTTATTTACACGCCCCGCTGTTTCATCCCGCCATGAAATACATTGCCCCCATCCGGAAAGAATTGGGCATTCGGACTTTTTTTAACATGCTGGGCCCCCTGACGAACCCTGCGTTCACCAAAAAACAGCTTGTAGGCGTATTTAGTCTTGAATTAGCGCGGCTTTATGCCTATCTTTACCAAGGTTCTGGCCATCATTATCTGATTGTTCACGCATTAGACGGTTACGATGAAGTGTCTTTGACGGGTGATTTTAAAATAATAACCGCTCAAAATGAGCAAATTTTGTCGCCTATTCACCTCGGCTTAGATGTGCTTGCGCCTGCCCAACTCTCGGGCGGTGATACCTTGGCTGACTCCGCAAAAATTTTCTTAAACGTACTGAACGATGAAGCCACTTCTGCCCAAAAACAGGCGGTATTGGCCAATGCAGGTTTAGCCCTTTACGCCGCCAACCCCTCCCTTTCGTTGACCGACGCCGTAGCCGCTGCCCGCGAATCGCTCGAAAGTAAACGGGCGTTGGCTTGCTTTAAAAAGTTAATCGAAGATTGATATGAGCCAAATCAGCTTCAGCGATTTAGATCCAAACGGCATTTATACATACGCCGACTACCTGAAATGGACTTTTGACGAGCGCATTGAACTCATCAAAGGAAAAATCTTCAATATGTCGCCTGCGCCCGCCAGAAGGCATCAGAAAATTTCGGGAAAGTTATCATTAACAATCGGTAATTACCTTGAAGGAAAATCTTGTGAAATGTATACCGCGCCTTTTGACGTAAGGCTCACGCCGCTGAAAGGAAAAAAGCGCAAAGACGACCAAATTTATACGGTAGTTCAGCCCGATATATGCGTTATTTGTGATGTAGATAAACTCGACGACCGAGGCTGTATTGGCGCTCCCGATTTAATCATAGAAATCTTATCGCCCGGACATACGAAAAAGGAAATGAGCGACAAATTTCAGGTCTATGAAGAAAACGGAGTAACGGAATATTGGTTGGTCGAACCCAACGACAACGTAATTTTTGTTTACGTACTGAATGATGAAGGAAAATACATTGGCCTAAGGCCGTATACAGAAGGTGACATACTTACTTCAAGCGTTCTTCCAGGGCTTGAAGTAGCAGTCAGCAGAATTTTTGAACCATAATGAACATTTTAGATAAAATAGTAGCCCACAAACGAATCGAAGTAGCCGAAGCTAAATCAAAAGTAAGCACCGCCGACCTCGAAAAAGCGCCTTTATTCGGTCGTAAAACATTGTCGCTAAAACAAGCGCTGACTGCCGAAGGAGCTTCGGGCGTTATTTCGGAATTTAAACGTAAATCTCCTTCCAAAGGCATCATTAACGATGGTGTATTGCCCGAAATTGTCACCAAAGGTTACGTAGAAGCGGGGGCTTGCGGCTTATCGGTGCTGACCGATACCGAATTTTTTGGGGGTACTTTTGACGATTTCGCCAAAGCACGTGCCGCCAATCCTTCGACGCCCATGCTTCGCAAAGACTTCATGATTGATGAATACCAGTTGTGGGAAGCCAAAGCCATCGGTGCCGACGTGATTTTGCTCATTGCCGCCTGCCTAACGCCCGCCGAAGTTCGACACCTAGGTCGTAAAGCACAAGAACTGGGCTTGGAGGTATTGCTCGAAGTACACGACCGTGAAGAATTGGAACAAAGTGTGTGCGAATATGTTGATATGGTAGGTGTAAATAATCGAAACCTGAAAACATTTGTCACTTCGATTGAAACTTCTCTGGAATTGGCGCAACTTATCCCCGATAATTTCGTCAAAATATCAGAAAGTGGGTTGAAAAATGCCGAGACGATTTTACAATTGCGGGAGGCGGGTTATCAGGGTTTCCTGATTGGTGAATCTTTTATGGTTACCGAAAACCCCGGATTGGCGTTGAAAGAGCTGATTGGCCGCTTTCAACTCACAAGTAATCAATAACTAACCGACTAGCCGGATGATGAAAATTAAAGTGTGTGGAATGCGGGACACGGCCAACTTGGCTGAATTAGTGGAATTGAAGCCTGATTTTATCGGATTCATTTTTTATGATAAATCGCCCCGCTTTGTGGGGGAAAACCTCGACGAGGAATTCATAAAAAGTATTCCAAAACCCATCAAAAAAGTAGGTGTTTTTGTCAATGCAAACCCGGACTATATTCTTCGGATGGCAAAAAAATATGATTTGCAGTACGTGCAGCTCCACGGCCACGAAACCCCCGATTTTTGCCGTACCATCAAAATGCGCGGCGTCAATATCATCAAGGCGTTTTCAATCGAATCGGACTTTAATTTTGCAATGCTTAATAACTATAAGCCCCATTGTGACTACTTCCTTTTTGACGCCAAAGGAGCCAATCCAGGCGGCAACGGAATCACGTTTGACTGGAGTATTTTGAATCGTTACGACAACGACCGCCCTTTTTTCCTAAGCGGTGGACTTTCTTTGGAAAATATCGTTCAAATCAATGAATTAAAGGCGAAAATCTATGGTTTGGATGTAAACAGCAAATTTGAAACAGCTCCTGCGGTGAAAGATATTGACGCCCTGCGCCAACTGTTTGAGTTGATTCGCCCGATTGAAGAAGAGGAAGAAATAGAAGCGTAAACATACTTTTGAATAACGTTCAGCTCCCGCGAGTTGAGCCAAGCACTATTCGCACACATGACCGCACTACAAAATCAATCCGCCTATCAAGTCAATGAACGCGGATACTACGGACAATTCGGTGGCGCCTACATCCCCGAAATGCTGTACCCAAACGTTGAAGAACTTCGCGATAATTACCTAAAAATCATCGCCCAACCCGACTTCCAGGAGGAATTTCAAGGGCTCCTCCGCGACTATGTAGGCCGCCCAACGCCACTCTATTTAGCACAGCGCCTTTCCGATAAATACAACACCACCATTTATCTCAAACGCGAAGACCTTTGCCATACAGGGGCGCACAAAATCAATAATACCATTGGGCAAATCCTGCTCGCAAAGCGGCTCGGTAAGCAGAAAATCGTGGCCGAAACGGGCGCTGGTCAACACGGCGTAGCCACAGCCACCGTGTGCGCGCTGATGGGCATGGAGTGCATCGTGTACATGGGCGAAATCGACATTCAGCGTCAGGCACCCAACGTGGCCCGCATGAAGATGCTCGGCGCGGAGGTTCGTCCCGCAAGCAGCGGTTCCAAAACCCTCAAAGATGCCACCAACGAGGCCATGCGTCACTGGATCAACAATCCTACCGATACCCACTACATCATCGGCTCAGTGGTAGGTCCCCACCCTTATCCCGACATGGTGGCGCGCTTTCAGTCTGTTATCTCGGAAGAAATCAAAAAACAATTGCTTGAAAAAACAGGCTCCGAACTCCCCGATTACGTCATTGCGTGCGTGGGAGGCGGGTCTAACGCCGCAGGCGCTTTTTATCATTTCTTGGATGATGAGTCCGTAAAACTCGTTGCCGCCGAAGCAGGTGGGCACGGAATCACGTCGGGCTTGTCGGCAGCTACCACGTTTTTGGGCAAAATTGGCGTTTTACACGGCAGCAAAAGCATCCTGATGCAAACCGAAGACGGACAGGTGGTAGAGCCGCATTCTATTTCGGCAGGGTTGGACTATCCAGGCATTGGGCCAATGCACGCGCATTTACACGATAGCCACCGTGCGTTGTTTTATGCCATTACCGACGACGAATCCATCGCTTCTGCCATGGAGCTTTCCAAGTTGGAAGGAATCATTCCTGCGCTTGAAAGTGCCCACGCCTTGGCAGTATTGCCTTACCTGAAAGCGGCCCCTAACGAAACGGTTGTGATTAACCTATCTGGTCGCGGGGATAAAGATTTGGCTACTTATATGAAGTACTTATAATTATTGAAAATCTCTCGCCTTCCTCACAATAATTATAATCAATTCAAAAACTTTGAATGGGACTTAACTTATCCAATGGGTCATGCGAAAGCAGGGCAACCATTGGATAAGTTTACCTATTGTTCAGAGCACAAGAGATAAAACGAGTTTGCGGTTGTTTTTGAAAAACCCCAAAATGGCCATCCACCCACATGATCGACTGGGCCATTATTGCGGGTTCGAGCTCGGTGCGGCAGTTTGTGAAGATCAGTGCCCACACATGATGGCGGGCGGTTTCAGCAACGAGCAGATCAACGGAATTCAGGAAGTATATCGCTACATTTATCTGCGCGGCTTCAACAATACCGAAGCCCTGGAGCACATCGAGTTGGAATTGGCTCCCTCCGCCGAGCGCGACGAAATTGTAAATTTTATACGCAATTCCGAACGCGGTATCATCAAAGCCCCCACAAGTACAAGCAGCGACAATGGCGATGATTAGTGTCTAGAAAGATTCGTTCAGAATGATTTTATACCGGCAGCTGAAATTTATTTTTGGCTGCTTTTTTTGTATGTGGGGAAGAAGTGCTTTTAATCTTAATCCTTGGGCTGTGTCTCTAAACCGTTTGAAGTAGTTAACTCGCTAATAAAAATGATGGATACATAGTTTAGGGAGGATACAGACCAAGGTGTAGTGGAAGCGGACGAAACCGTAGGCGGCAAAAAGTCCAACAAGCACAAGTCAAAGAGACAGGAAAATACGCAGAGGCGCAGTACGAAAGTAAAAACGCCTGTGTTTGGAATGTTGTAACGCAACGGTAGAGTTGTAGCAATGACAGTTTCGATGCCTTTGTTGGTGTTATCACCAACAACTTATTTTTTATTTGATGCTAAGTCGATTGACGATGATATAAATTTCGGAGAATGCACTTGTATTCAGATAGGATATTTTTGCAGTTTTGACTGTGAAAGCGAGCAGAAAGTGTGGTTGTTGCGGGGCCGCCCGTGCGGTGATAACACCAAAAACGGCTTAAAGCGAGCAGAAAGTAATTCTTTCTTTTTCGATAATAAGGGTAAAGAGTTTGGGAAGCCACAGACCATGGGCTAGGCTTCTTCCTGAAGGATATTATTTCTTCCGGATTTGAAAATTAAATGTGTTTATTTTCCCATATTCACTTCTTTGAATATTTATGGGATTTCCTAACTCTTCATAAATTCCATTTTGTAAAATCCACATACTATGATTTGGAGATATACTAAAAATACCTACTATTTTTAACTCTGCCTGATCGGTAGTAGAAGGTATAACATATGATAGAGTATAACTACCCAACGTATTAGATATCTCTCTAGTACTAAAAGTATTGATGACAGAAAGACCCCTTCTGGCATTTCCGGAGAAAAGAAATTCTACCCCTTCCATGGGCAAATTGTTTTCATCTGTTACCTTCCCGGTCACGATAGTGGGATCAGATGGGAAGTTTTTCTCACATGCCGCAAGGGTCAATAGGGGTAGTGTGGTTGCTGCGCTCAAAAATTGTCGTCGTTTCATAGCGTTTATGTTTTTAATACAATTCTAAAGATAAGTATGTAGAAGATAGGCGAGTTTTAAGTTTTTGTGAAATCCCCCGTTTTGCGTTGTGTTCTTTGAACATTGTGTACAACGGGGAACTTAATAAATACATAGTAACTATTTTTTCAAGGTTAGTCACACCCTATGGTCTTGGAATAAGAACACTATCATTGTCATTTTTAATAATAAACAGCGATAATATCTTCCAGTTATCCTCGTTTTTTTTTATTTTTCCCTTGAAAAATAACTTTGCATTACTGCCAGAGAAAATAGCGTTAAAAGTTATAGTGTCTTTCTCTATATCTACAAAATTACTTACTTCAACATTACTTGCTCTAAATACTCCCATTTGCTTTGATAAATCTTCATTTTTTGAGACTATTTCATAAAGCTGTTCATCTAAATCAGGGGTATTATTAACGCCTATTAAGTTAATTGTTAGCTCAATTATTACAACAACAGCTATAATGACTCCAATAATAATGATAATATACTTCTTCATTTTCTTAATTATGGTTTAGTATTCCACTCGTTGTGCGTAGTGTTCTTTAAACACTGCGTACTGAACATAAAAAGCCGTTTGTAACGGCTCTACCACCGTTGTGCGTAGTGTTCAGGGAACACTGCGTACTAAATATAAACAGCCGTCTATGACGGCCTACAAAGCTGCAGACGCAAAAAAATGTCCGTAAATTTCATATCAATTCTACCTCTAAAAGCCCTTTTTGATTGTTCATATAATCTCGTGCGGAAGAATATCTGTATTCCCATGGCTCATCTACCAATCTTGCCTTTACAGAATTTTCGTGGATATAGGCCAATTTTTGGTCAATAAATTTATTACTTATCAGTTCGATGGGATGGTTTTCCTGTTGCCAAAAGCGAATCGTCGCACCGTTGGTAATTTTATTCTTGGCATTATCTTCCCCACATCAACATTTCACCCCCAAAACTAAGTAATTTCTCGACTTCTCCTCTTTTCTAAGAAAGCATACTTTCTTTCTTCATGAAAAGCCTATCTTATCTACTTTCGTTTGTTATCTTACTGACAATAACCCATTTAAGCGCGGCACAAACGCCTCCTGCCACTCCCGCTTTTTGGCCTGAAGGCAAACGCGTGGCGCTCAGTCTCAGCTTTGACGATGCACGTTTGAGTCAGGTGGATGTGGGAACCAAGCTGTTTGATGAATACGGCGTAAAAGCCACCTTCTTTGTGCTGACATCGAGCGTGAGCAAACGCCTTGACGCGTGGAAGCAGGCCATTGCCAACGGCCACGAAATCGGCAACCACACCGAACAACATCCGTGCAGCGGAAATTTCCCGTGGGCCAAACCCAAAGCCCTTGAAGAGTACACCCTCGATAAGATGAAAAGTGAGTTGATTCGCACCAACAAAGCCCTCGAAGAGCAATTGGGCATCACGCCGAGGGTATTTGCGTACCCTTGCGGGCAAACATTTGTGGGGCGTGGTGTAAATACCAAAAGCTATATTCCGCTCATTGCTGAATTGTTTTCAGTAGGACGAGGCTGGCTCGACGAAGGCCCAAACGACCCTACGTTTTGCGACATGGCCCAACTGACGGGCATGGAAATGGACGGCAAAGAGTTTGAACAAATTCTCCCCATCATCGAAAATGCCAAGAAAACGGGGCATTGGGTCGTTTTGGCGGGGCACGAAGTGGGCGAATCAGGTAATCAAACTGCCCGCGTTGCGATGTTGAGGAAGCTGTGCGAATACGCCCAAAATCCCGCCAACGGTGTGTGGATTGCTCCCATCGGAACGGTTGCTAAGTATGTTCAGGAAAAAAGAAAATGAGTTCGATACTCATTATTCATTTTAAGCTAATTAATAAAAAAACCTCTTGCATCATGCGTTATGTTGCGCTTGTCTGTTTGCTGACGATTTTTTCGTTTCAGCCGACCACTCCTCCAAAACTTTCGCCCGAGCACCAAAAAGCGCTCGAATCGCTGCGCGTGATGGAGGGTTTTACCGTAGAAATGGTTGCGGCCGAGCCACTCATTGCCGACCCGGTGGCGATGGAAGTGGACGAAAACGGGGATATGTACGTGGTGGAAATGCACGGCTATCCGCTAGATGTGAGCGGCTCAGGAAAGGTGAAACTCCTGAAAGATACTGACAACGACGGCTACCCCGACAAAAGCATCATTTTTGCCGATAAGTTGACCCTGCCGACGGGCATCATGCGTTGGAAAAATGGGTTCATCGTCACGGATGCGCCCGATGTGCTTTATTTGGAAGACACCAACAACGACGGCAAAGCCGATATTCGCCAAAAAATGCTTACGGGATTTGCGCTGTCCAATCCCCAACATAATCTCAATACGCCGCGTTTTGAGCTGGACAACTGGATCTACCTCGGCCACGAAGGCGCGGTGACGCCCTTTGTTTTTAAGAAAGAATTCGGTGACAAAGGTACCGACATTATCTTTCCCGATAAACTGTCAGCCGCACGTTTAGCGCCCAATGCCAACGGGAAGGCGGTGCGCTTCAAACCCGACAGCTACGAACTCGAAGAACTCTCAGGCCGCACCCAATACGGGCACAGCATGGACGCGTGGGGGCATCATTTTTACACAAGCAATGCTAACCACATTTACCATGAAGTGTTGGCAAATACCTACCTGAGAAACAATTCCGCGTTGCTAGTGCCCAACGCCACACAAAACATTTCCGACCACGGCGAGGCGGCCGAAATTTATCCCATTACCGAAACCCCCAATCACCAACTGCTGACCGACGTCGGCGTCATTACGTCTTCCTGTGGCATTACGTGGTACGGAGGTGGGGCGTTTGGGGAGAAATTCAATAACGTGACGTTCATTGCCGAACCGGTACATAACCTTGTCCATGCCGATGTTTTGCGTGACGCAGGTGCTAGTTTTACAGCGAGTCGTTTGAATGAAAAATCGGAGTTTTTGGCGTCAAAAGATGCTTGGTTTCGGCCCGTTAATTTTTACGTCGGGCCCGATGGCGCGCTGTATGTCATTGATTATTACCGCCAAATTGTAGAACACCCCGAATGGATGTCGGACGAAATTACGCAATCGGGCGCGTTGTACAACGGCACCGACAAAGGGCGTATTTACCGCATCGTCCCCAACAAAGGGCTACCGATGAATTGGTTGGGGAAATTGAATCTCTCCAAAAGATCATCCCCCGAACTGGTCGCCTTGCTCGACCATGAAAACAGTTGGTATCGTCGCACAGCACAACGGTTGCTGCTGCATCGCCAGGCGAAAGAGGCAGTTCCAGCATTGCACGCATTACTGAAAAAAAGTAAGCTCCCCGAAGCAAAGGCTCATGCTCTCTGGCTGCTGGATGGCGTACAGGCCATTGAAAAAGAAGACATTGTGCAGGCCCTTAAAAACGAAACGGCGGGTGTACGCGAAAACGGCATTCGGGTAGCGGAACGGTATCTGAATGCAGCTTTTGGGAAAGAACTAATCAACGAATTGCTCGCCCTGCAAAATGACGAAAATGCTAAAGTACGGTTTCAGTTACTCAATACGCTGGGCTTGGTCAAAACAGCCGAGTCAGAAAAAGCCCGTTTGGCTATTTTGCAACGGGACATGCACGACCGTTGGGCGGGACTTGCCGGCATTGCTTCCTTTGCGGGAAAAGAAAATCAAATTTTTGACTTGTCCATTGCCGAATTTACCAACAAACCAACTCCCGAAACGAGCGAGTTCATTGCCAATGTAGCCGCAACCATTGCTGGCGGAGAAAACAAAGCGGTATTTTCGGAAATGATGCAAAAAATCATGTCCGAAACTCCCAACCCGGAAACGTGGAAGGCCGCCGCGCTCAACGGCATCGCCAAACGTTGGCAATTTCAAAAAGGGAAGGGAACGGTTTTGTTATCCGAACCCCAAAAAGAGAAACTCTTGGCTCACTTTTCCCCAACGGCCTCTCCCGAACTTTGCACGGCATCATTGAAGGTACTTGAAATCAGCGGTTTACCCAAAGGCAAATTAGTGGACGAGAAAATTGCACAAGCCAAGGCTGCACTCAAAACCCCTTCCTCACTTGCGTTGCAGGGGAGTAAAGCCGATGCCTTCCTTGCCCAAGCCGTTGCGTTTCTGTCAATGCTGAATTCAGATGAAATGAAACCTATTTTCCAACAGGCGTTAAACCAAAAAGAGCCTGAAGCGGTTCAGTTGGCGGCGTTGAGAGCTTTGGGGAAAACCGCTGATGTGCAAACCTGTCGGTTTTTGCTGAACGAAATGAAGGACTTTTCTCCTGCATTGAAAAAAGAAGCGGTGAGTGTATTTTTGTCAAAACCGGAAAGGATAAACATATTACTGAAAGCGATCGAAACCAAGGAAGTCGAAAAGTCGGTGGTGAGTTGGCCGCAAATGGTTCGGTTGATGAATTACTACGATGTCGATATTCGGGCATACGCACGGAAGGTACTGTCGGTCAACGAAGACCGAAAAGCGGTTTTGCAGAAATATATGGCCGCGCTGGATCTAAAGGGCAGTCAGCCAAAAGGTCGGGCAGTATTTGAAAACAACTGCGCAACCTGCCATCAAATTGAAGGTGTAAAAGGCGTAAATTTTGGCCCAGACCTGTCTACTTTACGCAGCCGAAATGCCCAATCGGTATTGACCGAAATCATCAATCCCAACAATTCGATTGCCGATATGTACGATTTCTGGACGCTTGAACTCAAAAACGGCAGCGCCCTGGCGGGCATTATCGCTCAGGAAAACACCAACAACGTATCCATCCGCGAAATGGGCGGCACCCTCAGCGTGATTCAGAAAAAAGACATTGCCAAGATACAGAAAGCGGAGCAATCCATCATGCCCAACGGCCTCGAACACGCCATTAGCCTTCAGGAAATGGCCGATTTGATCGCATTCATTAAGAAGCAGTGAACGCAGTCGCGCGACTGCGGTATTTTATCCAAACAATTCACTCGACAGATACCGGTCACCACGGTCACAGACGATGAAGACAATAACGCCTTCTTCCAATTCCTGAGCCAGCTGAATGGCCGAATGAGCCGCCCCGCCACTGCTCATTCCCGAAAAAATACCTTCGGTACGGGCCAACTCACGCGCCCGTTGCGTGGCTTCGGCCTGCGACACTTCCATCACCCGGTCCACGCGCGAAGGGTCAAAAATCTTGGGCAAATACTCGATCGGCCACTTCCGAATGCCCGGAATACTGGAGCCATCAGTAGGTTGGCAACCCACAATTTGGATATGGGGATTTTGCTCTTTCAAATACATGGACGTTCCCATGATGGTCCCAGTAGTTCCCATTGATGACACAAAATGCGTGATTTGCCCCTCGGTATCCCGCCAAATCTCCGGACCGGTGGTGCGGTAATGCGCCATATAATTGTCAGGATTGGCAAACTGATTAAGCATCAGGTATCCACCTTCGGCCACCTTCTCGTCGGCATAATCGCGGGCTGATTCGATGGTTTCAGTCAATGTCACCGTAGCTGCAAACGCTTCCATTGTCAACACACGCTCACGCGTGGAGTTCTTTGGCATAGACAATTCAATTTCAATGCCGTACAGGCGTGCAATCATCGCCAACGCAATACCGGTATTACCGCTCGTGGCCTCGATCAACTTCATACCGGGCTGTATTTCACCGCGCTCTACTGCCCCTTTGATCATGCTGTACGCGGCCCGGTCCTTCACGCTGCCACCGGGGTTATGCCCTTCCAGTTTACCGTATATTTTTACTTTTGGATTGGGATTCATGCGTGTCAGTTCCACCAGAGGCGTATTTCCGACAAAATCTAAGAGAGTTGGCATATATCTGATTTGCGGGCAGTTTGCCGCAGCTAGGATTTAAAATTTACTTTTACGATTTAAAATTAAGCACAATAAAGCATTGATGAGTTCCTTTTAATTGGCAAAAATTTAAAATCAATTTTTCCACACCGCAAAAGCCCTCTATCTTTGATTCCCGGTTTATGACGGATTACTTTTCGTCGACTATCAATTTAACGCATGAGTGTTCTTAAAAAATTAGCCAGCGAAACGGCACTTTATGGGGTAAGCAGCATACTGGGCAGGGTTATCTATTGGTTTTTGGTGCCGCTTCATACCTACGTTTTTCTACGTCCGGGAGAGCTGTCGTCCAATACCGAATTGTACAGTTGGGTAGCGTTGTTCAATGTGGTGTATACTTTCGGTATGGAAACGGCCTTTTTTCGTTTTGCCAACCGCTCTCCTCAGCACCGTCAGGATTATTTTAACCAAGCCCTTACCGCCATTGCGTTGGTAAGCATCGTTTTTTCGGGGGCTTTGATTGTTTTGGCACCGCAAATAAGTGAGGCGCTCGACTATCCAGGTGAGTCAAGCAACATTATTTATTTAGCGCTCATCGTGGCCATCGACGCCATTGTTGCCATTCCATTTGCGCGGTTGCGATTGGAGAAAAAGGCCAAACAATTCGTTAAAATCAAGATTATAAACATCATCATCAATGTCTTGCTCAACGTCTTTTTTCTACTGATTTGTCGGGACATTGCGCTGGGAAAATACCTACCATCATTGCAGTGGTTGGGTGCATTTTTATACCGCCCAGCAATCGGGCCGGGGTATATTTTCATCGCCAATTTGATTGCCAACGCTTGTTTTCTGTTTTTACTTCGCGATACATTTAAAGGTTTTAAAATCACTTGGAAAGGCCCGCTTTTCAACGAGATGTGGGTCTATGCATATCCTATCCTGATTTTGGGCTTGGCGGGCACCGTCAATCAAATGGCCGACCGTTGGTTTTTGCGTCATTTGCTTCCTGCGGGTTTTTATCCAAATCTAACGTCAGAAGATGCCCTCGGTATTTATGGCAGTTGTTACAAACTCTCGGTGTTTATGTCGTTGGCTGTGCAATCTTTCAAATACGCCGCCGATCCGTTCTTTTTCTCGCAGGCCGAGGACAAAAACGCCCCTAATCTTTTAGCTTCTGTCATGAAATGGTTTGTCATCGTGTGCGTAGTATTGTGGGTGGGCGTTAGCTTAAACGTGGATATTATCGGGCATTATATGTTGTCCAAAGCCTACCGCGTGGGACTTTCTGTTGTTCCGATTTTGTTGTTAGCCAACCTGTTTTTGGGCATTTATTACAATTTGGCCTTTTGGTTCAAGCTCACCGATAAGACTCAATTCGGTACACTCATCACTACCGTAGGCGCGATTTTGACCGTAGTGCTCAATATTCTACTGATTCCAACCATGGGTTACATGGGTTGTGCGTGGGCATTTTTGGCGTCGAGCGTGGTTATGTGTGGAATGTGTTATTGGCTGGGTGAAAAATATTACCCTGTGCCTTACCAACTCGGGTCGGCGTTGGGTTACATCGGCAGCGCGGCGGTATTAGTCTATCTTTCTTCGTGGATAACAATCTCCAATGTGTGGGTATCATTTGCCTACCATCTGGCGTTATGCTTAGTATACTTTTTGGGAATTTTGGTCGTAGAGCGCGATTCCATACCTTTGAAGATTCGCCGAAAAATTAAGATTTTAGGATAATTTTTTAAACCAGTACCATACACTATGGATTTGTTTCGCCGCCTTGCCGCAAAAACGTCTGCTTATTTCTTGTTTTTATCACTGCTTGTTATGGCAGGGAGCTGTGATTCCAATTCGGTCTATAAAGACCACGAAGATATTGAAGATGGGCAGTGGTACGTCAAAAACGAGCCTGCGTTTACGTTTGAAATCACCGACACGACCCAAACCTATAACGTATATTATCTGGTGCGCAACAGCATTGCGTACCCATACTATAACCTATATGTAAAGCGTTTTTTACTTAACGACAAAAACAAAATCATTAACGAAGCGTTGAATGAATTAATTTTGATGGACGAAAAAAGCGGAAAACCTTTGGGCGATGGATTGGGAGACTTATTTGACCATAAAGTACTGGCCCTCAAAAGCTACCGTTTTCCGCGCAAAGGAAAATATACGTTCAAAATCCGCCAATACATGCGTCAGGATCCGCTACCCGAAATTCTGAGCATGGGCGTCAGCGTTGAAAAAGAAGTTATTAATCCGAAGTAACTAAAAGCAAAATCCCGCCTTTGGTTGCTCACTACTCACTGTTGAGGACTTACTCGTATGGAAAGTTTTCTCCCTTTTTTTCCTTTAAATCTGGTAGCATATCCTACCGAAAACCTCAATTTGCACATTTTCGAACCCCGGTATCAGCAATTGATTAATGAGTGCATCGACGAACGAAAAACGTTTGGGATTCCCGCCTTTATCAACAATAAGCTGCCTGGCTACGATACCGAAATGAAGATTGTGAACGTGTCTAAACGCTACGACGACGGGCGAATGGACATCAAAACCAGAGGAATACGGGCATTTCGCGTGTTGACGTTCCAAAATCCTGTTCCTGATAAACTTTATTCGGGCGGTAAAGTTACGTTTGTGGAAGAGAGCGAATCGCCCGAAGGAGTGATTTCCGAACTTTTATTGCAACTCGACCGATTGTATACGATTCTTCAAACGCAAGTTGATTTTGACAGCGCAGTATTTCCTTTTTCGTATCAGATAGCGCACAAAGTGGGGCTTTCGCAGGAGGAAGAATATCAGGTGCTAACGATTGATTCCGAAACCGAGCGCCAACGTTTTTTGCTGCGTCACCTCAATAAGGTCATCCCCGTCATGGCTGAAATGGAAAAAACCAAAGAGCGCATCAAGCTCAACGGTCACTTCAAAAATCTCGACCCGCTTAATTTTTAGCGGAGTTTCTCACTCATAGTCGCGGAGTTTTCCTTATGCTCCTCCGCGCCTTTGCGTGACGGCATCAGTACGCAATTTTATCCTGTTTCCGCTGCCAAGCCTCAAACACTTTCAGGGCTTCTTCGCGCAGGCAGCATTCTAGTGGAAGCTGCCGTTCTGATTTGGGCGTATCCAATTCCCGATAAATAAACGCATCGTTGAAATGAGCGTCGGCTGCATCTTCTTTGGTGCAAGCGTAGTAAATCTTCTTGATACCCGCCCAATAAATCGCCCCCAAACACATGGGACACGGCTCACAAGAGGTATAAATAATGCAATCATCCAACTTAAAGTCCCTTACTTTTTGACACGCCACCCGAATCGCCGTGACTTCAGCGTGAGCGGTCGGGTCGTTGGTAGACGTGACCTGATTACAGCCTTCTGCGACCAATTCTCCATTGCGGACAATCACCGCACCGAAAGGCCCACCCTTACCGCTTTCCATTCCCGCGCGCGCCACTTCAATGGCCCGACGCATCCATTCATGATGTTCGTTCATTGTTTTTCTACCTCATTCTGAATAATTCTTCCAAATCGCGTTTGCCACTGATGACTTCCGCGGCCAATTCACCCAATGCGGGCCCATGTTTGAACCCGTGCCCCGAACCGCCGCCCAAAAACCAGCAATTGTCGGCTTCAGGGTGCGTATCCAAGATAAAATTGCCATCAGGTGAGTTTTCGTACGGACAAACCCGGCTCTCGACCAACGGTGCGTTTTGCAAAGCTGGAAAGCGATGAGCCATGAAAGCCCGCGCCTTTGCCAATACGTTTTCATTAAAAATACGTTCTCCAGAGGTTGGGTCAAAAGATTCACCTCGTTTATCCACCCCTATCTTGAACCCACGGTACGCATTGCCCGGAATGCCATAATAAAAATCTTCTCCGTCCAAATCAATCCACGCGGGCATAGAATCAAACAGATGGGTATAGCCCGCTGGAACACCTAAGTAATAGGCTTCTTGCTTGGTACAAGTAATGATTTCGCCTAAAATTTCAGGAAATAATTTCCCTAACCACGGCCCACACGCAAAAAGGTAGGCATCAGCTTTCAAATGCGTTCCGTCAGAAAGGGTTAATGATTCCAGCCGTCCGTTGACCAACGGATTGGGTTTTGCCAATTTATTGAGGTACGTTCCTCCGCCCCGTACAAATACTTCATTGACCGCCTGACAACTTTCGCGTGCTTTGAGATACCCGCCATACGGGTCTAAAACCAAGTGATTCAGATCGTTTGTGTTGATGTGAGGATAGCGTTTTGCTGCTTCTTTGGGCGTAAAATATGTATAATCCATCCCGTGTTTTTTCATAAAAGGCTGCGTTGCCTCAATCATTTCGGGCGCATCTTCATAACAAAACCACAGTACCCCTGAATTAAAAAACAACGACTTATTCCAGCGTTGCTGCTGTTCACGCCAAAGCGAAATCGCCCGCACGTTAAGGTTAAAATAGGTTTCGTTGGCTCCGTAAGTAGAGCGGATAACGCGTGTTTCATCGCCCGAACTGGCCCGCGAATTTCCTGGGCCCCAAGCATCAATCAACGTAACACGAAAACCCGACCAAAGCAGCCAAAGGGCCGTCCAGCCACCGAAAGCGCCCGCTCCCACCACCGCAATATGCGAGCCAGTATCCAACAAAGGCCCTCGACGAGCGGGCTTGATTTCCTGTACAGTTTTAGGTGCAAAAGTCGGTTGAGTCGACATAAGAGGCTAAAAAAGGGTTGAGAAATGCAAATGTATTAAAATTGATAGCCAAAAACCTACCGGGCTGATTATCTTCGCGTCACCAATGAGAATTTTACTGATACATCAATATTTTCTGGAAGACAACGACGGCGGCGGGTCGCGCTGGAACGAAATGAGCCGCTTTTGGCAGTCGGCGGGGCATCAAGTAACCGTGCTGGCAGGCATGGTGCATTACATGGGACATCGTCCGGCCAAATACAGGGGGAAGTATTTTTTATACGAAACCAATCAGGATGGCGTGCAGGTTATTCGTTGCCACGTATCCGAGTCCTACAACAAGAGCTTCTTTGGTCGTCTTTGGGCGTATTTTTCCTTTACTTTTTCGAGCATTTGGGGCGGTATCTGGTACGCCAAAGGCAACTATGATGTCATTGTCGTTACTTCTCCTCCCCTCTTTGTGGGTATTACGGCCTACGTGCTTTCAGTATTGAAACGCACCCCCTTTGTGTTTGAAATCCGTGACCTTTGGCCCGAATCGGCCATTGACACGGGAGTGCTCACGAGCGGCATTTTGATTAAATTCGCCTATTGGTTTGAAAAATTTATTTATCGTAAAGCCGAGTTAATCAACGTATTGACACCTGCTTTTCGGGAAAAATTACTAACAAAAAAAGGGGTTCCTTCCTCTAAAATCATCTTCATTCCAAACGCCGCCGACTTTTCTCTTTCGGACGAATTATTGACTTCATTCGACGTTACCAAATTTAGAAAAGAACACGGCTTGACGGGAAAATTTGTCGTAACCTACGTAGGGGCACACGGTGTAGCCAATCATTTGGTACAGGTATTGGATACGGCCGAATTGCTCAAAGACACCAACGTTTTGTTCTTGCTCATCGGCGACGGCATGATGAAAAAAGACCTGATGGCCGAAGCCCAGAAACGACAACTTTCTAATGTCCGTTTTATCAATTCTGTACCCAAAAAGGAAGTATTTAACTACATTTTGGCCTCCGATGCTGGGGCTTCAGTGCTCAAAAAAGTGGATACCTTCAAAACCGTTTATTCCAACAAGACGTTTGATTATATGGCCTGCAAAAAGCCCATTTTGATGGCCATCGACGGGGTCTCGCGCCAATTGGTGGAAGAAGCACAGGCAGGAGTGTACGTAGAGCCCGAAAATCCAGCTGATTTTGCCCAGAAAATCCTTATGTATCTGGAAAATCCAGATTTGGTCAATCAACACGGCCTAAACGGCTATCGCTACGCAAAAGAAAATTTTGACCGCGAAGTTTTGGCGGGCAAGTATGTTGGGTATTTATCTCAGGTCTAATGCCTATATTTGCGCCCCAATTCTCTGAAAATCAAGAAACAAATGAGCACTGAAAACAATCCACGTTTAGACTTTTTTCGTTCACAAATAGGCAATAATTTAATTCAAAGCCCTTCGCCGTTAGGGCGTTGGCTCAACGGTACACTAAAAGACGTTCAACACGGCACCATGACCGTTGAAGTAACCGTACGACAAGACATGACCAATCCCCTCGGTACGCTTCACGGCGGAGCAGCGGCGGCCATTATGGACGACCTCGTGGGCATGATGGTTTTTGGGCTGGGCCGCGAATACGGCTACACATCGGTCAACCTTAATTGTGATTTTTTGAACGCAGCCCGTATCGGCGATGTTCTAACTGCACACGCGCACGTGGTTCGTGCGGGCAAAAACGTAATTCATTGCGAAGCCCGAATCAATAATTTGGAAGGTAAAATAGTGGCCAAATGTAGTACAAACATGATTCAAACGGGCGTTAAACTTCCGTTTTAGTCGGGAAAACCGACGGGTGGTCAGTGGTTAGATTTTATGGAAGTTATTGTTATCATACTATACTTGGTTCCTACGCTCATTTTATTTTCGTACAGCTGTGCGCAATTGAGTCTGGTATGGAATTATTGGCAAAAGAAGAGAACAGAAAACGGAAATCCACCATCGAACATCACACCTCTATCCTTCGAATTTCCGCTCGTTACTGTTCAGCTTCCCATTTACAATGAATTATATGTAGTAGAACGGCTCATCGACGCGGTTTGTCTTTTTGAGTATCCCAAAAACCGTCTCGAAATTCAAATTCTGGATGACTCCACCGACGACACCGTCTCCATAATTGCCCAAAAAGTACATTTCTACCAAGTACAAGGGTTTGATATTCAACACATTCGACGCAGAAACCGCGATGGTTTCAAGGCAGGGGCATTGGCATACGGGCTTACAACCGCCAGGGGTGAATTCATCGCCATTTTTGACGCTGACTTCATTCCCAATCCTGATTTCCTGACAACCACAATTCCTCATTTTGAAAACACGCACGTTGGAGTAGTCCAAACGCGCTGGGTGCACCTCAACGAATCGTATTCGCTCATCACTCAATTGCAGGCATTCGGGCTAGACGGGCATTTTATTGTGGAGCAAGGCGGACGCAATGCGGCTGGACATTTCATCAATTTTAACGGAACGGCGGGCGTGTGGCGCAAAAGCTGTATTCTGGATGCTGGCGGTTGGTCGGCCCAAACCCTAACCGAAGACCTTGATTTAAGCTACCGCGCCCAATTGCGTGGTTGGCAGTTTGTCTACCTCGAAAATGTAGAAACACCTGCCGAACTTCCTGCCACCATGCCCGCCCTCAAATCTCAGCAATACCGCTGGATGAAAGGCGCGGCCGAATGCGCACGCAAAAACCTCAAAAAAGTATTACAAAGCACCACCGTAAAATTTTCGACGAAAGTTTATGCGGCGTTTCACCTGCTCAACAGCGGCGTTTTTTTGGCGGTCTTTGTTATGGCACTGCTGAGCGTCCCCATTTTAGCGATTACGGCTTTTGAACCCAAATACGATTATCTTTTTGGTATTTTTAGAATATTTCAACTGAGTTTCTTAATGCTGTTGGGCTTCTACGGCACCACGCATTACCGTCACAAGACCTTCGGGCAGTTTGTGTGGCAATTACCCTTTTTTCTAACCGTCATTATGGGGCTATCACTGCACAATGCCATTGCCGCTCTGGAAGGCTACTTGGGCAAAAAAACCCCTTTTATTCGCACCCCGAAATGGGGGATT